>NZ_JBSHGZ010000018.1:0-200123 GCF_053618075.1 Embleya sp. NPDC055664
CCTCCGGGCGGGCACGCGCCGGCGTGCCCGGCCGGAGGTCGAACTCCGGATCTGAGGACCTGCGTTCAGACGCCCCGGCGGGTGGCCCGGCGCACGGCGCGGCGGCGCTGTCCGGTGATCCAGTCGGCCAAGTCCAGACCACCCGCCTCGCACACGCGGTAGAGCCTCCGCAAGGACAAGTCGTGGGCCGCGGCGATCCGGGCCAAAGTGAGGTCGGGCTCGTGGAGGTGGCTGCGGGCGTACGCCAGGATCACCGGCAGGCGTGACTCCTCCACGACGTCGCGGCTCGCGGCGCCGTCGGCCACGGACGCGACGAGAGCGCGCGCCAGGGCGATCACGGAGTCGCCGATCGCCTCGGCGCCGGCATCGGTGGCCAGCCGGTCGGCGTCGACGCCGAGCGCGTGCAAGTGGGCAAGCACGAGCGGGGTGATCTCACTGTGCGGGATACGCGGAATGGCGCTCCGGACCATGCCGTCGGACAGGCCGAGCCGGTCGGCGTCGAACATCAGCGCCAGACTCTCGCCGGTTCCCGACCACCGGCACTCCCAGGGGCCCACGGATTTGCCGGCCAGCGCGATGTCGGCGGACGTGAGTCGGCGCTGCAGCCCTCCCCACCCGAACCCGCCGGCCCCGGTCGTCTGCGTCATGAGCGAGACGGTGTCCCAAGAATCCCGGCGCAAGTGCGCGGGGGTCTGCCAATACCGCATTCCCGAGCCCCGGGTCCGGAACAGCGTGACGGGGCCGAAGTACCAGGCTTCCATCCGCTTGTGGAACCGCGCGTCGGCGTCGCCTTCGTGTTCGATCCCGCACATGCCCGCCTCCGCGATCGCCATGTCGCGGTACGCGTCCATCCGAGAGGCCGGGGGAAGGTGGTCGGTGTCCAGCAAAAGCATGTCAATTCACCGTCCTCGCCGGTGTCCCGCCTCCGGCGCGCCACGCGCGCGGGGTGGTGCCGTACGCGGCGCGGAAACGCCGTCCGAAATGGGAGGGGCTGGCGAAGCCCCACGACCGTGCGATCGCGTCGATGGTCCGATGCGCGTGCTCGGGCGCCACGAGTTCGCGGCGGGCGGCTTCCAGTCGCCGCCGGATGATCCACTGCTCCAGGCTGACCCCGCCCTCCTCGCACACCCGGTACAGCGACCGGACCGAAACGTTGTGTACTGCCGCCACCTTCGCGGGTGTCAGCCCTGGATCACGTAGGTGCGCCCGGACGTAGGCCAACACGCGGATCAGCAGCGTCTCCTCCGCGACGGTCCGCTGTTGCGGTCCTTGCGCCAATGAGGCCACCAGCGCCCTGGTGAGCGCCAACGTCGAGCCGCCGATGTCTTGCGCGCCGACGGTGTCCACCAGCCGGTCCGCGTCATGGTGCAGGGCGCGCAGATGCGACAGCAGCAGCGGGGTGATCGGGCTGCGCCCGATGAGGGGAACGGCGTTGTGGATCACCCGTTCGGGCAATTCCAACTGCTCGACGTCCACCATGAACGCGACGCTGGTGCCCGTGCCGGACCAACGCGTCTCCCAGTAGCCGGCGCTCTTGGATGTCAGCACCAGGTCGTCTGATGTGACCGCCCGCTGATGGTCGTTCCAGATGAAGCCGCCTCGCCCGACCGGCTGTGTGATGACCGAGACAGTGTTCCTGGAGTCCATGCGCAGATGCCGCGCGGTCTGCCAGTAACGCATCCCCGAGCCGCTGGTCGCGAACAGGACGACCGGCCCGAACGTCCAGGTCTCCACACGCTTGCGGAACCGCTCGCCCGGCTCGTGCTCGACCGAACTCGCGCCTGCTGCGCCGGTCGCCACGGTGTGGTAGAGCTCGATCCGGTCGGCCGGCGGCACATCGTCCGTCTCCAACAGCAACACGCGGCACCCCCTCCACGCTCGACGCACCGGCCCGCTGCTCGGCCGAACACCGAGCACCGCGTCTCCCCGGCTACATCGTGGCCAACCGCGCCGCGCGGCGCCAGCGGCCGCATCTGCCGCCGCTGCCGGATCCGGTGCGGTATCGCCCGTATCGCCGGCGGGTGGGAACGGGGCCGGCTGCGCCGTCGCCTCGGGCGCGACGGGGTCATCCGGCGACTGATCGCGGGGCCGTCCGCGTCCGCCCGCCTCATCGTGCAGGTGCCGGTCCCGCCACCGACGAGGAGGCTCGCGGAACGCGTCGCGGAAGCGTCGCGGGCAATGGCGGCGACGGGGCGGTGGCGGGTGTCCGGGCGGCGCCGCCGAAGCCCCAGGCCTCGATGCCCGCGTGTGCGCGGCCGGGTCCTCATGGGTGACGTGCGAGGGGACCGAGACGTCGAGGAACGCCTCGGCGAACGCGTGGACGCGGTTCTCGGCAGGGGCGGCGGCGGTGCCGAGGCGCAGCGTCGCGGACCGACTCCCAGGGCCGGGCGTGCCCGGGTCGTTGCGCCGGTCGGCGGATGGCACCGAGAGTCGCGCACACGGCAGACAGGGGCGATCGGCGCGAGCCCCTGGTTGCGACGATCCTGGGGTGGCTCCTGGTTTACGGCCGTGGGCCGTGTTCGTGCACGGCGGCATCGCGCACGGCCCTCGACCCGGCGGGTCACGCCGTCCCGGATGCGGCTCCCGACGCGGTTGGACCGCTGAGGAAGTCGAGTACCGCCGTGTCGAATTCGTGCTGATGAGTGAGGGGCATGGCATGAGGAGCGTGGTCGATCACCACCGAGGTGGCGGCCCGTGCCGCGGCAACCGCACGGGCACCGCTGACCGCGTACGGCATGAACGCGTCGGCGGCCCCGTGCACGACCAGCACCGGCAGGGCGACGCGTTCGAGGTCGGCGAGGAAGTCGGCGGCGGACCACGAGGCGAGCGCGTCCAGCGTGCTCTGCGCGGACGCCGCCGCCGCGTCGTGCACCAGGTGCCGCAGGGTCGGCTCGTCCAGCACGCGTTCCCCGTCGACGGAGAAGCATCGCCCGATCAGGTCGTCCAGCATCGCGATCCGATGCCGGCGTGCGGCGGTGGCCAGGTCCCGGATCCGTGCGCTGTCGGCGGAGGCCACGACGGTCCCGGCCAGGACCAGCCGGGCGAAGCGCTCCGGCGCGCGCACCGCGGCGCGGGCGGTCTCGGCGGCCGCCGACCCGAAGGCCACCGCCGCCACGGGGCCGACGTCCAGATGGTCCAGGAACGCGAGCAGGTCCCCGGCCAGGGTCTCGGCATCGTAACCGCTCCACGGATGGGCTGACTTCCCGGTGCCCCGCCGGTCGTAACGGATCGCGCGGTAGCCGGCGTCGGTGAGCGTGCGCATCTGCCCGTCCCAGAACCGCGAGGTGAACGGCCAGCCGTGCACCAGGATCACCGGGTGTCCGGAACCGGCCGCCTCGTAGGCGAGTTCGACCTCATCGGGGGTTCCGGGGTGGACCCGTACGTTCGGCATCGCTGGTACTCCTTCGCAGACGCCTCCAGTCTGTTCAGGGGCCCGGGTGTTGCCATCGGTCATCTGACTGCACACGGCCGCGCACGACCGCACGATGTCACACGCGGACCGGTGCCCGCGCCGCACGGGGGAAGGAGCGCATGTGCGCATCATTGGGCGTGAGCGGGAGTTGGCCGCGATCCGGGCGACCGTGGACAGGGCGCCATCGGCGCCGTGCAACCTGACGCTGCACGGGGATCCGGGGGTGGGGAAGTCCGTCCTGCTGCGCGAGGCGGTCGCCTACGGCCGGGAACGGGGCATGCGCGTCCTGGGCGGCACCGGCTACGAGAGCGAGGCCGAGATGGCGTGGGCCGGCCTCCACCAGCTGTTCGCGCCCGTGCCGGCCTACTTCGACCGGGTTGAACCGTTCCACCGCGACACGCTGCGCCGGGTGATGGGATTCCGGGACGGGCCGGCGCCGGACCGGCTGGCGGTCTCCATCGCCTCGCTGTCCGTGCTGGCCGCGGTCGCCGAGGACGGTCCCGTGTTGATCGCCGTCGAGGACGCGCACTGGGTGGACCGTCCGACGCGCGAGGTCGTGATGTTCCTGATCCTGCGCCTGGAGCCGTACGACATCCGCGCCGTGTTCGCCCGCCGGCCGCTGACCGCCACCGAACGGGTGTCCCCCGGCATCGGCATGCTGGAAGTCCCCCCGCTGGACGCCGAGGCCGCGGCCGAGCTCCTCGCCGAACTGCACCCCGGCCTGCCCGCGGCGGTCCGGGACCGGGTGCTGGCCGACGCCGTCGGCAATCCGCTGGCCATCGCCGAACTTCCCGCCGCGTTCGGCACCGACGCCGCCGACAGCCTGGACCTGCTGCCCTCCGGGGCGCCGCTGCGCAGCCGCCTGGAGACCGGGTACGCCGGCCGCGCCCTGACCCTGCCGTCCGCCCTGCGCACCGCCCTGCTGCGCGCCGCGCTGGACGGCGACGGGCTGGAGAGCGCGGCCGACGTGCGGCGGCCCAGCGGCCTGACGGCGCACGACATCGTGGCCATCGAACGCCTGGGCCTGATCGCCCGCGACTCCACCCCCTCGGGCCTGCGGTTCCGCCACCCCCTGGTGCGCTCCGCGATCATCGCGACCGCCTCGCCCGACGAACTCCGCGACGCCCACACGACCTTGGCCGAGCAGTACCGGCGCGAACCGGAACGCAGGATGTGGCACCTGGCGGCCGCCGCGGTCGAACCCGACGAGGAGGTCGCCGCGGAAATAGAAAGCGCCGCCGAGTCCCTGTGCACCCGCGGCGGAGCCGGACTCGCGGTCACCGCGCTGCGCCGCGCCGCGGCGCTCACCCCGGAGTCCGGTGCTACCGCGCGCAGGCTTCAGCGGGCCGCCGAACTGGCCAGCGAATCAGGGCAGATGGACGCCGCGCAGCGCCTCGTGGACGAAGCCCGCCGCACCGTGGACCGCCCCGAGCACCTGACCCACGGCCTGACCACCCGCGCCCGGGTCCTGTTGCTGCGCGACGGCGATCTGGCCGCGGTCCGGCGGCTCCTCGACCGCGCGCCGGCCGCAGGCGACGCGACCGACCAGGCCCTTCAGGTACGGCTGGTCGCCGCCGCGTACGCTCAGGACCCGGCCGAATGGGAACGCCTGCGGGACCTGGTGAAGCCCGCCGACGGCGCCCGTCCCGGAGCGCTGACGGCCCTGATGTACGACGTGCTCGCCGACCTGCCGACTACCGCCTCCGGACTGGCCGACCGGCTCGGCGCACACCTCGCCGACACGGCCGAGACCGCGCCGCCCGGATACGTCGCCGAGCTGTGCCGGGCCGCCGCGTGGATCGACCAACTCCATATGTGCAGACCCCAGTTCGCCCGGCTTGTCGAGCAGGAGACCGGTCGCGGGGCACTGACGTACGCCGCCGGCGGCTACTGGTTCAAAGCGCACGACCACACCCTGTCCGGAGAATGGGACGAGGCGGAAGCGGCCGCCAACGCGGGCCTGGACCTGTGCGTGCGCCACGACCTGGAACTGCCGGCCCAGGACCTGCGCTGCGCACTCGGCTGGGTCGCCGCCGGCCGCGGCGACGTGGACAGCGCCCGTGCCTACAGCCGCACCGTCGAGCAGTGGGCCGAGCCGCGCGGCAGCCGGTTCCACCTGGTGCTGTCGGCGCGGAACCGGGCCTTGGCCGAACTGTCCCAGGGCGACTACGAGGCCGCCTATGAGCAGTGTGTGCACGGCGGGGTGCCGGACAGTGCCGCCGCGCCGGGCTACGGACCCTGGATGCTGCTCGACCTCGTCGAGGCGGCGATGCGCACCGGGCGCGTCGCCGAAGCCGCGGCCCAGGTGGCCGCCGCCGACCGCGCCGCGGTCGCCGACCGCACCCCACGGCTGCGGCTGCACATGGCCGCGGCCCACTCCCTGATCGACGCGGCCCCCGCCCCCGAAGCGGCCGCAGCACGGCTGAGGTCCGCCCTGGCACTGCCCATGGTCGAACAGTGGCCCTTCGACCACGCCCGACTCCGGCTCCTGCTGGGCGAGTTGCACCGGCGCAACCATCGCCCGGGCGACGCACGACCGGAACTCCAGCGCGCCGCCGACATCTTCCGCCGCATCGGCGCGACCGCCTGGTGCCGCCGCGCCGAACACGAACTGCGCGCCTCCGGCGTGGCGGTGCACCGTGAACCGAGCGATGCACCGGGCCAGGGCGCCGAACTGCTGACCCCGCAGCAGATGGAGGTCGCGGAACTCGCCGCGACGGGGCTCAGCAACAAGGAGATCGCCGAACGCCTTTACCTGTCGCCGCGCACCGTCAGCGCCCACTTGTACCGCATCTTCCCGAAACTGGGCATCACCTCACGCTCCGCCCTACGTGATGCGCTGGCGGCACGGCCCGGATCACCCGCGCGCTGAACGACACGGAGATCCGGTACCCGGCGCCCGCCACGTCACGTAACTCGCGGCCACCTCCGGGCACGACCGGCCGGCACCGGCCGCATACTCCCGACCCGTGCAACAGGGGACGCGGGTCGACACAGTGGTGCGATGGGCGGAGCGGCCCCATGAGGAGGCGAAGACTTCCGGCCGCCGACCGGACACACTGCTCCACCCGAGCCGCATACTCGCTCCGTGTGCCAGGATGATCACATATCGCGACAGGAGGTGGCCGGCATGCCCCACGACCCCGCTCGCACGAACGACGCGAACGCCCATCCCCTGACAGTGGGGGCGGAAGAGGAATACCTCCTGGTGGATCCGGTCACCCGACAGGTGCGCCCGGATGCGGAGAAGGTGATCGCGGACACCGCCCGCGAACTCGGCGACCGGGTCACCACGGAATTCACGCGCTACCAGGTCGAGGCCCGCACCGACCCGCACCTCGACCTCACCGCCCTGGCCGAGCAGGTCCGATCCATGCGGGCGGCGGTCGCCCGCTCCGCGGCGCGCCACGGCCTGGCCGTCATCTCCAGTGGCACGCCCCCTCTGGGGCACCCGATCCCACCCCCGCCCAGCGACGGTCACCGTTACGCCGAGAGCCTGGCGATGTTCGGAGCCCTGGACGACGAACAAAGCGTCTGCGCCTGCCACCTCCACATCGGCATGCCGGACCCGGACACGGCACTACGAGTGAGCAACCATCTGCGCACGTCGCTGCCCGTCATCATCGCCCTCGCCGCCAACTCACCGTTCTGGCAGGGCCGCGACACCCACCACGCGAGTTGGCGCACCATGGCATGGGCCCGTTGGCCCGCCGCCGGCCCTCCTCCCCACCACGAATCACGCGCACACTTCGAAGACCTCGTCGACGACCTGGTCGAAACCGGAAGCATCATGGGACGCGGGGGCCTGTACTGGGACATCAGACCCTCCCACCACGTACCCACCCTCGAGATCAGAGCCCCCGACGCGGCCCCCACCCCCGAGGACCTCGTACTGCTCGCCGCCGTCGTTCGAGGACTGGCCTCCACGGCATTGGCCGAGATCGGAACCGGAATCCCCCCGCTGCGCCCCCATCCGGGGATCCTGCGTGCCGCGTGTTGGCGGGCCGCCAAGGACGGCCTGACCGGACAGGGCATCGACCTGCGCACGCGGCGCCTGGTCGCCATGCCCACGCTCGTCGAACAACTGGCGACCCGCATCGAACCCGCGCTTCGACGACACGGCGATCTCGAAACCGTCGAAGCCGGCCTGGCCCGCCTGAACACCCACGGCAACGGAGCCGACCGCCAACGCGCCGCCTATCGGGATCGACACGAACTCGCCGACGTCGTCGACCACCTGATCCGGCGATTCTGACGAAGGCCGGAGCGCGGCACAACACATCGGGGGCATGCCGACGCCGTCCACCGACCGGCCGAGCACCGAGTTTGCCCTGTTCGGGCTGTTCGGAACATGTTCGGGGCAGCGCGAGGGGCCGATGTGGGCTTCCTCGGAGCGACTGTTCGGTTCAAGTATCGGTGGCACGCGGTTCGCGTATTCGACGATGCGGAAACCTCATGATCTCGAGTGCCTGCCGCCCCGATCCCGATGTGGCCGGCCCTCCCGGCCCCGGTTGCCGGCCCGGCCCACGATGTCCCGGCCATACCGTCGGGGCGAGCGGAGTGTACGACCGGAGGTGCGGATGATTCCGCGATTCGGCGTCCTCGGCGACATCGAGGCCCGGATGGACGGGGCACCGCTCGACCTGGGCCATATCCGTCAACGGTGCGTGCCGGCCGTGCTGTTGGTCGAGGCCAACCGCGTCGTGCCCATCGAGTCCGTCGTCGAACGGGTGTGGGGTCATGACTGCCCGGACCGGGCCCGCCACACGTTGTACAGCTACGTCTCCCGGCTGCGCCGACGACTGCGCGCCACGCAGGCGCGCATCGCCCGGCGCTCGGGCGGCTACCTGCTGGAGACCGACACGTCGGTCGTCGATCTGCATCGTTTCCGCGATCCGGCCGCCCGGGGCCGGCGCGCGGACGACGACCACGGTGCCGCGTCGCACTGGGCACGGTCACTCGACCTCTGGCGCGGGGACGCCTTCGCCGACGGGCACCACCCACTCACAGCCGGGCGTCTTGAGTCGATCACCGCGACCCGCAAGGATGGTCGCGTCACGCTCGGTCGTCGAACCCCCACCCCGGAGGTGGATGTGATCGCACGTGTGAAGCGTCGAATCGTGTTGGGCGTCGCGTCGATCGCGTTGGGCGGTGGCGTCGTGACCGGCGCCGCGGCCCAACTGGCGAAGATGATCGTGCCCGGCGCGGCGTGACGAAGGGCGCCGGGCCCCCAGCGTCACCCGCTCGCGCCCGGCGCGAGCGCATGGCCCGACACGGCCGGCGCCCCGACACCGTGGCACAGGAGCCGGGCCGCCGCCTGCCCGGCGGGCAGTGTCGACGCCGCAGGCCGCCTCGATCTTGCCGGTGGTCGTAGGCGAACGGGGCTTGGTCGGCCTGGCGGTGATGCCGTTCTCGCGGCGGATGTGGTCGGAGCACCTCGGCCGGGAACGGCTTCGTGTACTTGCCGGTGAACTGCTTGCCGTTGTCGGTCAACACCTCGGAAGGCACCCCGAACTCGGATGCCCTCCCAGGGCTCCATCATGGTCCGCCCCAGCCGAAGGCGGGAACCCGCGACGCCGGCGAATGGTGAACCGCACGCGCGGGGTGCACGACGGTGGTCGTCGAACCAACCGGCGCCATCCACCGCGCGCGCCTGCCGACCGCATCGCCGCATCACCGCGCACCCTGGACGACGGCGACCTCGCTGCGGGCCTTGCGTGCGCAGTGCGGGTGTTGTGGTCCCGGGGTTGGGGTCAGGTGGGCTGGTGGCGGCCGAAGAGGAGGTCGTAGCCGGCGGGGAGCTGGAGCAGGATCTGCTCCATCAGGTCGTCGCCGGCGGCGTCGGCGACCGTGGACAGCACGGCGCTCACGTCCCAGGTCGCGGTCTGCTCGGTGGCGCCCTCGATCCAGGCTGCGGTGGCCCTGACGAACCGCTCCGTCGGCAGCGGTTCGGCGCTCTGCAGCGGGTTCAGGAGGATCAGGGCGAATTCGTCCGGCAGCCGGGCGGCGAGCCGGGCGCGGACCTCGCCGACCAAGTGCGCGCCGAGCAGGGCGAGCACCACACGGGCCGCGCGCTCGGCTTCCCCAACGGTGTCGTACTCGCCGCGCTCCTTGACGTGGTCGAGGAACTTTTCGTGTCGCATGACCATCGCGGCCGCCACCCCTTCCTGTCCTTCGGGCTGCCCACGGGGGTGCGGAGGGCGAGGCGAGAGGTAGTTCGGGTGCCCGTCCTCCGCACCGGTTCGGGCGGTTGCCGCCAATGCGCTTCGCTGACACCTTTGTAGCATGTCGTCTATTAGATGACAAGCATTAGCGTCATCGTTCGGATGACAATTGGATGGGAGGGGCTCGCGGCCCCGGACGACCAACCCCCCGTCCCGCGCCGAGGCGAGCCGAGGACCGCGATCTCGTCATCCGGCCTCGAGACCGGTCGCCCCGGCATCGGTCGCATCCCTCTTCGGATCATGGCGCGGCGCGTGGTCGTCCGCCCGCAGAACCACGCCCGCGCGCATGCGGTCGGTCCGCACGTCGCCGCGCGCGTCATCAGTAGCGCCTGATACGGAAGGTCGGCGCTTACGGCCGCCTCGCCATCCACCGCGTGCACGTCGGGCCGCGCCGACTCCAGGGCTCGACCCGGCCCGCCGGCAAGCCCCGTTGGCGATGCCGGCGGTGCGCGACGGAGCGCTGATCGTCAACAGCTGCCGCCTCGGCGCGCTGCGCGAAGACGGCGAAGACGTACTCGAAGTCGGCGGCCGGGGTGGGGACTTCACCGACGAGGGTGGTGTCGGCGTCGAGTTTGTCGTCGATGAAGTCCGCGCCGTAGCGGTGCTCGGTTGGCGGTGCGGCCGGTTGCGGGGAAGGTGAACTCGTGGAGGTGGGACCGGTCCCAGCGCGCGAACGCGTCGTCGATCACCTCCACCGACTGGTGGAGAGTGTGCGCGGGGCTGACCGCGAACACCCGGCCGGGCCGCGGCCACAACAACCTGCCCATGCCGCCTCCGATCAACTCGAGCCGGATCGACCACCACACACCCGCGCCCGCGTTCTTCCTCGCCGTGGCGCCCGGTATCGATCCCTCGGGGATGTCCCGAGCCGGAGTTCGCGGAAGCGTCGGTCGCGATGGCGCGGGATCCCTCGTACTCGTACGTCCTGAGCGCCCCGTCGATCGCGTGCACCGGCACCGCGTCGTGCGGGTGCGGGCGGGGCGGCGGTGTCGTGCCCGTCCCGTGCCGCGGCCGGCACCACGCCCTCGTGCCATCCCGCCCACCGCGCCGCGTGCCGCCGGGTACGACGTCAGGTCCGGCGGAACACGAGCAGGGCCCGGTGGTCCAAGCTCATCCGGCCGCCCCCCGGTCGCCGTGGTGGATACGTGCTCCGGTCACCGGCCCTGGCTGTCGCGTCTTCAGTGCTTGTTCCTGTCGGGGACCACGATCGCCTCCGCCACCGTGCCCCGCGTCTACTCGTGCGCTGTCGGTCCCCTACCTCTCATCGGAATCCTTCGCCGTACGATCCGCGAACACCGCGACGGACTGGGGGCGTTCCCGCCGGAGAGCGTGGCGAGAGGACAGCGGTGGGCCGGATCCGCGGCGCGCATCGCGCTCGGTCGGGTGGCGTTCCCGGCCGCCCGGCCGGGGCGGCAGGGGCGCCTTGTCGACGACACGGGCGCCCGCCGGCATCCCTACGCATACCCGCCGTTCGCGCGGTGGGGTCGAGTCGGGGCCGGTTTCGGTCGTGGGCGCGGGGTGGCGGTGCCGGTCGGGTGCGACCGCGGATCGAGCCGCGAGCACACGGACGGCTCCTCACCGAGTCGGGCATGCCCGGGTTGCGTATGCGGTTCGTCGACGACCGTACGGACGGGCCCGAGGCGGCGTCGGCGTTCGGTGGCGCGTTTCGAGGTCGCCCGATGGCGTCGGCCTATTGGACCCGCAGGCTTTTGGTGATCATGGCGATCTCGTCCAGTCGTGCGGGCGCGCTCGCGCTGCCCGTGACGATGACGGCGTCGCCGCCGGTGTCGATGAAGGTGACGCGGGTGCGCAGCGGCGGCCGATCGGTGCCCGGAAGGACGCACTCGCCCTCGGAGTACCAGGCGTCGTGGCCGTCGACCCGGGTGGCCTCGGTGTCCGCGACGAGTCTGCCCTGGTACTCGTGCGGGCAGGCGATGATGTTCGTGAAGGTCTTGGCCGCGTGCCAGGTGCCGCCGGATGCCGCGAGCAATGGCCCATCGAGCGTCTGTACATGGAAGTACGCCGCGTCGGCGGGCCTGCCGATGCCGTCCGACGGCTGCCACTGCCTGCCGGTCTTCACGCCGGACGTCAGCACGTCCGGGTAGTCCTGGATCATGTCCGTCCATCCGGAGGGCCGTACGTAACTCAACCGCGCCTTCGTGTCGTTCACCCGCACGCCCGGTATGTCGTCGCCGCTCGAGGCGTCCTCGTCCGGTGGCGGCGCCTCGCCTGTACCGGCCGGCGCCGGCGACACCTCGCTCGCGCCGACCGGCGCCCCGGCATCTCGCGCTCCCGCTTCCGCGTGCCCGCACCCGGTGACGAGCGTCAGCGCCGCCGTGGTCACGACGATCGCGGCGAATGTGTTCCGAGGTCCGGTTCCGGCCCGCATCATGTCTCTCCCGAGGTCGCGTCGACGTCGTGCTCTCGTCGACTTCGAGCCAAACCTAGGAGCGCCGCACGGCGCGCAGCAGAGTACGCGTACTCAAGTACACCCGAGTAGGCACCGGATCGCCGTCCTCGACCCACGATGCATGCACAAGCCGCGAAGGCCCGTGCCAACCTCGTCCGTTGCGACGAGGACGTGTTCGGCGAGGACGCGTTCGGTGAGGACTTCGGACGCATCGGCAGCCCCATTTGCGATCCGCCGACCACCCCCGGAATCAGCCGCTCGAACCATCGCCTGCCGACAGTGGATGGCCGTCGCCCGATTCGGATAATGCCGAGCGCCGACGCGTCCTAGGGTTCCGAGGAAATCGGCGCTCTGGAGGCGTATGTGGACGGCTATCGCGGTGCGCGGACGGCTGTGATCGTGGGTGCGGGAGTGGCCGGTCTGACCGCGGCGACCGCGCTGGCACGCGACGGGTGGCGGGTCGAGATCGTGGAGATCGGCCCGCCGGAGGCGACGTCCGGATGGGGGTTGTGCCTGACCGGTCCTTCGCTGCGCGCGCTGGACGAGTCGGGTCTGGCGCAGGCGTGTCTGGCCGAGGGCTTCGGCATGAACACGATCACGCACGTGGACGTGAACGGCGAGCGGGTAAACGAGATCCGGTTGCCGCGGCTTATCGGTGCGCGGCGGCCGGCGATGGTCGGCATCGCGCGCCCCGTACTGCACCGGATCCTGCGCGCGGAAGCCGAGCGGTGCGGCGTGGAGATACGCCACGGAGTGACCGTTGCCGCGGTGGAGCAGGAGGGCGAGTCGGTCCGGGCGCGGTTGTCGGACGGGACGGTCCGCGAGGTGGCGCTGCTGGTGGGCGCGGACGGGATTCGCTCGACGACGCGGGACCTGCTGGGGCTCCGGACCTCACTCGACTTTCACGGGCAGATGGTCTGGCGGGCTCTGGTGCCCCGCCCGCCGTGGGCCACCGGGATCCATCAGTTCGCCGGGAAGACCGACACGGCCGGTCTCGTGCCCCTCTCGGACACGCGGGCGTACGTGTTCCTGACCGAGAACGGGGTGGAACGCAGCGTCCTGCCCGACACCCGACTCGTCCCGCGCCTACTGGAGTTGCAGGCGACCTTCCCCGGTCGGGTGCGGGAGATCCGCTCCATGGTGTCCGGGTCGGAATCGGTGGTGCGCCGCCCGGTGTTGACGGCGCTCCTGGCGGGTGCCTGGAATCGGGGCAACAGCGTGGTCATCGGTGACGCCGCGCACGCGCCCGCACCGCAGATGGCAAGCGGCGCCGCCCTGGCCGTCGAGGACGGCCTCCTGCTGGCCCGGGAGCTCGGGCGGCACGCATCGGTCGGCGCGGGGATCCGGGCGTTCGTCGGCCGGCGTACGCAGCGCTGCCGAACGCTCGTGGAGACCTCGGTGGCGATCGTCGGCCTGGAGCAGGCGCAGCGCCACTTCGAGGCGTATCCGCTGGTCGATTCCTGCCACCGGCTCATGGCCGAGCCCGCGTAACCAGCCGGCGCGAAGGGCGTCTTCGACGACCCGCCGTTCGCGCGACGCACGAGGAAAGACGGACGAGGAGAAACGAACGTCTGCTGCAACAACCCGAACCCTGCCCGAGGCGAAGCAGTGGCTGCGCGAGCATCTGGAGCAGCGCAAGAACCCGTTCAACGCCATCGGCCACAATGCCGCCGCGCGGCACATCGAAACGCTTCCGGGCACCGATCCCCTGTCCTGGGCCGGGCATTGGCCGGCCGGGGCGGAGGATTTCGCGACCCGGGCGCGCACGGCCGAGGAGAGTGGCGATCGCGACGAAGCGCTGGAGAACCGGTGGCAGGCGTACCGGTTCGCGTTCCTGGGCCGATACCCCTGCCCGCTGCACCCGGCGAAGCAGCACGCGTACGACCGGGCCGTGGAGTACTTCGGCCGGGTGTCCGCGCTGGAGCGCGTGCCGGTTCGGCACGTGACGTTGCCCTTCGGCGGGTGTGCCGGAGAGGGGAGGTGCTGCGGTTCTTCGTGGCACGTCCATCCACGGGAGCCGTGCGCCCTCCGGTGGTCATGATGTGGGGGGGATCGACGTGTGGAAGGAGGAGAGCTACGCACGCGGCCGACTGCTGCGCGAACGCGGGTTCGCCACCCCTGCACATCGACATGCCCGGGGTCGGGCAGTCGCCGGTGCACGCGGGCCGTGACGCCGAACGGCAGTGGGATCCCGTCTTCGCCTGGCTGCGCGAGCAAAAGGACCTGGACGCCGACCGGGTGGCGGCATTGGGGCTTCACCGAAACACCTGCGGGAGTCGGCATGGGGCGCGGCCCGCCCCGGGCGTTGGCTTGCGGACGGCGACGCACTCGTCGGCTCCGTCACGGGCGTCGGGGAACCGAGACAGCGTTTCGTCGCCGCCTGACGCCGCGCGCCGCGTTCCGATCGGCGTTCGAGGCAACCCTCATCGGTTCGCACGCCCCGGCGCACACCGGGACTCGACTCCGCCGACCGCCGTGATCGACGATGGCCTCCAGGGAGGTGACCCCACATCGTGCCGACCCCGCTGCGCAATCACCTCATCACCAGATCCCGAAACCCCGCGGATCTGCTCAACGCCGCCACCCGCCTGTTCGGCGGCTCGATCACCACATCGCCTCTGGACGAGCTGTGCGGCGGCGATCACGAACTGCGCGGCGTCGCCGCACACGACTTCGCGGTGGGCTACTTCGCCTCGCCACTCGACGTGCGCGTCGCCTCGACCAAGGGCCGTGACCGCGGCTCCTACTTCGTCAACATCGGTGTCTCCGGCGCCATCTCGGCATCGTGCGGCGGCCTGCGGGCCGGCCTCGACGAGGCGACAGCGGGAGTCGCCAACCCCGGGGACACCCAGGAACTGCGCCCCCTGCGCAGCCAAAGGACGCGGTTCCTGGGCCTGCGGATCGCCGCCGCCCTGGTCGACCAGGAATTCGCCGCGCTGACCGGACATCCCCCGGTGTCCCCCGTGCGCTTCGATTTCGCGCTCGACCTGGCCGCGTCCAAGGGCCGGACGGTGCGGCTGCTGGTCGGTTCCCTGCTTGAACAGTTGGACTCGGGCGACCCGCTGTTCCGGCGCGAGGAGCTCCAGCGCAGCCAGGTGCGTTGCCTGGTCACCGCCCTGCTCCTGGGCCAGCCGCACTCGCACACCGGCGAGTTGCACGACGGTCCGCAACCCGGCTACCCGCGCTCCTTGCGGGCAGCCCTCGCGTTCATCGAGGCGAACCTCGCCGAGCACATCAGTCTCGGCGACATCGCGGATGCCGCGGGGTGCAGCCCGCGGACCCTCGGCTCCGCGTTCCGCGACCGGCTCGGCCTCTCGCCCATGGCCTACGTCCGCAACCTGCGGCTCGACCGGATTCGGGAGAACATCCTCACCTCCACCGACCCCGTCGGCACGATCGCCTACCGGTGGGGCGTCTCGCATCTCGGCCGCTTCGCCGGCGAGTATCGCGACCGTTTCGCCGAACTGCCCTCCCACACCGCGCTCCGCAGGTAGCCCGACGGCGTCCCTCGCCTGCCTGCCTCCCGAACACCGCCTCGGCCCGGTCCGCTCCGGGACCTCATCGGGACGCATGTCCGTCGACCCGCGCGAGCGAGCCCGCCAGGGCGCTGCGGCCGGCGGGGTTTCGGCGGTGTTCGCGCTCGCGGGTCGTGTGTCGACACTGCCGGCCGTACGGTGCCCTTGTGATCACCTCCATCGAACTCATCGCCCGTTCCAAGGCCGCCGGCGGAGCCCTCCCGCTGCTCACGCTCGACGAGTTCTTCGTGGGCAACCACGCGCAGGACTCCCTCGCCCCGAACCAATGGGACGTGGACCGTCCCGCCGACGCACGTCCCGAACTCGCAGAGATCCACCGGCGGTTGCGCGTTCTCCAGCAAGCGCCCGACGTCGCGTGGATCCGTGTGCAACCGCACGACGACCTCGTCTGTCGCGACGGCGTCGTGGCCGAGGCCGTCGCCGTGTGCACGAGCGCCTCGACGCGGGAGATCGAACGCCGAGTGGATCACGAATCGTTGTGTGCCGACGGGGTGATCGAAGGATTCGTGTACCGGGTCGACCGGTTCACGGACCTTCCCGACAGCCCCGAAGGCCACCGGGTCGTGTCCCTGGTCTGGGACTGAGCACCGAACCCGGGCGGCGGGGGTCGACGCGGGTACGGGAGTTGTCGCCGCCGAGGGATGGGGCCGATGTTCAATCGGTTTGCGGCCGGCTCCAGGCTCGGAGGGTTCGGGCGACGTCGGTGAGGGAGTGTTTGCGTTCGCGGATGTCGCGGGTCAACTGGACCCAGCCGCCGGGAGGGACGGTGAGGGGCTCGTCGGAACCGGCCATGTAGCGGTCGGCGCAGGCGCAGCCGACGATGGCGTTGAAGTCGGCGAAGGGCTCCAGGACGATCATGGAGTGGACGAAGGTCGCGGCGCGCGCGGCGGTCTCCTCGTAGTACAGCTCGCCGCGGAAGCGTTCGTAGCGGTGGCGCTCGACGCAGAACGCGAACGATCCCCAGTCGGTGAGCGGCAGGTTCACCGGGGTGTTCGCGGTCTGGATGTCCAGGACCCATCCGGCGTCGACACGCAGGATCAACGCTGCCCCTCGGGGAAGGCATCCTCGAACTCGGCCAGGTGGTCGGTGACGAACGTGGCGGCGCCGATGACGAAGTTGCGGCGGGCGGCCTCGGACACGCTCAGGTCGTGCACATGGGCCTTCACCGACTTGCCCCCCAACTGCGCGGCCTTGCGCACGGCGGCGAGTTCCTCGTCCGTGTACTCGATGTTCAAAGCTGGCATGGCGACAAGGTACCAGGCAGGTACCACCGGCGGTACCGGCCCGGTACCAAAACGGCGGGCGCCCTGGGAGCCGTCGTCGGCGGCCGGTGGAACGCTGCCTCCGACGTGGGCATGCGAAACAACCGCTTCCCCGCTGTCGCCCGGGGAATACGGACCCGGGCCGGCGCAAAAAGGACAAGCCCTGGGCGTTGCTCGACGACCGGTCCGGGATCGGCAAGGCTGTCCGGGGCGGGCCTCGACCGTGGCCGACGGGCCCGGTCGGGCGTGGCGTGCCGGGTTTGGGTCGTGCCGCGTCGTGTCGTGCCGAGGGGATGTGCGTGCCGAGGGGATGTGCGTGGCGGGGTGGGTTGCGAGTGGGCAACGAGCGCTTAACCGGGCGGAGTTGCGGGCCATGATGGGCGTATGTCTTCGCGTCCCGATACGCGGCCGATGGGTGGTTGTCTGTTGTGGCTCGGACGGTTCGTCCTGGCTGTGATCACCCTGGCGGTCGTCACTTTCTTCGGCGGACTGTACGCGTGCCAACGGCAGTTCGCGGCTGCTGGGAGGGAGAAGGAGGCGTACGAGCGGCACCGCGCGGAAGAGAGGCGCGCCCGGGACGATGTGGAGGTGCCTTTCGGGGTCTTCCTCGGGCCGGCGAGTGCGGAGTTCGAGCGCTTCGAATTCGATCGGTGTTGGCGCGACACCACGCCCCGGCCCAAGCCGCAGGCGGGCATGATGGGCGTGATCTGCACGTTCACGGCCGTGCACTTCTACGGTGCGGACGATCCCACGACGTCGATGGCCGAGTTCGAGCGGGAGGCACGAAGGCTCGGGTTGACGCCGGATACGGCGAACTGGGCGAGGCCACAACCGGTTCCGGACCTGCGCTTCCCGGACCCGACGCCACCTCCGGGGGCGGGCGAGCAATACGGTCCGCCGGGGAGCGGCCTGCATGCCGAACCCGTGCGTTGGCAACACGCCTACACCGAGCACCCGTTCGTCGTCCGCGCATCCGTGACGACCCGATACCGGACCGAGCGCACCAAGCCGAAGCCCACTCCACCCCGCACCCCGATGTTCCCCCAATCCCCCGCCACCTGCGCAGGCGGCCACCGGCCGTGGAGCTGCCTGTGACACACGACGGCTTCTCCCCGTGCCCGCGCCCACCGGCAGGCTCCCGCGTTCGACCAACGCGTCGTATCCGACGACGGACCGATACGCCCCGGGGCATCGACGCCCCGGCCGTACCCGGGAGACTCCCGCCTCGGGCATCCGGGCATCCGGGCATCCGGGCACCGCGGTTCGGGGGCGGGACGTCAGAAGCAGGGCTCCGGCGGGGGGCCGGGCCAGGTGTCGGGGTCGAGCATCTGCCACAGAGTGTGCGACAAACCTTCGGCGCCGGTGTCCTCGACCTGCCTCATCCAGGGCGACGGGGACAACACCCGGTGCAGTTCGGGGGTGACGGTCTTGTCGATCACGGCGCGCAGGGTGTCGGGGACGGGGTCGTCGACCAGGCACAGCCACCCCAACGCGGCGCTCACCCGGATCTCCGGGGGATGGGTCGTATCCGACCACAGGGCGCGGGTGAACGCGGCGGCATCCTCGTGGCGGTGCTCCCGGGCCGGTTGCGCGATCGCAAAGACCAGGCCCGCGCGCACCCGCGGGACGGTTTCGGTGCGCAGGCGCTCGTGTAGGGCAGCGGAGATCTCCCCCGCGCGGCTCGAGGCCGCGGCCGGGGCGTATGCGGCTGCCTCCCGCACCTGCGGGTCGGGGTCGTGCAGTAGTTGCGGCGCGCGACCACCGCACACATCCACAGTCCCGAGAGTCGCTCGGGGGTGGACGTGTCCGCCGCGATGCGCAGCAGGAAGGGCACCACCAACGGCCCGGCCACACCATGGCCCGGTGCCCCGACGAAACGTCGGGTTCCCGAACGGGAGGCCACCGATGGGCACGGTGGCGTGTCTCGCTTCGGCGGTGTGCCGCGCGCACCGGGTCCGAGTTGTTCGACAACCGTCGGCCCGACCGGCCGAACTCCGAGCGGGGTTTCCCCGGCTCGCCACCTCCGGCAGTCCCCTCCCCCGGGGTCTGCACCCGCCTGTTCGGGCGACGCCCCACCGCCGCCCGCATCCGACGCGCCGTCACCACCGGTCTGTGCCGGGCTTCTGCCATCGCACGTGGACCCGGCCGGCCGACAGCCAAGTGACCCGCAGGAGTTTCCGCTCTTGTGGGAACCATTCGAGTCCTCGCAACACGCGAGAGCCCCGGCCTGCGCGGAAGACGGGCCGTCTCGGTTCGCGGCGCTCGGGCGGTGCGGTCGTGGTGACCTCGGCGGACCACGCGCCGCCCGCGGTGAACGACGGGTATTGCGGCCCGCGTAGTGGGAACGGGTGTGAGGGCCGGCGTTGAAGAGCAACAGGCTCGCTTCTCGTGCCTGTTCGGGCATCGTCGGCACGCTCACACCGTGCCGGTCTCCTTGGCGAGCCGGACCGACACGGCCGGGCACGGGTCCGAGACGTGGGAAAGATGCAAGGCGATCAGGGATTGCCCGTTCGCCCATTTGGTTACTGTATGTCATGTATGCGGCATGAAAGTTGGTACGCTCCCGGTCGTGACGTTGACACCCAGTTTTCGGGCGCACGGACTCGACCGCATGTTCCTCGGATGGGAGGAGCGCGATCCGGGGCGCTCGGATGTCTCGGGGATCGCACATTTCGAGGGCGCCCCACCGCGTGTGGAGGATCTGCGCGCGTGGCTCGCGGGCTTCGTCGATGTTCTGCCGGGACTGACCTGCCGGCTCGTGGGCTCGTCACGGCGCGCCCGGTGGGTCCACGACCACCACTTCGATCTCGACCGGCACGTCGTGGAGGTCGAGGTGGCGAGGGACACGCCCCTCGAAGCGGTGGCGGCCCGCGTGCTCGACCGCCCGCTGGAACGGGATCGGCCCGACTGGGACCTGTCGCTGATCCACGGCTACAAACCCGGCTGCTACAGCCTGTGTTACCGCGTCCACCACTGCTGCCAGGACGGCGGCGCGGCGTCGCACACACTGCGCACCGTGCTCACCGGCGCCGCTCCGACCGGGACGAGCCGGCCCGCACCGCTGCCGGGCCGGGTGGTGCGGGCCGCCGCGCTGATGGGCCGACTGCTGGGCGAGATCGCCGCGACTAGCGTCGTCGGGGCGAGCGCGGCGACACCGCTGTCGGGGCGACGTCGTCTCCTGTACGCCCACGTGGACACGGCACGCCTGCGACGCGTGGCCCAGCCGCTCGGCGGCGGCCCGAACGAGGCCCATCTCGCCGCGCTCACCGGCATGTTGCACCGATGGTCGGCGGCGTCCGGAGTACGGCTGCGCCGGCCCGCGCTGTTCCTGGCCGTCGATGCCCGCCGTCCCGACGACCTGCCGTCGTGGGGCAACCGTGTGCTCGCCCTGCGGTTGCCCCTGCTCGGCGCGTCCGGTTCGCCCCGGGAGCGGCTGGTGGACCTCATCGCCCGAGGCGCCGCCGCCCGAAGTCGTCGCGCGGCGGCCCAGGACCTCGTGCGGTGGCTGCCCGGTCGCCTCTGCGGTTGGCTGCTGGGTCGACAACTGCATCCCCGGCATGTGATCGGCGGCAGCACCACGCTCGTGTTCACCGCAGGTGCGGGCTTCGACCCGAAGTTCGTGGCCTTCCATCCCGCTCTGCCGCCCGGTCACCTGTTCGTGGCGGCCCTGCTCGTCCACGGCACGAGTGCACAACTGTGCCTCGTCGTCGACGAGGCGCTGCCCCTCGGGGAGCGGATGGCCGACTTCTACCTCCAGTCCCTGGCCCACCTCGAAGCGCCGACGCCGCCCGTCATCCCGACCCAACCTCCGCGGGCGGAGCCGAGTCGCTCGTGAGGCTGCTGATTCTCGGCGGAACCTGGTTCCTCGGCCGTGCCCTGGCCGAGGAGGCCGTCCGGCGCGGCCTGTGCGTCACCACGTTCAACCGCGGCCTGTCGGGCCCCGACACACCCGGCGTCCGGGCCCTGCGCGGCGACCGCTCGTCGCCCGACGCCATGCCGAGCCTGTCGGCGTATGGCCCGTGGGACGCCGTGATCGACACCAGCGGCTACATCCCCCACACCGTTCTGCACGGCGCGCGCAGCCTCCACGAGGCCGTCGACCGGTACGTGTTCGTGTCGAGCGCCGCCGCCTACAGCGACTGGCCCGAGCGGCACGTGAGCGACGAGTCGGCGATCCGGAACTGCCCACCGGACGCCACCGGTTCACCGCCGGGCTCCGTGCGGCCGTTCGCACCGCAACGCTACGGAGAGCTCAAGGCGGGCTGCGAACGCGCCGTCCGCGCCGTCTTCGGCGACCGATCGACGATGTTGCGAGCCGGCGTCCTGGTCGGCCCGTACGAATACGTCGGCCGTCTGCCGTGGTGGCTGCGGCGCGTGCAGCGCGGCGGGACCGTACTTGCCCCGGGGGATCCGAACCGGCAGGTGCAGGTCACGGATGTGCGCGACATCGCCACCTTCGCCCTCGACGTGGCCACACGCTCGCAGGACACGTCGTTCAACCTCGCCACGCCCCTCGACGGATCGCTCACCTTCGCCCGAATGCTCCATGCCTGCCGGCTGACCACCGGCTCCACGGCCTCCTTCGCCTGGGTGGACGACGGCCTCCTCCGGCGCTGTGGCATCAGCCCTTTCACCGAATTGCCCCTGTGGCAGCCCGGACCCCGGACGTGGACCATCGCGGGCGACCGCGCGCGTGCCGCCGGATTCTCCTGTCGCCCGATCGAGGAGACCATCCACGACACCTGGGCATGGATGACCACCGGCGACCCCGCCGTGGCGCACCCCCGCCACGACGAACACGGAATGGAACCGGCGAAGGAGCGGCGGATCCTGGCCACTTGGCGCCGGCGAAAGGAATTCGGGTGTGTCAGCCCCGCCGGGGCGGGCCGAACCAGGTGGTGAGGGCGGTTCGAAGTGCCGAGGTGTCGGGGATGCCGGCGGGTTCGGCCGCCCGGTTGCCGCCGACCCGATAGCGGATGTCTAGGCCGGCAAGCATGCCGCGCAGATACCGGTTGACGTCGTCGAACACCATGAGCGAGCCGAACTCGTCGCGCAGCGCGTCCATCCGGGCATCGGGGCGGGCCACCCGGTCGATGTCGAGCACGTCGGCGAGTGCCTGGGCCGGCACCCGCTCTGTGTCGTTGCCGTGCCTGGGTGTCGGCTCGGCCCACGTACTCCGGCAGGTCGTCGGCGCCCCACCGCAGCCGGTCCGGTACATGCGCCCGCCGGGCGGCCGAGCGGACGCGGCACGAACCGCTGCGCGGTCTGCCCGGGGTACCCGGGGTATCCACGCGCCACGCCGGGACCGGCCACGTACAGCTCCCCGGTCACGTCGGCCGGGACCGGCGCCAACCCCGGACCCGGCGCAGCGCGGCCGCGAAGACGTGGTCGGCGCCGGTCCACACCGTGTGGTCGTGCTCGATCACGGTTGTGGGAAACGCCCTTGGGCTTCGTGGTCCCGGGTCGACGCGATAGCCGTCTGTACTGCCTCAAGTAGGGTTTCCAGGCCCTGGGCCTGTTGCCACTCCTCGGCCGAATGGTGCCATGTGTGCTTCGATGCCGGGGCTTCGGGCGGACCGGCGATGATCTCGATGGTCCGCCTCCCCTTGCGGTCGGGGGGCGTGACGCGCAGGGCCATGTTCCGGATGTGGAAGCGCTTCGGATAGCCGCCGAAGATCTCCAGGATCCGGCCGTCGAATGTGTAGAACTCTCTGCCTGCCCTGGCCGTGATCTCGTCGGTCATGGGGTGACGCTACACGCGGCGATTCGTGGCTGTCAGGCGTCGAAGAACGTCGGGCGCTCCCGGCCCACCGCATCGGTGTCCCGGACCATCGCTCCCGGACCCGGACGCGGAGGAATCGAGGAATCAGTGGGGGTAGCCCCCGGCGAATACGGCCACGAGCCCCATCGTCGGTCGGCTGCGTTCGTGAACGGCGCCGTGGGTGCGCCTGGTCCGCGACCGAGCTGATCCGGCGAGGGGTCGGCCGGCCGCCGACCTGATCGCCGCCCAAGCGCCCGTGCCGCGAGGCCCGTTGCCCGCTGTCGAGCCCCCGTGAGAGGATCAAGATTTTGAGCAAATCATCAAGTTCTGCGAACGGCAGGTAGCGTTGATGTACACACCGGAGTCGGCGGAAGCCCGCATCGACGATGCGAGCAACATCCTGGTCGCGCCTTCGGTGTTGCATGACAACGACTTGGTCAGGGATTTCTTCGGGTCCACGATCACACCGGAGGATCTTGCGTCCGGTTCGCCCGATCTCGCGCAGAAGACTGTCTATCTGTGTGGCGACATATCCGGGGTCAGCGGTCGTCAACTGCGTGCGGCTGCCCGGGTATTCGTCATCAGGGAGCTGTCACACGGCTACCACGAGGGCGTCGACGAACCTTGGACGCTCGTCGACCTCGGTCGGGTTCCCATCCGGGTGCACGGCATCGGCGTGTACTACCGCCGCTTTTTCGGACTCGGCGCCGACCACTTCGGGCGGATCCACGCGGAGCACGCGTTCCAGTCTCTGACGGAGTCCACCAAGCCTGGAACGGCCCACCGCAGCGGCATATATCTGACGCCCGTCACACAAAACGGTGACGAACTACATTTCCGTCTGCTCCGGTGCTCCACGAATCTCTCGGGGCCGACCGAGAACTTTCGCTCGACCGACACGCACATCGTCGAGGCTCTGAACCGCGAGGCCGCCACCGTCTTTCGGGACCAGGCACCCCTGAACCACGTCCTCGCTCAGACCTACCACAACACCCTTGCCACGGACGAGCGCAAGCAGTCCAAGGCCAAGATCTCGGCCCATGCCGACAAGACCAAGGACATGCCGGTCAATGGCATCATGGCCTTCTGCACTTTCTACGACGAGCTGGACAAGCTGCGGCCTCTGGCCGAAGACGCGTTCGACCACGGCGTGAAGGGCGTCAGCGGCCTGACCAGACTCCGCTTTCACCTCAAGGAGCCGACCGCAGGGCGCGATGGGGGCGCACTCCCCTCGCAGTTCACTCTGACGCTCTATCCCGGCTCGGTATTCTTCATGCCGCTGTCCACCAACCGCCTGTATACACACGAGATCCGGCCCTCGACGTTGGACGCCGAGCTCCTCCCCACCCGCCTGGGATACGTGGTGCGCTGTTCGAGCGCCGAAGCCGTGCACAAGAACGGCCATACGTTCCTCAAAGCGGCCGAAGACTTGGTGAAGCTGGCGCCACCCACACCGGCCGGCATGGACGAGCTGCGCAGGCTGTACGCAGAGGAGAACCGGACCACGTCCTTCATCGACTACGGTAACGAGTTTCTTTTCAGCATGAACACGGGAGACTACGTTGCCCCGCGAGTCTAGAATCCCGGATGAAATCCTCGCATGCACTTTGTCGACCGAAAAGAATCTCTTTGCAGAGCTGTCCGCGTCGGCTCATTGGGAAGACGTCGGAAAAGGCCGGCGGGGCGCCGTGCTGACCAAGGTCGACGAGGCCGGTGGCGTGGCCCTCGTACGTACCACCACTCGGTACAGCAGCCCGGCGCAGCGTTTCCGGGCGGTGCACGAACGGCTGGCACAACGGGTTCAAGAGCGCGCGGCGCTTTCGGTCGATTTCAACAACGCTCTCATCGAGATCTACACGAACGCCTACACAACCATGGGCAGCCATTCCGACCAGGCCCTCGATCTCGCCGACGAGTCGTTCATCGCCGTCTTCTCCTGCTATCAGTATCCCCACGCGAGCCCGCCGAGAAAGCTGATCTTCGAATCGAAGGCATCCGGCGGCGAGAAGTTCGAGATTCCTCTCACCCACGACAGTATCGTCGCCTTTTCCGTCGACTCGAATCGGCGATTCAAACACAAAATCGTATCGGACGCGCCCGTCCGGCAGGCGGACAATCAATGGCTGGGCGTGACGTTTCGCACGTCCAAGACCTTCGTTCGTTTTCACGACGGGCACGCATACCTTGCGCAGGGTATGCGTCTCATATCGGCCGACGATGAGCAGAGGAAAGATTTCTACCACCTGCGGCGCCGCGAGAACAACGAAACGGACTTCACCTACCCCCCACTGTCCTACACCGTCAGCGAGAGCGATCTGATGCCACCGGTCTGACCTCGGACGAGTTCGCGCCGGCGTGGGTCGTCCGGGTCGAAGCCGACTGCCCGGCGCAGTTCGGCGACTCTGCGGGTGGGCATGTCTGCAGACTGGGCGGCGGCCCGGTGTGCTGCCTGGGTGTGGCACACCCGGGTGGGGCGCGTCCTGGTTGATGGCCGCCGCCCTGCGCAGACTCGGTGGTGGAACGGGGCGGTGGGTCATGCTCGGCGGCTGTGGTCGGTCAGGCGGCGAGGCGGCGCGCAAGGGCGGGGATGACGATCGTGGCGGCGACGAGGTGTGTCAGGGCGAGGAGTGCCTTCGTCGACGGAGCGGCGTCGACGATGATGTCGGGGACGACCGACAGTGCGGTGAGCGCCACGGTGGTCCGGACGAAGGTGCGGCGCGGGGTGCGTGCCCGGCGGTTGAGGACGGCGGCGAGCGCGAGGCCGACGAGCGAGAAGACGGCGGTCGGCACGGCGAAGCCGGTGACGGGAATCGGTGATCCGTCGATGTCGAGGCTGATGCCGGCGGCGTTGCCCGCAGCGGCGACCATGGAGGTCGCGGCGGCGGCGAGTACGGTCGCCGAAATGCCGGTGCGAATGAGCGAACGGGGTGCGACGGCGGGGGCGGTGGTGGTGGGGGCCGTGATGGTCATGGTGTCCTCTTCGGTTCGAACTGCCAACGGTGATGTACGCGATGCAGGGAAGACCCGCTCCGCCGGCACAACTCATCGGTCACCCGGAAACAACTTTTACCAACCTCGGAGACGCGGCTCGGTCGACGTGGTCCGGCGCTTGGTGTCGGACCCCGCAAACGGGAGGGGTTGTCGGTCAGGCGGGCGTTCGGCCACGCGGGCACCGTCCGGGACCACGATGAGGTCGGCCATCCGTCGTCGGCCCCCGCGCGGTCGACTGCCGTTCGCACGGCCGAGGCGTCGGCGGTGGGCCGTTGGGTGGGAGCGCGGGGTCGGTCGGGGCTTCTCGGATCGCGGGCTCTGCGTGTGGCGTTGCGGTTTGGTGGGGTCAGCTTTGGTGTAGTTCGGTTGTTGTCGTGGTGGCCTCGTCGAGTGCCGATGGGATGGGTGTGACGCCCAGGCCGGGGGTTTTGGGGACTGTCAGGTGGCCGTCTTGCAGGGTGAAGGGCTCGGTGATGTCGGTGGCGAAGTAGCGGTTCGAGGCGGAGATGTCTCCTGGCAGGGTGAAGTTCGGGAGTGCGGCCAGAGCTGTGTTGCCGGCTCTGCCCAGGCCCGTTTCGAGCATTCCGCCGCACCACACCGGGATGCCGGCGGCGGCGCAGACGTCGTGGATTCGGCGGGCCTCGAGGTAGCCGCCGACGCGGCCCGGTTTGATGTTGACGATGTGGCAGGCGCCCAGTGCGATGGCGTCGGCGGCGGAGCGGGCCGAGACCACGGATTCGTCCAGGCAGATCGGGGTGCGCAGGGTGCGTGCGAGGGCGGCGTGGCCGAGCACGTCCTCTTCGTCGAGCGGTTGTTCGATCAGCAGGAGGTCGAAGGCGTCGAGTCGGGCGAGGTGTCGGGCGTCGGCACGGGTGTAGGCGGCGTTTGCGTCGACTTGCAGGAGGGTGTCGTCGCCGAAGCGTTCACGGACGGCGCGGACCGGCGCGATGTCCCAGCCGGGTTCGATTTTCAGTTTGATGCGTTGGTAGCCCTGCGCCAGATAGTCCGCCACGGCGTCGATCAGTTCCGGGATGGAGTTCATGATGCCGACCGATACCCCGCTGGGGACGCGGTCGGCGACGGCGCCCAGGCCGGCCGCGAACGACACGCCCTGGGAGCGCAGTTCGGCGTCCATGACCGCCATTTCGAGGGCGGCCTTTGCCATGCGGTGGCCTTTGACCGCGGCCAGCAGGGGTGCCACCGTGTGGGCGGTCACGGACTCGGCCGACAGCAGCCGGGGCACCAGATGGCGCAGGAGGACGTCTTCGGCGCCCTCGACGTACTCCGAGGAATAGTCGGGGTCGGCGCCGGCGACGCACTCGCCCCATCCCTCGGCGTCCGGCGTGCTCACCTGCACCACCAGCGCCGAGCGCTCGTATTCGATGCCCAGGGACGTGCGGAAGGGACTCACCAGCGGCAGGGAGATGCGTCGGAGGCGGACGCGCTCGATCCTCATCGTCCCTCGCCTCGGGTGAGCACGTAACCGCATGCCGCGCGGTCGAAGTCGACCAGTCGGGCGCCGTCGGCCAGCAGGGTCCCCAGGGTCTCCCGGAGGGCCAGGCGCCAGTCACGGGCGACGGACGGCTGCCGGAGCCGCAGGAGGTCGATGTCGGGCGGTATGGCGATCAGGACCGTTTCCTCCGCAACGGAAGCGGGTGCAGGCGCCGGGCCGCGGTCCTCGTCGCAGGCCGCCACGACCCGCTCGTCGCGCAGGTCCCAGCGCAGCATCAGCCGATCCGACTCGTCGGCGGCGTTGAGCCCGTCCGACAGGGGGCCGTAGTAGTCGGGCAGGTACGTGTCCGCCGTGCCGCCGAGTTTGTGGAGGTTGAAGTGGGCGTTGCGGGCGACGAGCGGGTCGAAGGTCCAGGTGATGTGATCGACGCCGTGCTCCAGAGCGTGTGCCCGCTGGTCCAGTTTGAGCGCGTAGCCGACGTCGCGCCCGCGGGCGGCGACGTGGACGCCCGCGATGTGGCTGTGCATTCCGGGCCGGCCGGGTGGGCCCCACAGGCCGACGCACGCTCCGAGCAGCCGGTCGTCGCCGTCCGCCTCGTCGAACGCACCCACCACGTAACTCCCGGCGTCCGCCATCGCCTTGACGACGTCGCCGGCGAGCGGCGGTCGGTCCGGATCGCTCTGCCACACCTCGCAAAGGAAGCGGGCGCAGGCGTGGCTGCTCGCCGTCGAATCCAACATCCGGACCCGCACGCCGGATTTTTTGCCGGCGCGCTGTGCGCTCGCTCGTGCCATGGCTGCCGCCACACCGATGTCCATGACCCGCCATTATGCGCAACTCGCTTGCGTAGTAGGGGAATCGTGATCATCGTTTAGATCATCGTCGGGTGGATGCCAACTTCCGGTCACACCAATGATCCCTAACGCGACCTACGTTGGGGCCATGAACCTCGGTTGGCGGGGCCATCGGCATCCCGTCCTTCTCAGGCCCGACATTTCTTTGGCGGACGCCGCCGTCCGGACACTGGCGGAAGTCGCTCGACGGCTCGGACGGGAACTGGCCCTCAGCGCAATCGCTTTCGACCCGACGGCCGTCGCCGTCCACACGCACAATCCGTCAGACGACACGGCCGGGCCGACCGTGCGGGTACGGATCGACTCCGCCGGTCGGCTGTCGGTGGAACTCCGATGTCCTCCCGGCGATGTGTGGGAGCGGGCCACGGCGGCGGTCACCGAGATGCACACCGAACTGCTGGGCGCGGTACTGGCCGAACCCCACCTGGGCCTCGGCGGGTTCGCCGCACTGTCCCAGGACACCGAGTCGGCGGTGCTCGGCCCGCTCGCGGGACCACGCGTGGACCACGGCCCCTACCGCAGTGTCCCGGAACGGATTCTGGCCGTCAGCCGGTCCCTTCCGGATGCCGTCGCGGTGTACGCCGCCGACGGAACACTGACCTACCGCCAGTTCGTCGCCCACGCCGCCGCCCTGGCCGCTCGGATCCGCGCCGCCGCACCGAAAACGGACGCATTGGTGCCCATCCTCGTCGCCGACGGCCTCGCCCTGCCGGTGTCGTGGGCCGCCGCGATGCTGGCCGGGATCGGCTATGTACCGATCGATCCCCGCTGGCCCGCCGCGCGGATCGCGCACACCCTCGACCTGCTCGACGCCCCTGTGGTGATGTGCACCGACCCGGCCGCCGTCCCCGTCGCCCATCGCGACCGGGCGATCCGCGTCGAACTCGCGGACTGTGACGCGCAGTTCACCGCCGAAGGCAGGCCCGATCCGGCACCGCACGACGTCGTCTACGGCGTCTACACCTCCGGCACGACCGGAACGCCCCAGTGCGCGGTCAACCTGCACGGCGGCCTGGCGAATCGATTCGCTTTCATGGACCGCTGGTTCGGTCCCCCACCGGGCCGCGAGGTGGTGCTCCAGAACACCAGGCACACGTTCGATTCGGCGTTCTGGCAGCTGTTCTGGCCGCTGACCACCGGCGGCGCGACCGTGGTTCCCACCTCCGGCGAGCATCTCGATCTGCAGCACACCATCGACCTCATCGACACCCACGCCGTGACCGTCACCGACTTCGTGCCGGCGGTGCTGGGCGCGCTGCTGACCCTGTTGGAGCGGCGCCCGGCGACGGTCGAGCGGCTGCGCTCGTTGCGACACCTCGTGGTCGGCGGCGAGCAGATCAATCCGCAGGACGTGCAGGCTCTGCGGGAGTTG
Organism: Embleya sp. NPDC055664; assembly: GCF_053618075.1. Lineage (NCBI taxonomy): Bacteria > Bacillati > Actinomycetota > Actinomycetes > Kitasatosporales > Streptomycetaceae > Embleya > Embleya sp. NPDC055664. The sequence goes on from NZ_JBSHGZ010000018.1 coordinate 29,276, forward strand.
CTGCCGGGACTGCGGGTCAGCAACGCGTACGGACCCTCGGAGGCGTCCATCGGGATGATCTTCCACGAGGTGACCGCCGAGGACGGCGACGACATCCCACTGGGGCGGCCGATCGACAACTGCGTCGCCGTCGTCGTCGATGTCGACGGGCGGCCCCTGCCGCCCGGAGCGACCGGGGAGATCGTCATCGGCGGCGCCTGTGTGGGCGCCGGCTACCACGGTGAACCGCAGCGCACCGCGCAACGCTTCTTCGATTCGCCGTCGTTCGGCCGGATGTACCGCACCGGTGACCTCGGGCACCTCGACGCCGAGGGTCGCTTCCACTTCGGCGGACGTGTCGATCATCAGATCAAGATCGGCGGGGTACGCGTCGAGCCGGGCGAGATCGAGAACGTGGCCATGGCCTGCAGGGGAGTTCGCCAGGCCGTCGCGTTGGTCACCGGGTCCGCCGAGAGCCGCGAGCGTGAGCTGTTGCTCGTCATCACCGGAACGGCGAGCGAACAGGCGGTGCTTGCACACCTGCGGGCCGGGCTGCCTCGCGCCGGCATCCCGCAACGCGTCGTGGTCGTGGCGGAGATGCCTCTCACCGAGGCGGGGAAGATCGACCGGCGACGGCTGGCCCTCCGGGTCGAGCGGCCCGACGCGCCGCCCGCCGCCGTCGGCGCCGATCCCGTGCTGGCGATTCTCCGAACCGCCCTGCGGCGCCCGGACTTCGCGGCGGATGACGACTTCTTCGCCGCGGGAGGAAACTCGCTGCAGGCGGTTGCGGCCGTGGTCGAGCTGAGCGACCGGTTCGGCACGGACATCGGCGTCCGGGACATGGTCGAACATCCGACGGCAAGCGGCCTGCGCCGGCTGATCACACGGCGCGGACACGACCGCATACCGTCCTCGGCCGACCTGGTCGCCACCGACCTCGCCGGCCTCGTGGCGATCCCTGCACCTCGTCCCGCGCGACGCAGCCGGGCGCCGCGCACGGCGCTGCTCACCGGCGCGACCGGGTTCGTCGGTACCCGACTGCTCCACGAACTCCTCGCAAATACCGACCTGACGGTGCTCTGCCTGACCCGCGGCACCGACGATTCCCACGCGCGGCAACGGCTCCTGGACGCCCTGTCCGCGCAGGGCCTGAACCACACCGGGTACACCGGCCGGATCACCGCGGTCGCCGCAGACCTGGCCCTCCCCGGCTTCGGGCTGACGGACACCCGCCGACGCCGGCTCGCCGAGGAGTGCGACCTGATCGTGCACGGCGGCGCCCTGGTGAACCTCCTGTACGACTACCGCATGCACCGCGAGCCCAACGTGCTGGGCACGGCGGAGCTGATCCGCCTCGCCCGCGAAGCCGGCGGCATCCCCCTGCACTACATCTCGACGCTCGGCGTCCTGCACGACCACGCACTGGCCGTCGGCCACCCGGTGTCCGAGGACGTGGACATCACCGCCGTGACCCGGCCGTCGAGCGGCTACAGCCTGTCGAAGTGGGTGGCCGAGCGGCTCGTCGACGCCGCCGACGACCTGCCCGTGACGGTGCTGCGCCTGGGCGAGGTCATGCCCGCCGTCGATACCACCGCCGTACCCAACCCGACCGCGCTCACCCATCTGCTGCTCACCGCTTTCGAGCGGCTGGGCGCGGTGCCCCGGGCGACGATCCGGTCGGATTACAGCCCGCTGGACACGATCGCCCGGGCCATCGTCGAGGCGATCCGGGATCCGGCGATGCACGGACGTGCCGTGCACCTCTTCAGCCCGGGCAGCGTGCACTTCGACGAACTGGCCGACGCGCGCGCGGAGCGGGTGTCCTGCTCGCTGTTCCTGTCCCGGCTGCGCACCGCCGCGGCGACCGGGGACACCGAACTGGGCGCGCTGCTCGCCGTCTTCGAGCACCGCGCCGCCGGCTGCGGCAACGACGAGGCGGGCCTTCGCGGCGTGCTCGAAAACCTCCTGCAGGACAACCCCGCCCTGTTCACCACATCGCACACCCGCCCGAAGGAGCCTGTCGGTGCATGACGAGGAGCGACCGATGGTCGTCAACGAGCAACAGACGCCGATGCGCCGGCGCACCATGGGACGCCTCGGCTGGAGGGTCGGCGAGGTCGGCTACGGCATGTGGGGAATCGGCGGCGGCCCGGGCGGATTCACCGGCTGGGACTACGACATCGCCCCGGATGCCCTCGACCTCGCCGTGGACATGGGCTGTACGTTCTTCGACACGGCCTGGGCCTACGGGCGCGGCAAGTCCGAGGAACTGCTGGGCGAACTGCGCGACCGCCGCCCCGACGCCGGGATCCGGCTGGCCACCAAGGTTCCCCCGCTCAACCGCGAATGGCCCCCGCGCCCGCAGGACACCATCGAGGACGTCTTCCCCCTCGACCACATCCTCGACTACACGCGGCGCAGCCTGGACAACCTCGGCGTCGACAGGATCGACCTTCTCCAGCTCCACGTCTGGGAGGACCGCTGGGCCGCGGAGCCCGCCTGGCAGAAGGCCGTCACCCTGCTCAAGGAGCAGGACCTGATCGACGGATTCGGCATCAGCGTCAACCGCTGGGAGCCGACGAACTGCTTCGCCGCGCTCGACACCGGGTTGGTCGACGCGATCCAGGTCATCTACAACATCTTCGACCAGGCTCCCGAGGACGAGTTGTTCCCGCGCGCGATCGAGGAGGACATCGCGATCATCGCCAGGGTCCCCTTCGACGAGGGTTCGCTGACCGGGAACCTGAGCGCCGACACCGTGTTTCCCCCCGAGGACTGGCGCGCCGTCTACTTCGGGCCGGAGAACCTGCCGCCGACCATCGAACGTGTCGACGCGCTGCGCGGCCTCGTCCCCGCCGAGCAGACCCTGCCGGAACTGGCGCTGCGTTTCGCACTGCACCATCCCGCCGTCTCCGTGGTCATCCCGGGCATGCGCCGCCCCGAGCACGTGCGCTCGAACCTGCGCGTGTCCGGATCGGCGCCGCTGCCGGCGGAGTTGCTCGAAGCGCTGCGCGCCCACCGCTGGGACCGGCGGCCGACGCACTGGTCGATGTGAGCACCGAGGAGATCCGGGTGACCCGAACCCACGACACATCGCCCGCCGCCGTCGACGGCGACGTCTGGTCGTCCCTGGCCACGCAGGCCGCCCGGACGCCGCACGCGCCGGCACTGGCCGACGCGCACGGCGAACTGGACTACGCGGCCCTGTTCGCCCTGGTCGCCGACCTGGCGGACCGACTGGCCGACGCGGGCGTACGACCGGGTGATCTCGTCGGAATCCGGCTGCCGCGCGGCCGGGACGCCATCGTGGCGATCCTTGCGGTGCTGCGTGCCGGGGCCGGGTACGTACCCCTCGACCCGGTGTACCCGGCGGCCCGCCTGGACCTGATGATCGAGGAGACCCGGCCGCGCGCGCTGATCACGGTCGACGGCGTGCTGCCGCTGGACGAGAGCGTGCGCCGACGGGACCCCGCGTACGTCATCTTCACCTCCGGTTCGACGGGTCGGCCGAAGGGCGTCCTGGTCGGGCGTCGGCAACTGCGGGATTTCACGGCTGTGTTCGCGGACCGGTTCGGTTTCGCGGCGGGCGACCGGATCCTGCAGTTCGCCTCGTTGAGCTTCGATACGAGTGTCGAGGAGATCTTCTGTCCGCTGCTCCGGGGCGCCACCCTGGTGCTGCGCGACGACGACATGATCAGCAGGCCGGACCTGTTCCTCGACCGTTGCGACGCGCTCGGGATCACCGTCCTGGACCTGCCGACCGCGTACTGGCACCAATTGGTCGCGGCGCTGGACCGGGGCGAGACCAAGCTCCCGGCCGCCGTACGGTGCGTGATCATCGGCGGCGAGACCGCGCGACCCGACGCGGTACGCCGCTGGCAGACCGCGGTGGGCGGCGCCGCGCGGCTGTTCAACACGTACGGCCCCACCGAGACCACCGTCGGCGCCACGGCCGCGGACGTGACCGAGTGGTCGGGGGACGTGGTCCCGATCGGCCTCCCCCACCCGGGCGTGACCTGCCGGATCGGCGCCGACGACGAGCTGCTGATCGGCGGCATCGGCGTGGTCGACGGCTACCTGAACCGTCCCGAGCTGACCGCCGAACGGTTCGTCACGACGCCGGGGCGGGGCCGTGAGTACCGCACCGGGGACCGCGTGCGGCGTGCTGCCGATGGGCAGTTGGAGTTCCTGGGGCGGCTCGACGACCAGGTGAAGATCCGGGGCCACCGGGTGGAGCCGGCGGAGGTGGAGGCGACGCTGCGCACGCTCGACGGCATCACCGACGCGGTCGTCCTGGTCGACGAGCACACCGGCCGCGCCAAGCTGATCGGGCATGTCGTCACCGAGGCCACGACCGACCTGGCGGCGGTACGGGCCGCGCTCGCCGACCTGGTGCCGGCCCATCTCGTCCCGGCCGCGCTGGTCGGGCATCGGCGGTTTCCGCTGAACCCGCAGGGGAAAATCGACAAGGCGGCGCTCGCGGCGACGGTGCCGGTGCCGGTGCCGCAGCCGGACGCTCCAGTTGTCGCCGGGACGGCGGCGGAGCGCAGCGCCGGTGCGCTGATGGGGGAGATTCTCGGCGTTCCCGTGACGAGTGCGGCCGATGATTTTCTTGCGCTCGGCGGCGATTCCCTGGACGCCGTACGGCTCATCGCCGCCCTGCGGTTGCGGCACGGCGCGGAGTTGACGCTCACCCGGTGGTACGCGGATCCGACCGTCGCCGCGCTCGCGGAGCTGATCGGCGGTGGGAAGGGCGCCGCGGACGGGCCTCCCGTCGCCACCCTGGCCGAGGGGGTCCCGCACCGGCTGAGTCCGATGCAGCGCGACTATTGGATCGCCGAGCAGCTGTGCGCCGATCTGCCCGTGTACACGCTGGGAATTCGCTACCGCTGGGCAGCGCCGGCGGATGTTCCGACACTGACCACGGCGCTCGCGGAACTGACGCGCAGGCACCCGCTGTTGCGGGCGCGCTTCCCCGACGACGGCACCGAGCCGAGCATGGTCGTCGCACCTGCGGCGGAGATCCCGTTGACGCCGGGCGAGCCGGATCGGGCGGGCATCGACGTCCGGCACGGCCCCGTCGCACACGCCTTCTTGAACGGCGACGTGCTCGTGCTGATCGTGCATCACCTCGCGTTCGACGGATGGTCGGCGGGGGTGCTGGGGCGGGAACTCGCCGCGCTGTACCGGGCCGTGCGCGAAGGTGCGGATCCGATCACCGGCGCCGGGTTGCCGCCGGCCGCCGCCGCGCCCGATCTCGCCGCGCGCGCCGCCGATGCGAAGGCCGACGCGGCACTCGTCTCGTACTGGCGGGAGCGCTTCGACGGCGCCGATCTCGACATGGAACTGCCCACCGACCGGCCGCGCCCGGCCGCCCCCTCGTACGCCGCCGGCCGCATCAGCCGTCCCCTCGATCCCGACCTGCTGGATCGGCTGCGTTCCTACGCCGGCGCACAGCGGGCAAGCCTGTTCATGGTGGTCCTGGCCGGGCTCCAGGTCGTCCTGCGCCGGTACACCGGGCGGACGGACGTCACCGTGCTCGCACCGGTTGCCGGGCGATCGACCGCCGAGTCGGCCTCGTTGATCGGCCCCGCGTTGAACGTACTGCCGCTGCGCGGCGATGTGTCCGGCGATCCGTCGTTCGCCGAACTCGTCGCGCGGGTACGGGACGCGGTTCTGGGCGACCTCGACCGCGGACAACTCGCGCTGCCGGATCTGGTGGACGCGTTGGCGCGGCCCGGCGGGGCCAAGCGGCTGAGTCCGGTGATGCTGACCGTACACAACACGCCGACGGCGGACGATCAGCTCCTTCGCTACGCCGGTGAGTTGGCGCCGGCCGCGACCATGGTCGACCTCGCGATCGGGCTCGACTTCCCCGCCGACGGCGCGGTGTTGAACGCGGACTACGCCGCCGAACTCTTCGACGAGGCACGCGTCGAGGCGTTCGTCGACCACCTGCTGACGCTCCTCGACGCGGCGATCGGCGGGGCGAGTACGCCGGTCACCCGGCTGCCGATGCTCACCGCAGGTGAGCATCGGCGCATCGTGGACGACTGGAACGACATCGTCGCCCCCATCCCGGATGCCGTCGCCGTACACCAGCTGTTCGAACGCCACGCCGCAGCCACACCCGACGCACCCGCGCTCACCGTCGGCGACGACACCTTGGCCTACGGGGAGTTGAACCGCCGGGCCAATCGGCTCGCCCGGAGACTGCGCCGGGAGGGGGTTCGGCCGGGCCATCGGGTCGCGATCAACCTGGATCGCGGCGTCGAACTCTTCACCGCGATGTGGGCGGTGCTCAAGGCGGGTGGCGCATACGTGCCATTGGATCCGGCCTACCCGAGCGACCGGCTGGAGTACATGCCGGCCGACAGCGGGGCGACGGTCGTGATCAACCGGGACTACCTCGCCGAAGGGCTGCCCGAAGGGCTTCCCGACGACGACGGCGACCTGTCCCTGTGCAACACGGCCGACGATCCCGCGTATGTCATCTACACCTCGGGATCCACCGGCAGGCCCAAGGGCGTCGTGGTCACGCACGGCAACCTCGTGCACGCCGCCGGCATGTGGCGGCAGGCGTACCGGCTGCGGCCGGAGTGGACCTACCTGCAGGCGGCGAGCTTCTCCTTCGACATGTTCGTGGGCGAAACGCTCCGGGCCCACCTCAGCGGCGGCCGGCTGGTGGTCGCCCCGCGCGAGACCCTGCTCGACCCGGCCGATCTCCACGCGCTGATGAAGACCGAGCACGTCGCCTGCACCGAACTGGTGCCCGCGGTGCTGCGCGCGCTCCTCGACCACACCGAACGCAGCGGAGCGGACCTGGCGTTCGTCCGGCTGCTGATCGGCGGCGGCGAGAAGTGGCACGTCAAGGAGTACGCGTTGGCGAAACGCCTGGTCGGGCCGGGCAACCGCGTCGTCAATTCGTACGGTGTCACCGAGGCCACCGTCGACAACGTGCTGTTCGAGGGTTCGGTCGAACACCTCGCCGACGACGCGCCGTTGCCGATCGGACGGCCCTTCCCGAACAACCGGGTCTACGTCCTCGACGCGCACCGCCGACCGGTTCCCGCGGGCGTGGTCGGTGAGCTGTATCTGGGCGGGCTCGGCGTCGCACCCGGCTATCACGAGCGGCCCGAGCTGACCGCCGAGCGGTTCGTGAGCGATCCGTTCGTCGCCGCGCCCGGCGCCCGGATGTACCGCACCGGCGACTCGGCCCGATTCCACCTCGACGGCACGGTCGACTTCCTCGGCAGGCTCGACGACCAGGTCAAGATCAACGGGTACCGGATCGAACTCGGCGAGATCGAGGCCCGGCTCGGCATGCCGGCGCAGGTGGAGGCATGCGCCGTGGCCGTACACGGGCCGCCCGGCGGCGTCAGCCGGCTCGTCGGCTACGTGGTGACCCGCGACGGGGCGGACGTCGACGAGGCCGCCTACCGCGAGATGCTCGCCGCAGGTCTGCCCGCGCACATGGTTCCCACCCGTATCGTCACGCTGCCCGCGCTCCCTTCGACGCCGAACGGCAAACTGGACCGGCGCGCACTGCCCGCCCCGACCGGGACCGGGCCCGAGTCCGCCGTGACGCTCGCTCGGACCGGTACCGAGAAGCGGATCGCGGCGATCTGGGCGGAAGTCCTCGGAGTTCCCGAACCCGGCATCGACGACGGCTTCTTCGACCTCGGCGGCGACTCGTTCTCGGCTCTCCGGGTCGTCCGGCGCATCGAACCGGCGCCCAGCCTGGTCGAGTTCTATCGGTACGCCACCATCCGCCGCCTGGCCGCGCATCTCGACGCGCGCTCGGTGACCGGACCCGCCGATCAGGGGCTGCTGCACCGGCTCACCGTCACCGACGCCGACCCGGCGACCGGCGGGCACACCGTCGTCGCGGTGCCCTACTCCGGGGGCAGCGCCGTCGCCTATCAGCCGCTCGCCGACGCGCTTCCGCCGAACTGGGCCTTGCGCGCCGCGGAGTTGCCGGGCCACGATCGATCCAGGCCGGACGAGGAGTTGGAGCCGATCGCCGTCGTCTCCGACCGCATCGTCGACGAAATCCGCACGATCGAGGGCCCGGTCCTGCTCTACGGCCACTGCCTGGGCGTCGCACTCACGGTGGAGGTGGCACGGCGCGCCGAGGCGGCGGGTGTACGGCTGGCCGGCGTCGCGCTCGGGGCGGGATTCCCGACCGCCCGGCTGCCGGGACGGTTCTTCGACTGGATCTACCGGCACGTACCGGTGGATCGATTCACCTCCGACCGTGAATACCTGGCCTACCTCCGCGCGCGCGGCGGATTCACCGATCTGGACGACGATGGGCAGGAGGCCTTCGTACTGCGCAACGTCCGCCACGACGCGCGCGACGCCGAGGAGTACTTCACGGCGGCGTACCGGCGGGCGTACCGTCCGCTGAAGGCTCCGGTACTCACGGTCGTCGGCGCCCGGGACCGGGTCACCGAGCACTATCAGGAACGCCACCAGGAATGGCGGCACTTCACCGAGGGTGATCTCGGCCTGGTGGTGCTGCCGCGTGCGGGGCACTTCTTCCTCAAGAGCCATGCGGAGCCGCTTGCGGAGGCCCTGGTGGCCGGGGTCGATGCCGGTGCGCGGCGGTCGGACACTTCGCCGAACGCCGCGTCGAGGGTGAACCCGACGGTGCGGTTTCCCGCCGAGGCGCGGAGCCCGGCGGCGGGAACCGCGCCCGATCTGCGCAAGTTCGCGCTGGTCGCGCTCGGCCAGCTCCTGTCGATGATGGGCAGCGGGCTCAGCACACTGGTACTGAGCATCTGGGTGCTGGACCGCACCGGCTCGCTCACCTCCTTCGCGGTGGTGAGCGCGATCGGGCTGCTCCCCGGCATCCTCGTGGGACCGCTCGCCGGGGCCGTCGCCGACCGGTGGGACCGCCGCAAGGTGATGCTGGCGAGCGACACCACGGCCGGAGTCTCGATGGCGGCCCTGGTCGTCCTCATGCACGGCGACGGCCTGCACCTGTGGCACGTCTACCTGGTCGTGTCGGTGACGTCGGTGGCCGGGGCGTTCCAGCGGCCGGCCTACCTCGCGGCGGTCGCGCAGCTCGTACCCAAGCGTTATCTCGGCCACGCCGCCGGAATCGGGCAACTCGGCGTCGGTGTCGGGCTGGTGTTCTCACCGATGCTCGGTGCCGCGCTGATCGACCCGATCGGTATCGACGGTGTGCTCCTCGTGGACACGGGTACCTTCGCGATCGGGGCACTCACGCTGCTTCTCGTGCGCTTCCCGAACCTGATGTTCCGGGTACGCGAGGAGACCTTCGGCGCGGAGATCCGCAACGGCTGGCGCTACATCACCCGTCGACCCGGTCTGCGCGCGGCACTTCGCTTCTTCGTCATCGACCACGTCTTCTACACCCTCGGCTTCGCCGTCATCACACCCATGTTGCTGGCGGAGCAGTCGGATTCGGTGTTGGGTCTGGCGCTGGGTGCCGGCGGCGTCGGCGGGATCGTGGGCAGCGTCCTGATGGGTCTGTGGGGCGGTACCGCCCGGCGCAGTCACGGGATGCTCATGGCGATGGGCATCGGCAGTTTCGCGATGATCCTGGTCGGAGTCTCCACCGTCCCGGCGCTGATCGTCGTCGGGATGTTCCTTGTGGGGTTCGGCGAATCCCTCGCCGAAGGTCATTGGATCGCGATCGTACAGAGCAAGGTCGGGTTCGAACTACAGGGCCGAGTCCTGTCCCTGTTCATCACCTTGATGATGCTGACGATGCCGCTGGGTTATCTCGTGGTCGGGCCGCCGGCCGAGCGGTTCGTGCAACCGCTGCTCGAATCCGAGGGCCCGGGACGGGGCCTGGCCCTGTTGATCGTCCTGAGCGGTGTGCTGCAACTGGCCTGGTCCGTCCGCGGTTGGTTCAACGACCGGTTGCGGCTGATCGAGGACGAACTGCCCGACGCCATACCGCCCGCCGAGATCGGCTCGCGCGACGACCTGCAGCGCGAAGCCGACGAACTGCTCTCCGCCCGCACCCGGTGAAGGAACTCCCCCGTGTTGCCGCCGATTTCCCTCGCGTCGCCCACCGATCCGTACCTGACCCCCCTGGTCGTCGCGGACGGCCTCCTGCCGGGCGCCCGCGTCTTCCTCAAGGACGAGTCCCGCTATGCCTCCGGCAGCCACAAGGAACCCGCCGCCCGCGCGGTCGTGGCCCGCGCCGTCGCCGAGGGGCACGACCGGATCGTCGTGGGCTCGTGCGGCAGTTACGGCCGGGCGATGGCAACGGCGTGCGCGGCGGCGGGCCTGCGGTCCACGGTGGTGCTGCCCGCCGACTGGGGTGACGGCGCCGCCGTCGCGACCGCCGGGGCCGACATCCGTTTCGTGCGCGGCGGTTACGAGGACGCCGTCGACGAATCCCACCGCCTGGCCGTCGAGTTGGGCGCTCTGGACGGCAATGTCGACGGGCCCTGCACGGACGCGATCCTGGCGGGGCACGGGCATGTCGTGCGCGTGCTGCACCGTGAGCTGGGCGCCGCTCCGGCCGCGCTGTGGATCCCGGTCGGCAACGGTACGACGATCGTCGCCGCGCATCGCCAAGCCCGCCTCCTGGCCTGGCCGGTGGCCCTCCACGCGGTCGGCTCCCCCGGCAACAACCCGATCGTGACGAGTTGGCCGGGCCCGTACCGCACGCTGTCGAGCCACGAGGTGGTCACGACGGAGCACAACGAGCCACTGGTCAACTGGCATGCCCTGCACGGCCCCGAGGCTCTGGCCGCGATCGCCGCCTCGGGCGGCGCGGCCCACGCCGCGACCGACGACGAACTACTGGCCGCCCAAGCCCTGCTGGGCCGCTACGGAGTACACCCCACCGCAGCGGGCGCGGCCGGACTCGCGGGTCTGCTGGCCCATGCCGAGACCGCCGAGGTCCACGGGGACCAGATCGTCCTGGTGACCGGCCGCTGAGATGGTGCGAGGCGCGAGAGGCACGGTCCACGCGCCTCCCCGCCGGTCAGGTGGATTTGTTGTGGTATCGGGCTATCGCCAGAGGGGCGCAGATGGCGGTTATGGCGAGGGTCCAGGCCAATGCCTGCCAGGGGGATGAGCCTGCGTCGGTACCGTTGAACCAGGCGCGCATGGTGTCCACCACCACCGTTGTCGGGCTGTGGTCGGCGTAGGGGCGGAGCCAGGACGGCATCGTGGAAACCGGGACGAAGATCGAGCTGATGAAGGTGAACGGGAACAGCCAGGCCGTGCCGCCCGCTTGGGCGGCTTCCGGGCTGGATACCGCCATGCCGATGAGGGCGGCCAACCACGAGAAGGCATAGCCGAAGGCGAAAAGGAGGAGGAAGGCGCTCGCCATGGGCAGGGGTTCGCCTTCGAAGCGGAAGCCGACCGCAAGACCGACGGCGACCATCACGACCACGGCCACCAGGGTGCGGGCCAGTTCGGAGAACGTGCGGCCGGCCAGGACCGCGGATCGGCTCACCGGCATCGAGCGGAAGCGGTCCATGATGCCCTTGTTCATGTCGTCGGCGAGTCCGACGGCGGTGCCCGCGACCGACCCGAACAGCACCATTTGCACGAAGATGCCGGGAAGCAGGAACTGACCGTAGTCGCCGCCCGGGACCTCGATCGCGCCGCCCAGGACGTAGCGGAACAGCAGGATGAACATCACCGGCTGGATGAGCGCGTACATCAGCAGATCGGGGGTGCGGTGGAGGTGTTTGAGGTTGCGAAGCGCCATTTCCCCGGCGTCGGAGAGCCACCACTTGATGCCGCCCCTGGGGACGTATGTACCCGCGCCGGGGGCCGCCTGGGTCGTTGACGTGCCCGGGTTGGGGCGCGCGATCGGTGCGGACTTTTCGCGCGAGATGCTGCTCATCGCTGCTCCGTCCCCTTGGTCGTGACCGCGGTGAGGTGTTCGGCGTCGGGAGTCGGGAGCTTGTGGTGGTCGGTCAGGGCGAAGAAGGCGTCGTCGAGGGTGGGGCGGCGGACCGCCATGTCCAGGACGGTCACCTTGGCCGCGTCCAACTCGCGGACGAGGTCGGGCATCAGCAGTGCCGCGCCGGTGGTCGTCACCGTCAGCCGGCCCTTGCCGTCGTGGTTGCACGGGCTGTCGCGGATGACCGGGCGGATCGCCTGTTCGGCGCGTTCGTGGGTGGCGGGGTTGTCGAGGTGGATCTCCAGGCGTTCGCCGCCCACCCGGTCCTTGAGTTGGTCGGGGGTGCCCTGTGCGATCACCGTGCCGTGTTCGACGACCGCGACCGTGTCCGCGAGGTGGTCGGCCTCCTCCAGGTATTGGGTCGTCAGAAGGACCGTGGTGCCGGCGGCGGACAGGTCGGTGATCACCTGCCAGATCGATTCCCTGCTTCTCGGGTCGAGGCCGGTGGTGGGTTCGTCGAGGAAGATGACTTCGGGACGGGCGATCAGACTGGCCGCGAGGTCGAGCCGGCGGCGCATGCCGCCCGAGTAGGTGCGGACCAGGCGTTCGGCGGCGTCGGCGAGGTCGAATTGGTCGAGGAGTTCGTGCGCGCGGGTGCGGGATTCGGCGCGACCGCGGCGGGCGAGGCGGCCGAGCATGCGCAGGTTTTCGTAGCCGGTGAGTTTTTCGTCGACCGCCGCGTACTGGCCGGTGAGGCCGATGCGGGGCCTGACCTGTTCGGGGTGGCGCAGTGCGTCCACCCCGCATACGTGCACGGATCCGGAGTCGGGGCGCAGGAGCGTGGCCAGGATTCGCACGACCGTGGTCTTGCCGGCTCCGTTGGGACCCAACAGGCCCAGGATCGTGCCCTGTTCGACGGTCAGATCGAGTCCGTCCAGCGCGTGTACGTCGCCGTACCTCTTGCACAGCGCCGCTACGGCGATGGCGTCGTCCGGCATGACTCCACGATCCTTTCGAGGGTGGTCGGGGCGGACAGTTCACGGACCAGAGTGGTCAGGAGGGTGCTGCGGGCGCTGTGGAGGAAGAAGTGGTCGCCCGGGAGGACGTGCAGGGCGAAGTCGGCGGTGGTTTGCTCCTGCCAGCCGGCCGCGGTCGCCTCGGTGGCCTCCGGGTCGGCGTCGCCCACGAACGCACTGATGGGGTGGGGCAACGGGGGCTGCGCGAGGTAGATGTAGTCGTCGACCATCGCGAAGTCGGAGCGCAGTACGGGCAGGACCAGTTCGCGTAGTTCCGGGTCGGCAACGACCTCGGCCGGGAGGCTGCCCATACCTTCGATGCGGGCGATGAACTCGTCGTCGGGCAGGTCCGAGTCGCGGATCGCGGTCGGGGGGTACTGGGGGGCCGGGCATCCGGACGCGAACAGCCGTACCGGGGGTGGTGCGTCGAGGTCGCGCAGCCTGCGACACAGTTCGAATGCGAGCCGGCCGCCGATGCTGTGCCCGAAGACGGCGTAGGGGCGATCGATGCTCGCGGCGACCGCGGCGGCCATCGCGTCGATGTCGATGTGCGGGGGCTCGCGGAGTCGGGTCTCGCGTCCCGGGTATTGGATCGGCGCGACCTCGAACGACCCGAGCACATCGAGCGCTTCGGGCCAGTCGCGGAAGGCGGAGGCACCCGCGCCCGCGTAGGGGAGGCAGTACAGCCGCAGGTCGGCGTCGGGGCGCGGACGGGGCGATGTCACCCACGGGCCACGGCGTTGGCCGGTCATCACGTGCTCCTTCGGTCCGAGAGGTCGTGGGGCGTCGGGTGATTCGGGCGGCCGCGGGTGTCGACATGGGCCGCTCCTGCCCGCCGTACCTCCGCCACCGCCGCGTCCAGGGCGGGTTCGTAGCCGGTCCAGCGGTGGCGCAGCGCGCGCAGCAGGGCGAGTTGGTCGCCGAGGCGGTGTCGGGTCGTGCGCAGGCAGTCGTCGAGCGCCCTGGGGCCGGGGCCACCGCCGTATTCGGCGCTCTCGGCCACCGTGTCGGGCGAAGCAGGCGGCCTGGTAAGGCCGTTCGCGTCGGGCAGTCGGGCCAATGCGTCGGCCAGCGGTTCGTCGTCGTTGGCCAGTGCGGTACGGACCGCCCCGGCGACGGCGGCGTGCGCGGCCCGGAAGCCGAGATCCGTGTCGAGGGCGAGGCGATTGGCGGCCTCGGTCGCCGCCGTGTAGCCGGCTTCCGCGCAGGCCCTCATGCGCTCGGCGTCCGGTCGGGCTGCGCCGATGACCAGGCGCAACAGCTCCGCCGCCTGGGCGAGTTGACCTACCGCGTCCTCGACCGGGCGCATGCCCTCGGCGTGCACGGCGATGGAGTTGCTGAACGGGGTCTTGTGCATCGCGGTCGCGGCCGTGACGAATGCGCCGAGCGGGGCCGCCGCCTTGCCGGCGACGTGTTCCAGGACGAAGACGTTGCGCTTTTGCGGCATCATCGAACTGCCGCTGGTCAGTTCGTCGGGGACGGTCAACAGCGCGCTGTCCGACGTGGTCCACGACGACAGGTCGGTGGCCACCCGGGCGAGCAGCACGCCCAGGACGGCGCCGGCCGCCAGCAGCCGCAACCCCGCGTCGCGTGAGGCGACCGCCTCGACGGAATTGGCCCGTGCCCCGGCGAAGCCGAGCAGTGTGGCGGTGCGGCCGGCGTCGATCGGCACCGTGGTGCCACCCACGCCGCCCGCGCCCAGCGGACTGCGGTCCAGGTCCTCGGCGACGCGGGCCAGCGCGTCGATGTCGGCCGCCAATGCCACCGCGACACCGCTCAGGTAGTGGCCGTACGTGATCGGCACGGCGGGCTGGTGGTGGGTGAAGGCGGGCATCACCACGCGTGCGTATTGCCGTGCCGTGCGGGTCAGTGTGCCGAGCAGGCGCAGCGACTGCCACAGCAGGTCCAGATACGGACCGCGCAGCCGGAGTTGCTGGAGCGTGGCGGTGAGGTCGTTGCGTGAACGGCCGAGTTGCAGTTGACCGCCGACGTCCGGGCCCAGTCGCTCCGTCAGGAACAGTTCGTACATCAGGTACCAGCCGCGCGGGGCCGGGCGCTCGCGCAGTGACGCGAAGTCCTCGGCGCGCAGGTCGTCCACGGCGGCGAGCAGTCGGGCGGCGGCGTCCATCGGCAGGATGCCGCGTTCGGCGAGCATCACCACATGTGCCCGGTCGATCTGCGTGGTGAGCCGGAGTGCCCCCGCGAACGCCGCGTCCACTCCCGGCTGTTGGGTCAGCGCCCGCACACGCGGATGCATCGGGACGCGGCCGCCCGTGTGTACCCGGTCGTCGATGGACTGTGGCAAACCGGCGCTCACCGCACCGCCTCCCCCACCATCGTGCGCGCCGTAAGCCTGCGCAGGGCCCGTTCGGCCAGCGTCGCCGCCGTCTCCGGGTCCGGCGCGGTGGTCAGCACCGCGCCGACCCGGTCGCGGAAGTCACCGTGCCGCACGATCGATCCGGCCGCCCGATCGATGTCGACCCGCCGCACACCCGGCATCCCGGCCGCCTCCGAAACCCCGTCGACGCCGGCCCACACGCCGCTCGCGGGCGCGAGCAGAAAGCGCACGGCCGCCGCCCCCGCACGGTCCGCCGGACGCGGCGCCACCGACCGGCCCAACGCCGTGGCCAAAAGCGCGTCGATCAGGTCCACCCCATGGGCGGCGAGCACGAGTTCGGGAATATGCCCGCCCGCAAGCCGAGGGTTGACCTCGATCACCACCGGTCCCCTCGCTCCCACCCGCAGTTCGACATGCGTCGGTTGGTCGGCGAGCCCCAGCGCCGTGACCGCCGCCGTGGCGCGCGAGCGCAGCGCGGCGATCAGTTCGGGCTCGGCGACGGCCGGGAAGTCGTGTCCGGTCTCCACGAAATACGGCAGTTCGCCCAGGTGTTTGGCCACCACGCCGACCACCCGGCCGCCGACCGATTCGACGGAGAACTCCGGGCCGGCCACGTACTCCTGGAGCAACACCCCGGTGGGCACGGCGAGTCCGCGTTCGTTGACGGGCGCGCCCAGCAGCGCCGCCGCGTGCCGGCGCAGTTCGTCCGCGTCCGTACACAGGCGCACGCCCACGCTGCCGCTGCCGGTCACCGGCTTGACCAGCACCGGTCCGGGGCCCAGCCGACGTCGCGCGTCGTCGAGGAGCGAGACGTCGGTGACGGTGACGCCCTCGGGTACGGCCACCCCGGCCGCCGCCAGGGTGCGGCGCTGTCGACCCTTGTCGCGACAGGTCGCCACTGCCTGCGGGTCGGCCCCGGGCAGGCCGAGCCGGCCGGCCAGTGCGGCGACCGTCTCGATGTAGTGGTCCGAGGTGCCGGCCACGCCCGCCACCGGGCCGGGCAGGGCTCGGACCGCCGCCACGAGCGCGTCGAGCGACCCGGTGTCGGTGACCACGACCGGGACGTCGTCCTTGCGCACGTAGGCGTAGCGCTCCGGTCGCGCGCACAGCAGTACCGGCCGCAGGCCCTCGCGGCGCGCGGCCCGCACCAGGGCTCGTCCGTTACCGGTGGTGTTGCTCTCCACCAGGACCAGGGTCGCGGTCATCGCACCGGCGCCCTTTCGTACGGGGGCCGGGCCGAATCCGGGGCGGCGCGGCGCCCCCACACCATGCGGTCCCAGTGGCCGCGCACCCGGGCGGGGTCGGTGACGGTGTGCGGTTCGGTGGGCAGTACGGTCAGGTGCAGCCCGTGCCGGCGCAGCCAGTGCGGGTCGCCCGAGGTGGACTGGTAGCGGTGCCCCTCGTCGGCGAACAGCGCCAGCACCGTTCGGTCCGGGTGCCGGCGGGCCTCCCAGCGGGCGACCAGGTGGGCGGCGCCGCTGGTGGGCCCCATGAACAGCGCGTGATCGCGGTGCAGTCGGCCGGTCGCGCCGAACGCCTCGGCGGCGCCCAGCCAATGCACGTCGTCGAAGGTGTCGTGCTCGACGTTGCCCGGCATCAGGCTGTTGCCGAGCCCGCGCAGCGTGCGGGGGCCGTCGGGCAGCCCGAAGAGCACGCTGTGGTGGGTGTCCACGGCCACCGCGCGGGTTTCGGGGCGGTGGCGGCGCAGTCCGTGCGCCGTGCCGCACATCGAGCCGCCGGAGCCGACACAGCCCACCAGGGTGTCCACGGGCCCGATCCGCTCGTGGACCAGGTCGGCGACCGCCGTGTAGGCGTCGGGGTTGAGCGGGTTGTCGTATTGCGAAGGCACGAAGGCCGGCGTGTACTCCTTGCGGATCTCGTCGAGTCGGTCGAGGCGGGCGCGTTGGTGTCCGCCGACCGGCGCCGGCTCGGGGACGATCTCGACCCGGGCGCCCAGGTCTTCGAGCCTGGCCCGCAGCGGCGCGTCCAGGACGGGGTCGCTGACCAGGACCAGCGGGTAGCCGCGCAGCGCGGTCACCATGGCCAGGCCCAGTCCGAAGGTGCCGGAGCTGGTCTCCACGACGGTCATGCCCGGCCGCAGTTCGCCGCGTGCGATGGCGGTGTCCAGGATGTGCCGGGCCGGGAGCAGCTTCATCACGGTGAAGCAGGCCGCGTAGAGGTTGTGTTCGAGCCGGACCAGTCGGGGCATCTCGGTGGCGGCGACCGCGTCGCCGATCCCGACGCTTCGCGCGACCGGCGCCGTCCCGTTCAACGCCTGCCGGTTCAACGCCCGCCCGTTCACCGGCTGTTCCGTCCGCGACGGTGGAAACGCATCGGCATGGACGTGATCCCGTTGATCCAGTTGGAACGCAGGTGGGTGACCTTTCCGGTGGGTTCGGCGCCTTCGAGGGCGGTGCCCAGTTCGTCGAAGAGCATCCCCAGGGCCATCCGGCTCGACGGCGCGCCGATGCAGTAGTGCGGGCCGCCGCCGAACGCAAGGTGCGGGTTGGGCGATCGGCTCGGGTCGAAGGTGTAGGGGTCGGCGAACACACTCTCGTCGCGGTTCGCCGAGGCCACCCAGGCGCACACCCACTCGCCTCGGCGCAGCGTGGTCCCGGCCACCTCGGTGTCCTCGCGGACCCGGCGCACCAGGTGATTGGTCGGCGTCGTCCAGCGCGCGCCCTCCTCCACCAGCAGGGCCGTGCTGTGCTCGTCGGCCAGTGCGCCGTCCCACAGGTGCGGACGCTCGGCGAGGGCGAGCAGGGTGTGTGAAGCCACGTGCGGCGTGGTGGAGTTGGCGCCGAGCAGGAAGCTGTAGCAGTTCAGCGCGACGCGCAGGTCGTCCATCGGCGCGCCCTCGGTCTCCAGCGTGGTCAGCGCGCTGATCAGGTCCTCACCCGGGTGGGCGCGCTTGCTTTCGATGATCTCGGTGAAGCACGCGAAGAGTTCGTGGTGGGCGCGGCGCAGTGTCTCGTGGGTGGTCTCGCCGCTGGCGTATTCGGGGTCGTCGGGCGCGATGCTGGCGGTGGTGTAGTGGGCGATGGTCTCCCAGTACGTGTCCGGGATGCCCATGAGTTCTCCGATGACCACCATCGGCAGCAGCCGCATCAGCTTCGCGAAGTCGTGTTCGCCGCCGTCGAGCAGGGGTCGGGCCAGGGTGCGGACCCGCTCGCGGATTCCGGCGGCGTGTTTGCGGACGACCGCGTGACCGATGGTGCGCATCGTGGGTCGGCGGATGTCACTGTGCAGGGGCGGGTCCATCAGCGTGATGGTGCGCCCGCCGGCGCTGTCCCCGACGCCGACCGAGGCCAGGATGGTGCCGTCCTCGGATCCGAAGACGCGGTGGTCCTTGACGATGCGGTCGCATTCGGCGTGCCGTGCGAAGCCCCGGAAGACGTCGCCGACGGCGGGCGCGGTGTGTCTGGTCACCGCCGTGTCCTCGCGCATCGTGCGCCATCTGGCGTGTTGGCACTCCTCGTAGACGGCGGGGTCGGTGAAGTCGATGTCGGCGTAGGGGACGCGCAGGCCGGGAGGGGGCGCGGTGATCTCCATCAGCGGGCGCCGTCGCGGTCGCCGCCGGTGGCCGCGGCCAGTTCGGCGATGGTCTGGTGCCGGAAGAACGCTCCGGCCGAGCAGTCGATGCCGAGCCTGCGCAGGCGTTCGATGGTGTCCACGCTGAGCAGCGAGTCGCCGCCGAGTTCGTAGAAGTTGTCGTCGACGCCGACCCGGTCCAGGCCGAGCACCTCCGCCCAGACGTCGGCCATCAGCGATTCGGCCTCGCTGTGCGGCGCCCGGTATTCGGGCAGGTCGCCCAGTCGCTCGCGCGCGGTCCACGGTGCCGCGAGCGCGGACCGGTCCGGTTTGCCGTTGGGGTCGTGCGGCATCTCCTCCAGGACCAGGCAGGTGCCGGGGACCATGTGCGCGGGCAGGCGCTCGCCCAGCCACGCGCGCATCGTGGAGGCGGTGACCCGGGCGTCGCCGGCCGGTACCGCGTAGCCGACCAGGCGCTTTCCGTCCGCCTCGGTGCCGAACACGGCGACCACGGCCTCGGCCACCTCGGGGCGGCCGTTGAGCACGGCCTCGATCTCCCCTGGTTCGATCCGGAAGCCGCGGATCTTGACCTGCCGGTCGGTACGACCGCGGAACTCGAACGCGCCGTCCTCGCGGCGCCGCGCGAGGTCGCCGGTGCGATACATCCGGCTCGCCCGGCCGCCCCGGAAGGGGTCGGGCAGGAACCGCTCCGCGGTCAGGGCCGCGCGCCGCAGGTAGCCTCGGGCGACGCCGACGCCGCCGACGTACAACTCGCCGACCTCGCCGGGCTCGACCTCGCGCAGGTCCTCGTCGAGTACGTACATCGTGCGTCCGCTCAGCGGCGTGCCGATCGGCACCCGATCCCACTGCGCGTCCGGATCGGCGGCGTGCAGCGACGCGAACGTCGTGGTCTCCGTGGGCCCATAGGCCGCCAGGACCCGAAGTCCCGCCACGGCAGCGGCCGTTCGTATGTGCTGCGGGGACAGCACGTCGCCGCCGGTGATCAGCGTGCCAACCGGCTCCAGTGCGTGCGGCGCGTGGTCGGCCAGGACGTGGAACAGGCCCGTGGTCAGGAACAGCCAGTCGGGCCGCCGCTTGGCCAGTTCGGCCGACAGGTCCTCGACCGCGACGGGCCCGCCGCGCAGGATCTCCACCCGGCCGCCGCGGCACAGCGCGGCCCAGATCTCGAATGTCGAGGCGTCGAACGCCATCGGCGCGTACTGGGCCACCGACTGGCCGGGACGCACCGCGATGCGTTCCTCGTCCAGGACGAGCGCGACCACGGCGGCGTGTTCGACCACGACACCCTTGGGTACGCCGGTGGATCCGGACGTGTAGATCACGTAGGCCGCCTGGTCGGGTCGCACCCGACCGGCCGCGAGTTCCGCGAGCGGATCGTTCGCGGCCGCGTCGCCGTCGACCGCCTCGGCGTCGGCGTACAGCACCGGCACGCCGTCGTCCACGAAGTCCGGGACGCCGGCGTTGCGTTCGGCGACCACGGCCGAAACGGCACTGTCGCGCACCATGAAGCGTTGCCGCTCCAGGGGGAAGTCGGGGTCGATCGGCACGTACGCGGCGCCCGCGGCCAACACGCCCAGGAGGGCCACGATCGCCGTCGGGGAGCGCGGCACGGTCACCGCGACCCGATCCTCGTGGCCCACCCCGGCGGCGCGCAGGCGACTCGTCAACCCGCGTGCCCGGGCGTGGAGTTCGCCGTAGGTGAGGGTGTCCCCCTCGATCGAGACGACCGCGATCGCGTCCGGATCGCGCAGTGCCTGATACTCGACCAGTTCGTGCAATACCACCGCGTCGCGCTCCGTCGGATGCGCTTCGGACGCCGTCATATTCGTCGTTGTCATCGCCTTCCGCTCCGCTCCGCGTCGCCGAACCGCCAAAGGAATGGCTTTTCGACAATTGTTCGGACGCGCCTCGTGGTCAACGTCCGCGAAGGAATTCGGAAGGTAGTCGGGACGGCGCCGAGAAGGCGCGGCGCGACGGGAAACATCCGGGAAAGAATCATGACGGCGCGGCATTTCACCGACGAACATGACGCCACGGTGGACAAGACACCGACGACACCTACGACACCGTGGACGGGCACTGTGGATTCGGCCCCGTGGGACCTCTCGATGGCGCTGACCGGCAAGGTCGTTCTCGTCACGGGCGCCGGATCCGGGATCGGTGCGGCGGTCGCGGTGCGGGCCGCATGCGCCGGGGCCTCGGTTGCCCTGGTGGGCCGGCGGGTCGGGGCGCTGGAGGAGACCGCCGCGCTGATCCGGCGCACCGCCGGCGAGCGCACGCGAACCGCCGTACTGCCGTGGGACGTACGCACCGAGCCCGGCGCGGATCGACTGGTCGGCGCCGCGATCGAACGGCTGGGCCGGATCGACGGTCTGGTCAACAACGCCGGCGTGGCCCGCTTCGCGCCGTTGGAGGATGCCGCGAGCGCGGATCTGGACGCCATGCTCGACACCCACGTACGCGGCCCGGTCGCGCTGATCCGGGCCTGTCTGCCGGCGCTGCGCGCGGACCGGGGCAGCGTGGTCAACGTCTCGTCCGTGGGCGGGGTCCTGGCCATGCCGGGACGCTCCCTCTACGGCGCGAGCAAGGCCGCGCTGAACAGCCTGACCCGTTCGCTGGCCCACGAGTTGGCGCCGGACGTACGGGTGAACGCGGTCCTGCCCGGGCCGGTGGAGACCCCGATGTACGACGACCTCGGCCTGGACGGGCCGGCGACGGCAGCGTTGCGGGCGGGCCTGCTCGCCGGCACCCCGATGGGCCGTTTCGGGACGCCCGACGAGGTCGCCCACTGGGTGTGCGCGCTGCTGGACGCCGAGCGGTCCGGGTGGATCACCGGCGTACTGCTACCGGTCGACGGCGGACGCACCGCGTAGGGCGGGCTTCGCACGGCGTCCCCCGGTCGCCGGACCCCGGGGCGCCGCGCGCCCGACCCGCACCGGACCGCGGCCCGGCACGGGCCAGGGCCACCAGGGCCACCACGGACCACACCTCATCGACATCGCAGGAGGAGAGACCGTGACCACCACCGAAGACGCCACGACCGTATACGGACGACCCGAGTTCGCCGACATCGACATCGGCGACACGATGCGCCACGGCCACCCCGACATCACCGACGGCGACCGGTTGATCGTGGACCTGGTCCGCCGCCGGGCGCAGACCCTGGGCCGCCCGCTGACGGTGATGGACGTCGGCTCCGGGTCCGGCGTGGTCTCGGCGATGTTGGCGCACAGCCTTCCGGGACACCGGGTGATCGCCAACGAGGTCGAGCCCCGGTTGATCGCCCAGGCCCGCTCGCGGCTCGCCGACTTCGCCGGCGGCGAGGTCTTCGACCGGCCGTTCCAGGAGTGGAAGAAGCCGCTGGACGTGGTCATCTCCTGGGGCTCGCACCACCACCTGCCGAACACCTATCTCGACCATGTGCGCACGCTGCTCGTCGACGACGGTGTGCTGATCATCGGCGACGAGTTCTGCCCGGAGTACTGCGACGACAACGACGCGGCCCGGGTGACCACCGCCGAGGTGATCCACCTGGCCGACGGCCTGGTGCTGACCTCGCACCGCGAGGTGGCCGCGTACCGGGCCGACGGCGTCGTCCCACAGTGGTCGCGCGACCTGGAGGCCAAACGCCGGCGCGCGCTGTGGCACTGGTACAAGTTCGTCGTCGACTACGCGATGGCCAAGGACAACTGGACCGTGGTGCTGGCCGAGTTGCAGATCACCCGCGACGACCTGACCACATCGTTCGACGAGGAGCACAAGCTCTCCCCGCTGATCGTGCGCCGCGACCTGGAACTCAACGGGTTCCGGCCGCTGTCGACCAACGTCATCGGCAACCGGCCGCCGGACCTGCAGAGCTTCTACCTCTACGAGTTCGCGCCCCGACCGCGGCGCTGACGCGCCTTCGGATCCGCCCCCGCCCCGGCCCGGAACCCTCGGGCCGTGTCGGTGGCGGCTCTCGACGACCTGCGGCGCCGCCACCGCCGGGTGGCGCGCCTCGCGAAGCCGTCCGGCACCCGTCGCACCCACGCGTACCAGCGGAAAGAGAGTCCTCATGTCGACCTTCGAGACGAGCGCGGCACCCTTGGCCGTCTCCCGCGCGGCGTCCATCCCGCCGTCGTGTCTGCACGACGTGTTCCGCTCGGCAGAGGTGTGGGAGCGCACGCACCGCCGCGCCGCGATCCGATTGCACGTGGGCGAGCCGGCGTTCGCGCCCCCGGCCGCGGCGGTCGAGGCGCTGGGCGCGGCGGCGCGCGACGGGCGCGCCGCGTACACCTCGGCCGAGGGCATGATCGAGCTGCGCGAGGCGCTGGCCGCCAAGTTGGCCACCGAGAACGGCCATCACACCGCTCCGGACCGGGTGTTCGTCTCCCCCGGGTCGTGTCAGGGGCTCGCGGCGTTGATGCAGTCGATGGCCGATCCCGGCGACGAGATCCTGTTGCCGGAGATCCACTGGCCGATCCATCTCCAACAGGCCCTGCTGGCCGGGTTGCGGCCGAGGTTCTACCCGCTGGACCGGGACTTTAGGCCCGACGTGGACTCGCTGGCCGACGCGGGCGGCGCGGACACTCGGCTGATCCTGCTGAACACGCCCTCCAACCCCGCCGGTGTGGTGCTCGACGAGCCTTTCCTGCGGGCGGTGTTGGACCTCGCCCGGCGGCGGCGCTGGCGGATCATCAGCGACGAGGCGTACGAGCACTTCGTGTTCGAGGGCACGCACGTGTCCATGGCCGCGCTGGAGCGGGACGTGCCGGAGCGGGAGCGCCTGGTGCACTCGGCGTTCAGCTTCTCCAAGAGCTACGCGATGACGGGCTACCGGCTCGGCTACATCGCCGTGCCGAACGAGCGCGCGGCGAGCGCGCTGCGGGTGGTGCAGGAAGCGAGCATCGTGGCCCCGCCGACTCCCGTGCAGTACGCGGGACTCGCCGCGCTCGGCGCCCCCGGCGCGGCGGCGCGCAACCGCGAGACGGTGCGGGCGAATCGGGATCGGGCGCTGCCGGACCTGGTGGCGGCGGGCCTGCTGGGCCGGGTCCCGCCGGGCGGTTGGTACGCGCTGTTGGACCTGGCCTCGGTGGGCCTGGACGCGGATGTGTTCGCGGCCGAGTTGCTCGCCGAGCATGGTACGGCGGTGGCGCCGGGCCGGGGTTTCGCGCTGCGCCCGATCATCGACGCGCACTGCCGGGTGACCGGCCTGGGGCAGTCGCCGCGCTCACACGGGTTGTTGCGGATCGCCTTCTGCGGCGACGGCGAGCTGCTGCGGGCCGGCGTCGAACGGCTGCTCACCACGGCGTCGGGCGGTCGGGAGTGAACGGCTCCGCGGCCCGTACGTCCGCCCCGCACCCGAACACGAGCGCAGCCGACGGCGCTGCCGGGCCCACCTACGACGGGTATCTGCGCCTGTCGACGATCCTGGGCGCACAGGCCCCGACCACGGCGGAGAGCGACCGGTGTACGCACGCCGCCGAGCACTTCTTCATCGTCGCGCACCAGAGTTGCGAGTTGTGGCTCAAACAGGCACTCCTCGACCTGGAGTTGGCGGCCGACGCGATCGGCTCCCGGCCGCGCGATCTGCACCTGTGTCTGGAGCAGGTCCGGCGCACCACACACGTGCTGGCCATGATCGCCGAGCACTTCACCGTGCTGGAGCGGCTGACCGTGTCCTCCTTCGCCCGCTTTCGCGGCGCGCTCGGGCGGGCCAGCGGGGCCCAGTCGGCGCAGTTCCACGCGCTCTACCGGGCGTTGGGGCTGTACGGCGCGGAGAGCGCGCTGTTTCGCGAGTTTCTGGGCGCTCTGGCCGAGCGGGATCTGACCGTGGCCGAGGTGTATCGGCGGGCGCCGCAGTCCGGCTTGCCGTATCTGCTGGCCGAGGGTCTGGTGGACCTGTCCCAGGCGGTGCGCCGTTGCCAGTTGGCGCATGTCGAGGTGGTGGTGCGACAGATCGGCGCCCGGCCGGGTACCGGTCGCACCACGGGCGCGGACTTCCTGGCCCGGCGGCTGGCGGTGCCGTTTCCCGAACTGTGGGAGGCGCGCTCGGCGTTGCACGGGTCGGGAGTGGTCGGGGTCGGCGGGGGTGGGCGGTAGGACCGACAGCTCGTCGGTCCCGCGTCGACACACACGCCGCCGGTACCGAGCCGAATGGCTCGGTACCGGCGGTCTTTCGCGGGTCGGCTCGCGGCGGTGGGGTCAACCCTTGGCGGTCGGCGCACTCGGCGCCGGCAGCGTGCAGTTCGCGGCCCGATCCGGCAGCCGGCCGGACGTGAGGTAGGTCCGGACCGCGTCGTCGACGCACGCGCTGCCTCGTCCGTACGCGGTGTGCCCATCGCCGTTGACGCTCAACAGGCGTGCGCGGCCCATCGTTTCGGTCACATCGCGGGCCCAGGCGAGCGGGGCCAGCGGGTCGCCGTCGACGCCGATCACCAGTGCGCGGTCGTGTCCGGTGTAACGCCAGGGGCCCTCGAAGCGGTGCGCGGGCCGGACCGGCCACTGCGCGCACTTGAGTTCGCCGTAGCCGTACAGCCGCCCGAAGTGCGCCGACGCCGCTGCCGACGCGGTGAAGTGCCGGTCGTGCACGCGCAGATCGGTGGGCACGTTCCGGTCGAGGCAGGAGTTCGCGAGCTGTTGGGCCGTCACGTCGTCCGGGCCGGTGGGTGGTTCGGTGGTGGGCACGTCCTGGGCGGCCGTCGCCGCCAGGTACGCCGCGAAGCGCGGCCAACCTTCGGAGGCGGTCAGTCCGCCGATGACCTGGGTGAGCAGCAGGCCGCCGGTGAGGATGTCGTGCCGGCCCGGGTGGGCGATCCGGTTGCGTTCCAGCTTGTCCACCAGCGCGTCGAACGCCCTCACCGGGTCCCCGGCCCCGAATGGACACAGCGCGGGATTGCCCTTGCACCAGTTCAGGAAGCGGCCGAGCGCGAACTCGCCGGCGGCGAGTTGTTCCCGGTCGAAGCGCAGCGGCTCAAAGACGTGGTCGCGCGCGTCGATCGCCGCGTCCAGGACCATCGCACCGACCCGGTGCGGGTAGCGCGCGGCGTAGATCTGCCCGAGCACCGTGCCGTAGGACTGGCCCAGGTAGTGGAGCCGGTCGTCGCCCACGGCCCGACGCAGCAGGTCCAGGTCGGCGGCCGAGTCGGCGGTGCTCATCGTGCGCAGCAGCGTCGGATCGGTGTTGCGGGCGCATGCGGCGGTCAGCGCCTTGGCCTCGGCGAGTTTGGCCGGGCGGTCGGCGAGCGTGGGGTAGGCCGGGAGCGGTTCCTCGATCTCGCGTTCCTGCTCGTAGCTCATGCAGTGCGCGCCGGGCACGCTGTTCGACTGGCCGCGCTGGTCGAAGCCGACGACGTCGTAGCGGTCCGCGAGGGCGGCGAAGGGGGCCGTGCGGGTGCGCAGCAGGGCCACGCCGTTGCCGCCCTGGAGCCCGCCGTTGACGAAGAGTGTGCCGATGCGGTGTGCCCGGTCCCGGGCGGGGATGCGGATCAGGGCCAGGTCGACGGTCTTGCCGTCGGCCGCGCCCGGTCGCATCGGGACGCCGACGGTCGCACATTCGAAGCCGTCGCCGCAGCCGGTCCAGGTCGGCTTCGGCACGGCGGGCCCGGGGGTCGCGACGGCCGAGGACGGTACGGCCAGGGTCGTCGCCACGGCGGCCAGCACGGTGGCCGTGGACACGAGCCACGAGCGGCGGCGGGACGTGGTGGGTGGTCGCGGCTGCGACTGCACGGTGGTCTCCTCGCGATCGGGCACGCCTCGCCCGACCGGCGGGCGCGCGGTACGACGGACACCACCACATGCTCGAACACGGGCGGTTCGCTCGCGCGAGATCTTTGTCGGATCTGTCGCTCCCTCGGCGCACACGCCTGGTCCCGACGCGGGTCCGGCCCCGGTTTCAGTCCGTGAATTCGGTCTCGGCTCGTGTGCAGCCCCGGAACGGCGCGATGTCGGCGGCGCGTTGCTCGACGCCCTCCACGTCCGCCTTGCGCAGCTTGCGTACCGTCTCCACGGTCAGTCGCAGCGTGCGGCCGCTCTTTCGGGACCGCCACAGGGCCACGAGTTCGCCGTCGCGCAGCACCACTCCGGGGTTGCCGGTGTGCTTCCAGACCCGTTTGCGCAGCGCGCCGTCCGGGACGGCGGTCTCCCGGTCGCGCTGGTGCAGCCACGGGTCGTAGGCCGGGAGGACGCGCAGTCCGCGCGCCTCGGGCGGGTCGACGAGCGCCCGGTGGTCGTCGCGATGGATCCACGCCGTGCGGCCGTCGACGCGCACCTCGCGCAGCTCGTCGGCCGCCGCCTGCCACGCCTTGGCGGCGACCGGCTGCGCGGTGCCCGCCCACTCGGCAAGGTGCTCGGGAGTCGAGGGTCCGTAGGCGCGCAGGTAGCGGCGGACGAACTCCTTGCGCGTGGCCGATGCGGACCGATGCGGCGGCTTTTTGCCCAGCCACTGGTCGGTCCGCACGAACGACGCCTCGCGGCCCGCGCGCGGCGCGATCACGAACAGGCCGGTGAGCGAGATGGCCCGGGCCAGGATCGCGGTGAAGCCGCTGAAGGTGTCCGGCTCGAACCATCCGGAGAACTCGTCGGGCATACGTTTCCCCAGCGCGACCCCCAATTCGCGCTTGGTCAACACCTGCCCGTCCAGGGCGTCTTCGATCGCCGCCCGGGTCAGCTCCACGACGTCGACCGCCGAACGTTTCATCCCGTCGAGCATCGGCACGAAGCCCTGCACGGCCACCCGCCAGGACTCCTCGTCCTCGGGCAACATCGGCCGGGTGAACACCGGGAGGTCGCGGGTCGGGAACAGGTACGGCGACTGCCGCACCGCCCACGCCTGGAGCAGCGACTTGTCCTCGGCCAGGGCCCGGTCCACCTCGTCGACGGTCAGTCCCGGCACGCGGGCCAGCAGCGCGATCGGCCCGTTGCCCGGTGGGGTGTTCTGGGCGCCTGCGGCAGCCGCGGCGGCCCACAGGTCGGGCGCCGCACTCGCGTCGGTCAACTGTTGGCCGGCCGCGCGGAACGCGAGCACCCGCTCCCGGTCCACCTGTTCGCTGTCGCCGTCATTCACGAGCGCACCTCTTCGTTCGATCGATTTCTCGGACGCGTCGGGTCGGGAATGCCTGTCGATGCTACGCCGATATCCGCCGACATCAGTGCCCGGGAAGGATTCCGTACAGATGTCCGACAGAATCTTTGCGGAGTTCCCCGGTCCGAGGTAATCGTGCAAGTAATGCGATTTCTCCGGGAAATGAGGCGCAAGTCGAGTCGCCTCGGAACGGATGGCAATGCCTGTTCCCGATCGTGCGGACGAGCCGAACCCCGACCGCGCCGACCCGGCGATCGGGTCCCTCCCCCGGGCGGTGGCCGCGATCGCGCGCCGTTCGCCGGATCTGGCCGCCGTCTTCGACGCGCACGGCGAGACCTCGTTCGCCGCCCTGGACGCGGCGGCGGACCGCTGGGCGGCGGCGGTGGCCGGGCGGGTCTCCCCCGGCGGGTGGGTGGCGGTGTGCGGGCGGCGCGGCGCGTCGTTGGTGGCCGCGGCGTTGGGTTGTATGCGGGCGGGTCGGGTGTACGTGCCGCTGGATCCCGCCCATCCGGGCGAGCGCATCGCGTTGACCCTGTCGGATGCCCGTCCCGAACTCGTGCTGGTGGACGAGGGCGCGCCGGCGGCGGTGATCGATGCGGCCCCGGCACTGCGCCTGGACGCGGAACCGCCGGACGAACCGGCCGGCCCCACACGTCTGTTCCCCTCGGACCCGGCGTATGTGATCTACACGTCCGGCTCGACCGGCACACCCAAGGGTGTGGTGGCCACGCACGGCGGCCTGGCCACCCTGGTCCGGGCGTTGCGCGCGCGGGGTCCGGCGCTCGCCGAGGGCGACGTGGTGTTGTCGGTGGCCTCGATCGCGTTCGACATGTCGGTCACGGACATCTTCGTGCCCTTGGCGGCGGGCGCGTCGGTCGTGCTGCCGCCCGACGAGCGTACGCGTGACCCCGACCTGCTGCTGGATCTGATCGACCGGCATCGGGTCACCACCGTCCTGGCCACGCCGTCGTTGTGGCGCATGTTGGTGCTCGCGGGACTGGGGACCCACGGTCGGCGCCGGGTGCGGGCATTCGGCGGCGGGGAGAAGCTGACCGAGCGGCTGGCCCGCGAACTCCTGGCGCGGACCGAGTCGTTGCACAACGGCTACGGCCCGACGGAGACCACGGTCTACGCGACGTTCGCGCCGATCTCGGATCCGAACCGACTGCCGCTGGGCGGTCCGATCCCGGGCACGCGGCTCTATGTCCTGGATCCGGACGGGGAGTTGTTGCCGCCGGGCCCGCGCGGTGAGCTCTACGTGGGCGGCCTCCAGGTGTCCTCCGGCTATCATCGGCGACCGGCGCTGACCGCCGAGAAGTTCGTCCCGGACCCGTTCTCGGGAGTGCGCGGCGCGCGGATGTATCGCACCGGCGACGTGGTCCGGCTGACCTCCGGCGGCGACCTGCACTTCATCGGGCGTACCGACGACCAGGTCAAGATCCGCGGCCATCGTGTCGAGCCCGGCGAGGTGGTCGCGGCGCTGGAGAAGTCGCCCGCGATCCGCCAGGCGGCGGTACTTGCGCACCGGGATACGCTCGCCGGCTATCTGGTGGCCGAGCCGGGGCACGCACCGACAGCCGCCGACGTACGCGCGCACGCGCGCCGCCTGCTGCCCGAGGCGATGGTGCCCGATCGGCTGTCGTTCCTGCCCGCGCTGCCGATCACGGCCAACGGGAAGGTCGACCACGCGGCGCTGCTCGCGTGGCAGGAGCCGGCCGAGGCCGCGCCGGACCCGGCCGGGCCCGACCCCGACGGAGCGCCCGGCGGCCCGACCGAGAAGGCGGTGGCCGCGGTCTGGGGCGAGGTGCTCGGGCTGGCCGAGGTCGACGCCCGGGCCGGCTTCTTCGACCTGGGCGGTCACTCGCTGCTCGCCATGGAGGTGGTCTCCCGGCTGCGCACCGAGTACGCGCTGGAGCTGCCGGTCTGGGAGTTGTTCGCCGAGCCGACCGTGCGCGCGTGGGCCGAGGTCATCGATCGTGCGTCCGCGCTGCCCGCCGACGACGCCGAGACGCGGGAGCGCGAGGCGGAGCTGTCGCCGGAGCAGCGGGCGCTGTGCAGGGCGGAGCGGCTGGTGCCCGGGATCACCTCCCCCGGCCTGGCGGTGCGGGCCACGCTGACCGGCGCCGTGGACACCGGGCGGGTGGTCGAGGCGCTGGCGGCGGTGGTGCGACGCCAGGAGTGCCTGCGTACCCGGTTCGCACCGGTCGCCCGGGACGGCAGGCAACTCGTCTCGCCCTACGTGGAGTTCGACGTGTTCGAGGAGGATCTGCGGGACGCGCCGGCAAACGCGCGAGTAGACGCGGGCTGGTCGAACGAGACGATGGATGCCCCGTTCGACCTGGCCCACGGGCCGCTGTTGCGGGCGGCGCTGCGGCAGTTCGCGGACGAGCGTTTCGAGTTGGAGATCCGCGTGCACGACGCGGTGGCGGACGTCGCGTCGCTGGGGGTGATCGTGTCGCAGTTCGCGGACGCGTACGCGGGCGATCCCGCCGCCGAACCCGACGACGCCGCGCGGTTCGCCCCACTGGCCCGGGCTCGCCGCGAGGCCGCGTCCGGGACGGCCCTGGCCGACGCGGTCGCCGCGTTCCGCGCCGCGGCGGACGCTTTCGTGCCGGTCCCCGAGGGTGGCTACGACACCGGCCTGGTGCCGGTCCGGCTGGACGCGGCGGCGGCAGCCGGCCCGGTCCGGGAGAGTGTGTTGACGCGGGCGCTGCTGCGCGTGTTGCCCCCGGAGTGGGGGTCGTCGATGGTGGTCGCCCGGGTCGAGTCGGGGCGTTCGGCGGATACCGGTGATCTGGTCGCGCCGCTGGCCACCCTGACGTTGTCGACGTGGGATCGGCCGTCGGGCGGCGATCCGGTCCCGGCGTCGGCCGCGTCGACGGTGCCCGCGCAGGCCCTCCTGGACGAGGACGGCCTCGGCGGCATGCCGGAGCTGCGCCGGGCCCTGCCCTGGTCGGCCCTGACCCTGCGCGAGCCCCTGCCCGCGCCGCGCGAGATCGGCCCCGGGGTGTGGCTGGAGCCGGTGTCGCCGCAGCCGGAGGCCGCCCCGAGCGAGGGCGCCCAGCGCACCGCGCTGCCGGTGTCGGTGGACCTGTGGGCGGACGGCGACGATCTCGTCGGCCTGCTGCAGCACCGCGTCGACCTGCTCGCCCCGGACGCGGCGCACGAACTCGCCGCGCGCTTCGCCGAGACCGTCGCACAGGAGCGGCGGTGGCCGGCCCGCACGTGAGGGCACCACGAAACGACGGCGCGGCCTCGCCCGAGAGGGGCGGGGCCGCGCCGTTCGTGGGGGTGTGCGGCGGGGTCACGCCGCCTTGCGGAACACCGACACGTGCCGCGTGCTCTTGGCCGTGAACGGCTCGCCCGTCCAACCCCCGTACCGGTCGACCGGTTCGAGCCCGGCCAGTTGCGCCATCAGGTCCAGTTCGGCGGGCCAGACGTACCGGACCTGATTGGGATACAGCCGGATGCCGCGCTCGCTCACCACGACCACCTGGGTCCGGATCCGCTGGCGCACCGGGT
Source organism: Embleya sp. NPDC055664 (assembly GCF_053618075.1). NCBI lineage: Bacteria > Bacillati > Actinomycetota > Actinomycetes > Kitasatosporales > Streptomycetaceae > Embleya > Embleya sp. NPDC055664. The sequence continues at coordinate 60,589 of NZ_JBSHGZ010000018.1, forward strand.
CGTGCATGGTCGCCTCCAGGAACACCCGGTCGCGCTCGACGCTGCCGGTGGCCAGGCGTTGCCCGTCGGCGTCGGTGCGTGTCAGGTCCGGGACGTGCATCTCGGTGACCAGGGTGCCGTCCGGCTCCAAGCGCTCGGCCGCGTTGCGCAGACAGCGCACCTGGTCGCGCTGGTCGAGCAGGCACAGGAAGGTGTTGAAGACGATGTAGACCAGGGAGAACGTACGGTCGACCGCGACGTCGGCCATGTCCCCGAGGATCACCGGGAACGTGTCGCCGCCGGGTCGCTGTCGGAGCTTGTCGATCATCTTGTCGGCGCCCTCGATGCCGATCACCTCCAGGCCCGTGGCGGCCAGCGGCAGGGCCACCCGACCGGTGCCGACGCCCAGTTCGAGGACCGCGCCCTTGCCCGCGCGTCCGGCCAGGAACTCCACCGTGGCGGGGGTGTCGGGCAATGGGCCGGTCCACTCGTCGTACACCTCGGCGACGGCGTTGTACGCCGCGGCGTTCGATCCGGTCATGGTCCTCTCCTCGACGTTCGTGGTGCCGTGGCGATCGTTTCGGGGGCGGCCAACTCCGCGCGGGCGACGCCGACTTCGAAGTACCTGCGGGCCAGCGGCTCGTTCAGGACCGGGCAGCGCACGTCGAGTTCGGCCAGCGCGGCGTCGGTGCGGTCCGAGGCGACATCCGGGATCGTGGCGGCGCCGCCCGCCGACGAGCCGGGCAGCGTGGCCGCGATCCGCCGCACCTCGTCCCGGTCCGAGGCGACGGCCGCGTCGAGCAACCGTCCCCGCCACAGGGCGAAGTCGACGGGGCGCAGCCGGTGGCCGAAGCGGCGCAGCCAGGAGAACAGCGTGGTGTAGCGGGTGGGTTCGGGCGCGATCAGGTGGTAGGCGGGCGGCGCCGCTGCCACGCTCGCGTCGGTCAGCCGTACGACGGCCCGCGCCGCGTGGTCGACCGGCGCCCACCACAGCGGCGCGCCGGCCAACGGGGCCGCGCCCATCGCGGCGCAGGTACGCAGGAACAGCCACGCGTAGTCGTTGGGGTTGGACACCCCGGTGCGGGTGTGCCCGGCCAGCGCGCCCGGGCGGAACACCAGGGCGTCCACGCCGCGTTCGCGGGCCCGGGCGACGAGGTCCTCGGCCACCCACTTGCTCAGTCCGTAGCCGCCGAGCGCGCCGGCGGGCCCGAGTTCGGCGAAGTCCGGTACGACATCCGGGGTTTCCCGATCGCCGGGCGCTCGTCCGTAGAGCACCGAGACCGTGGACACGTGCGCGAGCCGTTTGGGTCGGCCCTCGCACACCAGGCGCAGTACCTCCACTGTGCCGGTGACGTTGGCGGCACGCAGCGCCTCGTACGGGTAGCTGACGTTCACGCCCGCGCCGCAGTGGTGGATCGTGTCGACGTCGTCGAGCACCACGCGCCGGTCGACGTCGGACAGGCCGCAGCCGGGCCGGGCCAGGTCGCCCGCGAGCGCGGTCACCCGGCCGGACCACGCGTCGCTCCACAGGTCGAAGTCGCGCAGCGCCGCTTCCAGGCGCTCCTGTGCGGTGCCGTCCCGGGGGCGGACCAGGCAGTGGATCCGTCGGTCGGTGTGCTCGGCGAGTTCGGCGACCACGGCGGCGCCGAGGAAGCCGGTCGCACCGGTCACCAGGACGGCGCCGGGTCGGTCGGAGCCGCCGGGGGTGTTGCGCGGCACGACGTCGGCGGGCAGCAGTCGGTCCTGTTCGACGGTGTTCATCGCCAACTCCACAGCGGCGAGGGCCCGTCGTCGTCCCAACCGTCGCCCTCGGCGGGCCGGCCGGGGTCGGTCACCGGGTCCGCCGCGCCGGGTTCGGCGGGTGCGGGGCCGGCCCGGCCCGTGTCCGGTTGTTCGGGCCGGTCCGGGGCCAGGATCCGTAGGTCGTCCTGGGTCAGCAGGATCGGGATCGACGTCCTCACCACAGTTCCTCACGGTTGTCCGCGTCGCACGGCCCGACCGGTGTCCCGGTCGCTGCGGACGCGGTGCGAAACGACCACACGCGTCGTACTCCGGCGGCCCGCAGTCGCCGCCGGGCGTCGGCCACCCGGGCCGCCAGCTCGGGGGCGGCCGGGTCGAACAGCACGGCCAGGACCCGGCCGCTGTGCGCGACCTGGACGCCGATGCCGTCGTCCGCGCGGCAGATGCGCTCGGCGAGCGGCAGCGCGGCCTGGGGCAGGAAGCGCTGGTTGAGCCGGGCGCTGGCGGTGGCGGTGCGGGCCAGCAGCGCGCAGTCCGCCTCGGTCACCGCGCGGCGCAGCATCGTCCGCAACTGCCGCAGGTGCTCGATCTCGTGCGGGTGGTACACGCGCGGCGGCTGGGCGATGGTGTCCACATCCGGTCCGCCCACATCGAAGCCGAGCACCTCCAGGGCCGGCAGCGGGCCGCCGAGGTCCTCCAGGACGTAACCGTCCCGGTTGGCGTACAACACGGCGCGGTGTCCGAACATCACGCCGTCCGAGGCGCCTTCGGCCCGCACGGCCAGGGCCGCGACCTCCGCCTCGGTCGGCACGCGGCCGTATGCGCGGGCCACCGCGCGGATCGTACTGACCACGTCGGCGGTGGAGGAGCCCATGCCGCGTTCGACGGGAATCGAGCTGTGTACGCTCAGCCGGCCGCCCCCACGAACGCCCAGTCGGCGCAGGGTCTCCTCGGCGGCGCCGGCGGCCTTGGTCTTCCACACCGGGCTGACCGTGACGCCGAAGGCGCGCTCGGGGACGAAGGTGGCGCGGGCATGCAGTGCGGGCAGGGGCAGCGAGACGACGGCGTGTGTGAGTCGGCCGTCGTCGCGTTCGAAGACGCCCTGGAGGATCTCGCCGTGATGGGCCATCGCGCTGCCCAGGGCCACGCGGGGTCGCGCGGGCGGCCCCACCACGGTGAGCCGGCCCGCCCGGCCCCGGTCGAAGGCGGCGGGATCGATGGTGGCCGCCATGTCAGGCGTGTCCCGTGGGACGACCGGGCATGGGTGCGTCCGGGTCCTCGACCGGCGCGCACAGGGCGGCGTCCGGGTTCTCGACCAGCGCGCGCAGCGCGGCCTCGCAGGCCGCCGCGAAGCGCTCGACCGAGGCGCGTTCCCACAGCGCCGTGCGGTACTTGACGTCGAACAGCAGCCCGTCCTCGACGATCAGCGTGGACACCTCCAGGTCGGTACTGGCCTTCGTGTTCGCCACGATGCGCCCCGGGTGCACCCGGCAGCCCGTCAGGGTGAAGCCGGATTCGGCCTGGAACACGTTGAGCGTCACGTACGATCCGCGCCCGCCGACCACGAGCGAGTCCGCTCCCGCGGCCCGCAGTGCGTCACCGGCGGGGCAGGACTGGTTGGCGTAGGCGCCGGCCACCACGGCCCGGGTCCGGGTCAGGTGTTCGCGCCAGGTGGTGTCCGGGGCGAAGTCGTCGAAGCGCAACACGAGCAGGTTGACGAACGCCCCCATCACGTCCGCCGCGTCGAGGTCGAGGCGGTTCTCGCACGGGGTGAGCAGCTGTACATCGTCCTGCCCGGACCACTGCCGCAGGACCGCGGACAGCGCGGCGGCCACCACGATGAACGGGGTGACCCGTTCGCGGGCGGCGAAGGTGTACACCGCGTCGCGCACGGCCGGCGGCGCCAGGCGGTAGACCACGTCCCCGTCGAAGGACGGCGTCTGCGGGCGGGGGTGGTCGGTGGGCAGGCCCAATTCGCGCAGGCCGGCAAGGCGGCGATGCCAGTAGCGACGCTGCTCCTCCGCGCCGCCGGTCGCCGCGCGGCGGCGTTCGGCCGCGACGACGTCGCGGAAGGTCGTGGTGCGCGACACGGGCAACTCGCCCTCGCCGGTGGTGCGCCGGTGGTAGTAGGCGGCGATCTGCGGGAACAGCACCTTGGTCACCGCCCAGTAGTCCATCACCAGGTGGTGGCAGGTCAGCAGCAGGTCGCGGGTGCCGGTGTCCAGACGGACCACGGTCAGCCGGATCAGCGGCAGTTCGGACACGTCGAAGCCGCGGTCGGCCCGCTCGGCGGCCACCCGCGCGGCGGCCTGCTCGCGCTCCTCGGCGGGGGTTCGGCGCAGGTCCACCACCTCGATCGTGAACGGGTGTTCGTCGTGCACCCGTCGGCTCGGGGCGGCGTCCCCCTCGCCCAGGTGGTAGGTGGTGCGCAGAATCTCCTCGCGGTCGATCGCCTGGGCGAACGCCCATTCCAGCGCGCCCTCGTCGAGTGGGCCCTCGACGCGCAGCGACAGGGTGAGGGTGTTCACCGCGCTGCCCGGGACGAACTGCTCCATCAGCCAGAACGGTTCCTCGGCGGCGCCCAGTGCGTTCGTGCGCTCCCTGGGCACGGGCGGGACGAGCGGCGTGGACACGTTCGGCGCGGCTTCGTCCGACTCGTCCGCCAGTGCCTCGATCTCGTCGTCGGTCAGCGTCTCCAACTCGGCCAGGGCGGCGGCGACATCGGGGTGCCGGGCGGCGATCGCGGCAGCGAACGTGTGCAGTTCGGGGTGCTCGAAGACGAAGAGCAGCGGGACGTCGGCCCCGAACTCCTCGGCGAGCGTCTGGGTCATCCGCGAGGCGATCATCGAGTGGCCGCCCACCGCGAAGAAGTCGTCCTCGCCGGTGATCGTGTCGTCGTCGAGGAGTTCGCGGCACAGCGCGACGACGCGCCGCTCCACGGCCGGGGCGCGCCGTGCCCGCGCCGGGGCGGGGCCGACCGGCGCCGGCCGGTCCTCGCGGGGTGGGTCGACCATCCGCCACAGCAGGCGACCGTTCTCCATCCGGCGCACCCGAAGTGCGCCGCCGTCCGGCGCGGACACCGGGGCCGCGTCGACGTGCAGCACACCCTCAAGGCCGCAGGGGGCGGGCCGGCCGGTGGGTTCACGCACCTCGGCGCGGCCCGGAACGGCCGTCACCTCGCCGCGGTCGCCGCCGGGCCAGGCCGGATCCACGCGCAGCACGACCGGCCCGGACGGGGTGGGCACGGTGTGCCCGTCGCCGTCGGCGGCCGGTGTGGGCGGGGGCGCCGAGTCGGCCGGGGCGGGCCCCAGTTCCAGGGTGTCCAGGGTCGCGTCGGGGTCGGTCATCGCCGACTCCACGGCCGTCGCGACGTGGTCCACGAGCTGTTCGACGCCGGCCGCCGCGAAGATCGCGGTGTCGTACTCGACGGTGGCCACGACGTCGTCCCCGTGCCATTCGAGGTTGAACAGCAGGTCGAATCGGCAACGGCCGCGCGGCACATGGACGACGCTCATGGTCAGGCCCGGGAAGGTGTCCGGGCGAAAGTGCAGCGGCGGCGCGTTGAAGACCACCTGGACCAGCGGGGAGTAGCCGGGGTCGCGGCCGACCAGGCTCTCCTGCACCACCTGGCGGAAGGGGATGAACTGCCGGTCGTACGCGGTGAGCGTGGCGTCGCGGGCGGCGGCGAGCAGGTCGGCGAACGGCAGGTCGCCCGGCGTGCGCATGCGCACCGGGATCATGCAGGACAGCGGTCCGACCACGTCCCGGTACTTTTCCGGCCGGCCGTCCCCGCAGATCCCGACCACCATGTCCTCGGCGCGTGTGTGCCGGTGCAGCACGGTCGTGAACGCCGCGAGCAGCGTATGGAACGGAGTGACCCGATGGCCGGCGGAGAACCGGCGCAGTCGGGGCACCAGGCCCGCCGGGAAGGGGTGGATCGCCAGCGCGCCGCGGTTTCGTTTGGTGGGCGGCCGCGGGGCGTCCTCGGGCATTCGCAACACGTGCGGGGCGTCCGCCAGTTCGGCGATCCACGCGGCGCGCTCGGCGTCCAGGGCGCCGCTGTCCAGGAGTTCGCCGTGCCAGCGGGTGAAATCGCGGTAGTCGGCGCGGACCGGTGGCAGTTCGGGGCGACGGCCGCCCCGGTGCGCGGTATACGCGAGGGAGAGTTCGTCGAGCAGTTGCGCGGCGGCGCCGGCGTCCATCACCTCGTGGTGGAAGGCGAGCACGAGCAGGTGTTCGTCCGGGCCGAGCCGGGCCAGGCCGAACCGTACCGGCGGGTTCAGCGAGGGCCGGTACGGCTCCTCCACCAACCGCCGGGCCCAGTCGAGCGCGTCGTCGGGACGGCCGGTGAAGTCGGGCGGCGCGTCCAGGCGTACCGACCACGGGTCCACCACCGTCTGGCGCAATCGGCCCTTGTCCACCGGCAGGATCGTGCGCAGCGCCGCGTGCCGCTCGACGAGCAGGTCGAAACCGGCTTCGAGGGCGGGCACCGACAGCGGGCCGGTCAGCCGGAACGCCAGGTGCTCGTTGTAGACGGCGGCCTCGCGGTCCATCTCGTCGACGAGCCACATCTGTTCCTGTACCGGTGTCGCGGGCAGTGCTTCGGTCGGGGTGGCCGTCACGACCGGGTCACCTCCTTCGCCCCGGCCGCCGCGACCGCCCCGGCTCGCGGGTGGGCCGTGATCGGCAGCCGGGTGAGTCCGTTGATGAAGTTCGAGCGCAGGTGCACCGGGTCGCCGGCCGACTCGAATCGGTCGAAGCGGCGCACCAGTTCCTCCAGCAGCACGGTCAGCGCGACTCGGGCGGCGGGGCCGCCGACGCAGTAGTGCGGGCCGATACCGAAGGCGATGTGCGGGTTGGGCGTGCGGTCGATCAGGAACGAGTAGGGGTCGTGGAACACTCGCTCGTCGCGGTTCGCGGACGCGACCCAGGCCACCACGAGTTCGCCCGCGTCGATCCGGGTTCCGGCGATCTCGACGTCGGTCAGGGTGCGGCGCATCAGGTGGTTGGTCGGCGTGGACCAGCGCAGCGCCTCCTGCACGGCCGCCGCCGCGCACTGCGGGTCCTCCTGGATCCGCCGCCACACCTCGGGGCGTTCGATCAGCGCGAGCAGCATGTGGGTACCGGTGTGCGGCGTCGTGGTGGTGGCGCCCATGACGAAGCTGTAACAGTTGAGCAGGACCAGGCTGTCGTCCATCGGCGCGCCGTCGATCTCCACGTGCGCGAGCCGGGTGACCAGATCGTCGCGGGGTTCGCGACGGCGGTCGGCGATCAGTTCGCTGAACATCGCGAACAGGTCGTGGTGTGCCTCGCGCAGCGTCCGGTCGGTCCGTCCCTTGGCGAACTCCGGGTCGTCGGGCGCCACTCCGGCCATCGTCCAGTGCGGGATGTCGGCCCAGTATTGCCGGGGAATGCCCAGGATCTCGCCGACGGCGGCCATCGGCAGGTCGAACATCGTCCGGGCGAAGTCGTGTTCGCCGCCCGCTTCGAGCGGTTCGATGATCCGCAGCACGTGTTCGCGGATGCGTTCGGTGCGCTGGGCGAGGATGTTCGTGGTCATGGTGTGGAACGCGGGTGTGCGTACCGCCGTGTGCCGAGGGCGGTCCATCAGGTTGATCGTCTTGCCGCCGGCGCTGTCCCCGCCGGTGACGTCGAGGATGGTGCCGTGCTCGGAGCTGAAGCGACGCGCGTCCTTGAGCACGCGCACGACGTCGTCGTAGCGCGTGACGGACCAGAACCGGGCGCCGGTGGGGGTGTGTTGCGCCCACACGGGTGCCACCTCGCGCAGCGTCGCGAGCGCGACGTGTTGAGGATGGGTCTGGAATCGGCGTGGATCGTAGAGATCGATCGAGTCGAGCGGCACTCGCTCATCGGTCCCGGGGCCGGTCATGAGCATCGCGGAGTTCTCCCGTCCTGCGTCCAGGCGCACTCGGTGCAGCGCACGCACGGTTCGGAACGTATATCGGTGGGAGAGGCCCGGCAAAGATTCTTTCTCGGTCCCGAAAGGAATCGCCGGAAGGCGTCCGCGGACTTCTTTCCGAAGTCTTTCGATAAATCCCCGATTCCTTTTCGCCGCGTCCTCGGCCGACTACCGTGTCCGGGGTGAATACACCTGTGAAGAGCGGGAAATGGTTGCTTCGAAAGCCGCCGGAAGACAGTGCGACACTGTTGTTCTGCTTCCCGTACGCGGGGGTTGGCGCCTCCTCGTACCGGCAGTGGCCGCAGTCCCTGCCCGACGGCATCGCCGTGTGCGCGCTCCAGCCGCCCGGTCGGGAGAATCGTTATCGCGAACCCGCGCCGACCGACCACGCCGGCTTCGCCGCGGACCTCGTCGCGCAGCTCGCGCCGCTGCTGGACCGGCCGTTCGCCTTCATCGGGCACTGCGGCGCGGTGCCGTTCGCACTGGAGACGATCCTGACCCTGGACGATCGGGGACTGCCGCTGCCCGAAAGGCTGTTCGCGTCCAGTTGGGGTGCGCCGCACCGGGGGCTGTACGGCGAGCTGAACTTCGTCGACCTGGACACCGCCGATCTGGCGGAGGAGGTGCGGCAGCGCTACCGCCAGTCCGGGCAGGGCGAACCGCCGGAGGAGATGGCCGAACTCGGCGCCCGGGTCCTGCGCGAGGACCTGGAGGTGCAGCGGCCCTACCGCTACGACGTCGCCCGCAGGCTGCCGTGTCCGGTGACGGTGATCTCGTGGTCGGAGGACGACGTGGTGCCGCCGGAGACGGTACCGCCGGGCTGGGCGGAGTGCGCGGACGTGCGGGTGGAGGCGCTGGCGGGCAGGCATCTGGATTTCCTGCGCTGTCCGCCGGCCCTCGTCGAGGTGGTGACGCGGGACCTGGCGGGCGGCGGGGCGCCCTCCGACTGAATGCGCGCGTCCGAGCGGCGCGAGGGACGGTTCACGGCCGGGATGATGCCCGGGTCGCGGACCGTCCCTCGTCTCGTTGTCTCGTTGAAAGGCTGCCGAGGCGCCACTCAGGCCGGCAGGGCGAGTTCGCGGGCCAGTTCGGCCGGTGTCGGGTTGAGCATCAGGGCGCGGACCTTGAGCGGGACGCCGAGGCGTTCGCCGATCAGGCGCACCGCCCGTTGGGCGCTCAGGGATTCGCCGCCGAGCAGGAAGAAGTCGTCGTGTAAGCCCAGGTGTTCCCGGTCGAGTATTTCCTCCCACACCCGCACCAACGTCTCCTCCACCGCCGTGCGCTCCTCGGCCGGGGCACGATCGCGGCCGTCGGCGGAGCCGGTCGCGCGCCCCCAGTCGGGTATCGGCAGGGCGTTGCGGTCGATCTTGTCGCCGGAGTTGAGCGGCAGCGCGTCCAGCCGCAGGAACACCTGCGGCACCATGTGGTCCGGGACCGCACGCGCGAGTTCGCGGCGCAGCGCGGGTACGTCGAGGTCGTCGTCCGTGACCAGGCAGGCGACCAGCCGTCGAATGCCCCGAGGGTCCTCGGGCGCCGTGACCGCCGCCTCTCGCACGCCGTCGACGGCCAGCAACGCCTGTTCGACCTCGCCCACTTCGACCCGCAGACCGGCGATCTTGAGCTGGTGGTCCGCCCGGCCCCGGTGTTCCAGGACCCCGTCGGTCCGGAAGCGGACCAGGTCGCCGGTGAGGTAGAGCCGACCACCCGGCGCGTCGCCGAAGGGGTCCGGTACGAAGCGCTCGGCCGTCTGGCGGGCGGTGAGGTATCCACGCGCCTGTTCGGGCCCGGATACCGCCAACTCGCCCACCACGCCGGGCGGGACGAGCCGCAGGTCGCCGTCCAGGACGTACAGCCGGGCGCCGGGCCACGGGCGTCCGATCGGCGGCGGCAGGGTGCGCTCCCGCGCGGTCGCGGTATGCGAGGTGATCGGGCGCTCCCGGGGGATCAGCGGCGAGGTGACGATGTTGACCTCGTTCGCGCCGTACCAGTTGCCCACCTCGAACGGCAGTTCCTCGGGGGCCCAGCGGCGCACCCGGTCGCTCCCGGTCAACAGGGTGCGCAGCGGTGTACGGGCGGGCCAGTCGATCGCGACCAGCGCCTCGGCGAGCGGGGCCACCACGAAGACCTGGGTGACCGCTCGGGACAACAACCAGTCGCGCAGGTGTTCCGGCGCGGACAGGTCCTCGTCGGCGGCGATGTGCAGCGGCGCGCCGGCGATCAGGTACGCCCACACCACCACGGTCACCGACACGTTGGTCTGTGGCGGGAAGGTCCAGCCGCCGCGTTCCCCCGCCGCCACACCGTGCGCCCGGATCTGCGCCCGCGCGGAGTGTGTCGCGGCGCGGTGGGTGACCACGACCAGTTTGGGCGTGCCGGTGGATCCGGAGGTCTGCACCAGGAAGGCCGGATCGTCCGGGGCCGGCTCGGGCAGCGGGCGTTCGGGGGCCGCCGGACCGGGCACGCGGCCCGTCGGCGCGAGGACCAGGGCGTCCTTGGCCTGCGGTGGCAGGGTGCGTTCGAAGCGGCTGGTGGTGAGTACGAGCCGGGCGTCGGCCTGGGCGAGGAAGCGGCCCAGGTACGCGTCGGGTGCCTTGGGATCGAGCATCAGCGCGGCGGCGCCCGCCCGGTGCACGGCGAGCATCGCCACGACCAGTTCGGGGCAGCGCGGCATGCACAGCCCGACCACCGTGCCCGACGAGGATCCCTGTGCCACGAGTCGATGTGCCAAGGCAGCGGCGCGCGCGTCGAGTTCGGCGTGGGTCAGGGTCTCGCCCCGATACTCGAGGGCCACCGCGTCGGGGGTGGCCGCCGCCCGGTCGGCGAGCAGGCGCGGGATCGTGTGCGGGGCGTCGGGGATGTCCGGGGTGGACCCCCAGGCGCGCAGCAGCGCGTGGTCGTCCGGGCCGAGCGGGTCCAGGTCGGCGACGGGTGTGTCGGGCCGGCCGGTGATGCCGTCGAGCATCCGCAGCACGTGCCGGCCGAACCGCTCGGCGGTGGCGACGTCGATCAGGTCCGCGTCGTGGGTGATCTCCAGGTGCGCGGCGTCGGGCTCGGGGTTCTCGACGAGGGTGAGCGTGAGTTCGGCGGGCTCCAGGCCCGAGGCGTCGGGTGGAGCGGCCTGCGACGCGCCGGACGGGTGGGGCGGGCCGAGGTGCGCCCGTCGGACCCGAAAGGCGGCGAAGTGGCGCGTGGGCGGGTCGGTCGCGGCTTCGGCTTCGGTGCCGGCGCGCAGTTGTCGGTCCACCTCGGCGGCCAGCGCGGCACCGATATCGCGCGGGTCCCAGGCGAAGCGGATGGGGCGGTGGCGCGGGCCGTGTACGACCCGCACCGTCGCGCCGTCGGGCGGGACGGCGCCCTTCTCGCCGGGCGCCCCGCCCGCCGCGTCGCGGGCCTCCGCGTCCACCATGACCACGAGGTCCCGGGTCCCGGTGTAGCGGTGCAGGACGGCGAGGTAGGCGGCGAGTACGGTCGCCGGCGTCGGCCGCCCGGTCGGCGCGCTCGCGCGGCCGTCGACCACGTGCGTGTGGGTGCGCCGCACGGGGCCGTTGCCTCTGGCCGCCGCCATGGGCAGGTCGAGCAGAGTGATCGGGGCGCCCCGGGTTTGGTCCTCGACGGGCAGCGTGTGGTCGGGGCTGTCGCCCATGGGTGCTCTCTCCTCCCGCCGTGGCATCCCGCGTCCGGCCGGAGCGGGATGGCTCGATCGTTCCGCCCCGCACGGTCTCGGCCGCGACTCCGGGCAGGCTCGCGATTCGTACCGGGTTCAGCCCGCCGCCAACCGCTCCCGAACACTGCGCGGTCGCATGTCGGTCCACACCCGCTCGATGTGGTCGAGGCACTCCTGCCGGGTGCCGGTGGTGCCCTCCGCGCGCCATCCGTCCGGCAGTGCGCGGTCGGCGAACCAGATGGAATATTGCTCCTCGTCGTTCACCACGACGTTGTAGACGCGGTCGTCCGCCTGCTCCTCCATCGAAGTCCCCTTGGTGTCGGGTGGGTTGTCGTCGGCTCCGATGCGCCGACGACGGGAATGAATTCCATCGTGCCCACAATTACCCACCGGGACGGCATCGCGGAAGCGGCCGGGAAATACTCCGGAAAGGGCCGACGGGTTCCTGAAAGACAATCGGCGCCGCCATCGATTCCGGCGCACGATGCCGGTTCGGGGCGACGCGTGCCCTCGTCCGGCGCCGCGTCCCCGTGCCCCGTGTCCGTCGTGCCGGAACGAGAACGAAACACGAGCACGAAGACGAGCACCGGCACGACGGTGACCACCGCCGCGGGCGACCCGAGGAGGCTTTCCGGTGAGCGATTCCGCACCCGTGGACCTGCGTTCGGACACGGTGACGGTACCGACCGAGCGGATGCGCGAGGCGATGGCCTCGGCACGGGTCGGCGACGACTTCTATGGCGAGGACCCCACCGTGCGCGCCCTCGAGGAGCGCGCCGCGGCGCTGACCGGCACCGAGGCCGCGCTGTTCGTGGTGAGCGGGACGATGGCCAATCTGGCCGCGGTGATGGCGCTGGTCCCACCCGGCCACGAGGTGCTCGCGGAGGCCGACTCCGACCTGGTGCGCTGGGAATCGCATTCCACCTCCGGCCTCGCCGGCGTACAACTCGCCCCGATCCACGGAATCCGGGGCGTGTTCGGCCCGGCGGACGTCGCCGATCTGCTCGCCCGCGACGACTGGCGGGCCCCGCGTACCGGCATGGTCGCGGTGGAGAACACCCACGGCGCGAGCGGCGGCGCGCTGTGGGACCTGGCCGACCTGCGCGAGTTGTCGACGGCCTGTCGCGCGGCGGGTGTCCCGCTGCACTGCGACGGCGCCCGCCTGTTCAACGCCTGTGTGGCCGGCGGCTATTCGGCTGCCGACGTGGGCGCGTTGTGCGACACCGTGACGTTCTCGCTGTACAAGGGCCTCGGCGCGCCGATGGGTTCGCTGCTGTGCTGCACCGCCGAGGTGCGTGTGCGCGCCGCCGAGATCCGGCGTCGGCTCGGCGCGACGCTGCGTCAGGTCGGTGTGGTGGCCGCGGCGGGCTCGATCGCGTTGGACGGGATCGACGACCTCGCCGCCGACCATCGGCGCGCGGCCGAACTGGGGCGCGGCCTGCGCGAGGTGTTGCCCGCATGGGCCGCCCCGGATCCGCCGCGCACCAACATCGTGACGATGCCGATCGGCCGCGCGGCGGCCCCGTTCGTGGCGGCGCTGGCCGAACACGGCGTCCTGGTCACCGAGGTGCTCCCGGGCCTGGTCCGGTTCGTCACCCATCGGGACGTCTCGGACGCGGGCGTGGAGCGGGCCGTGACCGCCGCCGCCCACGCCGCGAGCACGCTGGCCGAGGCGGTGGTGCCCGCGTGAGCACCTCCGAAGCCGCCCTCCCGCGCGCGCCGGCCCGCGCCCCCGTGGTGCCCGTCGCGGAGCGCCCCGCGCCGCTGTCCACCGCGCAGGCCCGGCTGTGGTTCGTGCACACCAGCCGACCGCCGACCGCCGAGTACAACCTGCAGGTGGCGCTGCTGCTGCGCGGGAAACCGGACCTCGACGCGCTCGTCGGCGCGATCCACCGCCTGGTGCGGCGTCACGAACCGCTGCGCACCGTGGTCGAGCCGCGCCCGGACGGCCCGCCGGTCCAGCGCGTCCTGGCCGATCCGCCCGCCGTGGACCACCGACCGGCCGCGCCCGGCGCCGACGCCATGGCCCGCGCCGTCGCGACCGCTTCCGGCGAACTCGCCCACGTCTTCGACTTGGAGCGCCAACCCCCGCTGCGGGTGCGACTGGCCCCGCTCGACGACGCGGGCGACACCGTCGTGCTCGTACTGACCCTGCATCACCTCGCCTTCGACGGCTGGTCCACCGCGATCCTGCTGCGCGAACTCGCCGAGGACTACCGCCGACGCGGCGAGCCCGCGTTGCCCGCGCCCGAGATCTCCTACAGCGACTACGCCTGGTGGGAGCGGCGGACCCTGGACCACGACCGGGAGGCGCTGCTGCGCTACTGGCGCGGTGCGCTCGACGGTGTGCGGGAGTTGGAACTGCCCACCGACCGGCCGGGCCACGGGGTGGGCGGGCCGATGGGTACCGTGCGCCACGAGCTGTCCGCTTCGACCATGGAGCGGATCCGCGCGGTGGCCGCGCAGGCGGGCACGAGCACCTTCGCCGTCGCGCTTGCCGCGTGGTTCGCGGTGCTCGGCCGCTACGGCGGACAGCGCGACTTCGTGGTCGGCATGCCGGTCGGCGGGCGTACGGATCTGGCCCTGGAACCGTTGATCGGCTGCTTCGTCAACACGCTGTGCCTGCGGTCCGCGCTGCGCCCGGGTGAGTCGTTCGTCGAGTCGGTGCGGCGTACCCATCTGACGCTGGCCGACGCGATGGCCCATCAGGCTTTGCCCTTCGAGGAGTTGGTCCGCGCCCTGGGCCCGGATCGGCGCGCCGATCGTAATCCGCTCTTCCGCGCCTTCTGCTCCGGCGTGGATGCTCCACCCTCGTTCGAACTCGACGGGCTCGACTGCGAGTTCGTGGCTCCGGCCGGCACGTCGAGTCGATTCGACCTGAACGCCACGTTTCTGCTCGGCGGCCCACGGCCGACGGTGCAACTCGACTACAGCAAGACCCTGTTCGACGACACCACCGGAGCGGACCTGGCCCGGCGACTCGGCGTCTTCCTGGACTGGGCGGTGAGCCGGCCCGAGCGTGCCGTGCGCGACGTGGCCTGGATGACGCCCGGTGAGCGGCGCCGGGTCCTGGAGACCCTGAACGGAGGCGATCTCGCATGACCGGCCCGAAAAGCCCGGCACCGCAGGCCCGCCGCCGGGCACTGCGATCCGTACTGCGCCGCATCGATCGCGAGGCGCGGGGGCGGGAGTTCACCGAGCCCCGCCCCGAGGGCGCCGACGTTCCGCTCACGCTGGACCAGGAGTGGCTGTACACGGCCGCGTCGGCCGTGCCGGACCTGGCCGGGATGGCGGTCACGGGCCGCCTGGAGACCGAGCACCGGCCCGACCATGCCCGGCTGCGCGACGCGGTCGAGACGGTCGCGGCCGCAACTCCCGCGCTGGGCCTGCTGGTCGAGGAGCGTGGCGGCACCCTCGTCCAGGTGCCGGGCTCGGGCACGCGGGTGCGCTGGCACGACACACCGGACGAGCCCGCGTGGAGCGCGCCGTTCGACCCTCGGCACGGTCCGCTGTGCCGGGCCGCGATCGGCTCGTCCGACACCGGCTGCGCGCTGACGCTCGCCGTCGCGCGGCATTCGATCGACCGCACGTCGATGGGACTGCTCCTGGCCGCCGTCGCGGACGCCTACCGCGACGGCACGGTGCCGCCGACGGGCGGGTTCGGCGTCGCGGATCACGCGTACTGGCACCGCCGTCGCTTCTCCCCCGAGCGCCTGGCCGAACTGCTGCCGACGGCGGCCGAGCGGCTGGGCCCGGCGCGGCCCTCGTTGTTGCCGTACGACCGCCCGCCCGTCGTCGGGCCCGCGTCCGCCGCCGGTGCCTCGCTGAGCCGCCGGGTGCCCGCGCCCGCCGAGCCCCGGGTGGCGCTGTTGGCCGCCGTCGGAGCGGCGCTGCGCAGGTTCGGCGCGGCGTCGCCGCTGCGGCTCGGTTTGGACGATCCCGGCCGGCACACCCCGCAGACCGCCGAACTGGTGGGCCGGCTCGGCACGGTCGGCGTCCTGCCGTTGCGGATCGACGGCGGCGTGGACGCGGCCGCGCTGACCCCACGTGCCCGGGAGGCGATCGCGGCATGCGAACGCGCGCCGTTGCCACTGGCCGCGCTCGCCGATCTGCGGCCGCAGACCTGGGAGGCCGAACCGCTGCTCCCGGTGGGCCTGGACACCGTGTCCCTGCCCGTGCCGCACCCGGGCGACGGCCCGGCGCGGATCCGGCTGCTGCCCTCGCCCGTCCCGATGTACGGCCTGGAGTTCGTGTTGGCGGTCGACGGGGACGAGTCGGAACTGCTCACCGAATACGACCCCGACCTGTTCGACCCGACCACCATCGACGCGCTGGCGACCCTGG
This sequence comes from Embleya sp. NPDC055664, assembly GCF_053618075.1. NCBI lineage: Bacteria > Bacillati > Actinomycetota > Actinomycetes > Kitasatosporales > Streptomycetaceae > Embleya > Embleya sp. NPDC055664. The sequence continues at coordinate 76,236 of NZ_JBSHGZ010000018.1, forward strand.
TCGCCCACTTCCTGGACCCGGCGGCGAGCGGCACCCCGACGCCGCTCACCGCGCCCGCGATTCCCCGCGAGCGTGCCCTCGGCGACACCGGCCTCCTCACCGGCTGGGCCGCCAGGCCGACGGACGACGTGCTGATCACCACACGGCGCGGGGAGCTGGCGGGTGCGCGGGTCGTGGCGGCCGTACGCGCGATCCGCGCGGCGCTGGCCGAAGCCGGCGCGCGCGACGGGGACACCGTCGTGCTGGCCGCCGACGACTCCGCCGACAGCGCCGCCGCGCTGCTCGGCGCCCTCGATTTCGGGGCGGACGTACTGGTCCGCAACGCCGACGACCCGGCGGCCTGGTCGGACGCGGTGGCGACCGCCGCACACGCCCGGTTCGAACTGCTCCCGGACGGCACGGTCGACCACGTCGCGCAGCGGCCGGAGTCGGCGCCGTGCGCGCGCACCGCCGAGGCGTCGACGGGCGACGACGCCGACGCCCCTCACGACCCGCCCGGCGCGCTCCTGGTCGGCCTGCGGGCCCGGCCGACGCCGCGCGTCCTGCGCATCCCGTCGAGCGCCCTGCTGCGCGCCGCCGATCGGCTCGCGGACGCCTTGGGGACGGCCGTCTCGGACGTGTTCGCGCCCGACTTCGCCTGGGGTGGCGAGGACGCCGCGATCTGCGTACTCGCCGCCGCCCGCGCCGGCGCCACGCTGCTGCTGCCCGCCGGTGCCGAGCCGGCCGACGCGCGCTTCGACGCGCTGTCCGAGGCCGGTGCCACCGTCGCCGAACTGCCTTTCTCCTTTGCCGAATCCGTCCCGGTGCACCTGCTGGAGCTGCGCGCCGCGTATCGCCGACTCACCGAGCCCGCCTCGCCCGGCGAGGGGCGGGACGCCGCACCGCGGCGGCGCTGGTGGGCCCCCGCCGTCCCGGACGCCCTCCTCACCGGCCCTGATCCACACGCCTCGACGTGCGCGACGCCCTACCACGTACTCAACGACGACCTGCTGCCGGTACCCGTCGGCGGTACCGGGACCCTGTGGGCGACCGTCGAACCCGGCACCGGCTACCTCGACGAACCGGCGGTCTGCGCCGCCGACTTCCGTCCCGATCCGGTCGGCGGAGGCGGTCGCATCGCGAACACCCGCGCGCTGGTCCGGGTCGGCGCCGACGGCACGCTGCGTCTGGTCCGCCCGCCCGACGACCGGGTCTGCGTACGCGGTCGCTCGATCCTGCTCGCGGACCTCACCGCGACACTCGCCCAGGAGACCGGCCGGCCGGCGGTGGCGGGTGCGCAACCACTCGGCTGGGGCCGGGCCGAGCGCCCGTACGCGGCGATCGGCGCAGGCGGAGACCGGACCCCGACGTCGGAGGACCTGCCCGATCGGCTGCGCCGCCTCGTGCCGGGCGCCGCCGTTCCCGAGACCGTGTTCGTCATCGAAAACACCGAGATCGCCGGCCGTACCGAGCCGACCCACACCGCCACCCTCGCCCGTGCCGCCCGATCCGCCGCCGAACGCGCCGCCCGGCTCGACGCGCGCCCGTACACGCCGCCCGCGACCGACACCGAGCGTGCCCTGGCGCGCGACGTACTCGTACCGGTCCTGGGCGTTGCCCGCGTGGGCCGCGACGACAACTTCTTCGGACTCGGCGGCACCTCGCTCCAGTTGATCCAGGTCCTGGCCCGGGTACACGCGGCCCATGGCGTGGACGTCGCGTTGGCCGACGTATTCGCGGCGCCCACGTTGCGTCGGCTCGCCGAATCGCTCGACCACGCACGCGCCGTCGAGTCCCGGGACCTGGACACCATCGACGAACTGCTCACCACCGTCGAAGACGCCCTCGACGACGCCCCGACCGACCCGACCCGACTCTCGTGAGGTCACCGTGGCAATGGTCACCCCCGCAGACGAACCGCCCGTTCCCGACCGTATCCCCCTCTCTCCCGCCCGGCAGGACATCCTCGTCGCGGCGGCGCTGGACGGCTCGGTCCGCGGCCTCGCCCGCCAGATCCGCCTCACCCTGGCCGATACCACGACCGCCGACGTAGCGCACGCCTGGGCGGAACTCATGCGACTGCGCCCGGAGTTGGCGGTCGGGGTCGACTGGTCCCAGGCTCGCCCGACGCTCGTGCGCACCGGCGTCGCGCTGCCCTTCCGCCGCACCGAGGACACCCCGACGGCGCCCGACGGGGCTACGTGCGACGGCACTTCACCCGACCGTGCGGCCCACGAACGGGCGGCGGTCGAGGAGTTGCGGCGCGGCTTCCCGCCGGAGCTGGACACCGCGCTCGGCCGTCTCCTGTGGTCGGACACGACCCACGAGGCGGTGTTCACCTACCACCCGCTGCTCGTCGACGACTTGGGCGCGCACCTGCTCCTGAGCGACCTCGCCGCCCTGCTGCGCGGTGAACGACCGGTGGATCGGCCGAACGACCGACCGGTCCGTCCGGATTCGGCCGAGCAGGCCGAGGCGACCGCGTTCTGGCGGCGTTCGCTCGCGGACGTCGACGGCGCGACACCGCTGTTCCCCGAACCCGCCGCCCGCGCCGGTCGGGAGCCGGGGACGGTACGCGTCACGCTGTCCGCTCCCGCGACCGACGCGGTCCGGGAGTTGGCCGCGACCGCCAACTCGTGCAAGTTGCGCGTGGTCGCCGCCGCGTGGGCGTCCGTGGTGGCCAGGTTCCGCGGCGAATCGCTCGCGGTGATCGGCCTGTCCGTCGACACCCGGCCCCCCGCGCTGCGGGCGTGCCTGAGCCCCTTCGAACGCACCCTGCCCACCCCCGTCCGACTGGACGACACCCCCGCCGCGGCGTGGATCGCCGCGCTGTCGCGGTGGATGGAACAGGCCCGCGCGTACGGCCGACTCCCGGGCGCGGTGCTGCACGAACTCTCCGGCGCGGAACGCGGCGTGGCGCTGTACGACTCGGTGGTCGACGCGCGCGACGACGCGGCGGTGCCGGCGCCGGAGGCCGCGGGCCCACCGCTGGCCGTCGGTGTCGAGGACGACGGCGCGACGCTGACCCTGGTGGCCCGGTACGCCCCGGAGGTCGCCGACGCGGAGCGGGTCGAACGGCTGCTGCGCTGCACGGCGGCGGTGCTCACCGGGGCGGCGGCCACGCCGGACACCCCGATGAGCCGGCTCCCCCTGATCGACGCGGCCGAGGCGGCGGCGCTGAACGCGCACAACGACACGGCGGTGGACCACCCCCGCGACAGGTGCCTGCACCAGCACGTCGAGGACCAGGTGGACCGCACGCCGGATCGCCCCGCCCTGGTCCACGAGGGCGCCGCCATGAGCTACGCCGAACTCGACCTCGCCGCGAACCGCCTGGCCCACCACCTGATCGACCTCGGTGTAAGGCCCGACACCATCGTGGGCCTGTGCTCGGAGCCCGGGTTCGAGCTGAACGTGGCCATCCTGGCCATCCTCAAGGCGGGCGGCGCCTATGCCCCGCTGGATCCGTCCTTCCCACCCGACCGGCTGCACTACCTGGCCCGGGACCTGGACTGCGAGGTGGTCCTCGTATCGCGCCGGTTCGTCGAACTTCTCCCGAAGCCGCGCCACTTGGTGGTCCTGGACGAACCCGAGGCGTGGGCGGACCGCCCGGGTGATCGGCCGGACACCGGGGTGGCCCCGGACAATCTCGCCTATGTGATGTATACCTCCGGGTCCACGGGCCGCCCCAAGGGCGTATTGGTGCAGCACGGTGGCGCGGTCAACTTCGTGTGGTGGATCAGTCGACTGTACGAACTGCAGGCGGAAGAGGCCGCGTTGCAGTGGACCGCGTACAGCTTCGACGCCGCTGTATGGGAGTTGTTCTGGCCGCTGTTCGTCGGCGCGCGCGCCGTACTGGCGCCGCCGAGGCTGCACCTGGACCTGGATCGTTTCACCGAGTTGATCCGTACCGAACGGGTCGCCACGTTGCACTTCGTCCCGGCGATGTTGCAGACCTTCCTCACCGCCGAGGAGGCCGGTTCCTGCACGTCGTTGCGTTTCGTCTTCGCCAGCGGCGAGCCGATTCCACCCACCCTGGCCGAGCGATTCCACAAGACGCTCGACGCGGATCTGATCAATCTGTACGGCGTCACCGAGGTCTCCATCGACACCACGTTCCACGTGTTGCCCCGCGAGGTCGGGCTGCCGTTCGTGCCGTCGGGTCGGCCGATGAACAACGAGACCACCTACGTGCTGGACCGGCATCTGGAACCGGTGCCGTTCGGCGCGCGCGGAGAGGTGTACATCGGCGGGGAGAGTGTCACGCGCGGCTACCACGGGCGTCCGGGCCTGACCGCCGACCGGTTCGTCCCGGACCCGTTCGCGGGCGGCGGGGCCCGGCTGTACCGCACCGGGGACGTGGCGACACTGCTGCCGGACGGGAATCTGCACTTCCTGGGCCGCAGCGACCATCAGGTGAAGGTGCGCGGCATCCGGATCGAACCGCACGAGGTCGAGGCGGAGATCGCCGAACATCCCGAGGTCCGGGAGTGCCTGGTCGTGCCGTGGGGCGACGGCAGCGAACGCAGCCTGGCGGCCTATGTCGTGCCGCGAGGCGACGACTTGGACGTGGCCGGACTGCGGACCTTCCTCGCCGCGCGGATGCCCGGCTACATGGTGCCGACCTCGATCGCCACGTTGTCCGCCTTCCCCCTCGGGCACACCGGCAAGATCGACCGCAAGGCGTTGCCCGCGCCGCGCGGCGTGATCGACGAGCGGCTGACCGACGGGGTGGCACCGCGCACCGACACGGAACACGAGGTCGCCCGGATCTGGCAGGAGGTGTTGCGTGTTCCGAGCGTCGGCGTGCTCGACGACTTCTTCGCCGTGGGCGGCAACTCGTTGCTGGCTACCCGAGTGATCGCGGCCGTGCGCAGCCGGTTCGGGGTACGGCTGCCGCTGCGCACATGGTTGGAGTCCAGCGCCGTCGCGGACCTGGCCGCCGCGATCGACCGATGCCGCGACGAGGAGGAGAGCGTGGCGGCGCTGGTCGCCGAGGTGGCCGGCCTGCCGGAGGACGAGGTGCGGGAGCCGGGACGATGAGCACTAACACCGGCGCGGAACTACGGGCGCGGCTGCGGGCGTTGTCTCCGGCCAAGCGCGAACTGCTGACCGCGCGGCTGGCCGAACGGGGGCTCCTGCACTACCTGGACGGCGGCCCGGAGCCGGTCGAGGGCGAGCCGGACGAGGTCACCGTCAAGCAGGAGGCGTTGTGGCGGGCCCATCGGGGCGGCGACGACGGCGACTTCCACCACGTCGGCCTGGTCTGCGGCTTCGCGCCGGACCGTACGCCCGAGGACGTCGCGCGGGCCGTGCGCGAGGCCGTCGCGCGGCACGAGGCGCTGCGCTGCTCGTACCACCCGGGCGGGCGAGGCGGTGTCCGGTTGCGCGGACACGACGTCGACGACGTGCCGGTGGAGCACACCGTCGCGGCCTCGACCGATCGGGCGGGGGCCTGGCGCAGGGCCCGGGAACTGGCTGTGCGAGATGGGAGGTTGACGTTTCGATTGGATCGGCCGCCGGTGCGATTCCGGGTGACGGACGCGCGGCCGGCGGCGGTGCTGCTGAGCGTGGTGGCGCACGACATCGCGTGCGACCGGTACGGGCTGCGCACGATCCTCCTGCCGCAGCTGTGCGGGGCGCCGGCGTCGGGCTGCCTGCGCCCGCGCGACGTGGCGCACTGGCAGCGCCGCAGCCTGGAGGCGGGCGTGGTTCGGCAACAACTCGCGCGCCGTGTAGCACGGTTGGCTCCGGGCGTACCGCTCGCCCTGCCCGACCTCGGCAACCGGAAGGGGGCCCGGCTGCCGGTGCGGATCGACGCCGCGACGACACGGGGCCTCGACCGGCTCGCCCGGTCGAGCGGATCGAGCCTGTTCGCCGTGTTGTTGGCCGCCTGGGGGTCGGTGGTGGCCGAGGCTCACGACCGCGCGGACACGCTCGTGGGCTGCTGCACCTCGGGTCGCCACCGCCCGGAACTGGGCGGCGTGCTGGCCGACTTGGCCAACACGATGGTGGTCCAGGTCGCGGCCCGACCGCGGCCGGACCAGGCCGATGCGCTCCGCGGGCCCCGGGACGAGCTGACCGCCGCGCTGGGCGACGGCGACGCCCCCTTCGAGCGGGTCTTCGCCGCCCTCACCGGCCGCGACGCGCACGTGGACGGGCCGGTCCGGGACGAGGACATCAGGGTGCGATTGACCCTGGACGAGGCGGACGGGGTGGCGGAGTTGCCCGGTTGCCTCGGTGTCGAGGACGTGGACTTCGGCTACGCCAAGGCGTCGCTGAGCCTGGAACTGGCCGTTGGGTCCGACGGCGGGTTGGCGGGCGCTCTCGCCCATCGACCGACGGACGTACCCCACGAGCGCGCAACGGAGTTGGCCGCCATGCTCCACGCCCGGCTGACGGCGCTGTCCCGGGTCGGCGGTTGAGCGGTGTGCCGGCGGGCGCGGGCGAGCGGGCCGGGCGCCCCCATCCCGCCCGGATCCGGTCACCCGCCCGCGACGCCTCCGCGTCCCCGCGCCACCCCCGGCGGCTCAGTGCCCGCCGACACCCGACCAGGCGAGGTCGTCCTCCCTCGGGTCGTGCAGGTCGAGCAGATATCCGCGCCCCCACGCCGTGCGAATGGACAGGTGCAGGCAGCCGATCCGCCGACGAAGTCGCAGTATGCGCAGGTCCAGGGCATTGCGCCGCTGCGCGCAATCGCCCGGCCACACCCGCCGGACCAGGCTCTCCCGGGACACCACCTCCTGGAACGACTCGACCAGGACGCGCATCAGATCCGCCTCCGCCGGAGACAGCGAGAGTCTGCGACCGCCGAAGCGCAGTACACCCTCACGATCGATGCAGGGCAACGCACCCGCCTGGGCCCTGGCCGCGAGCGCGGCTCGGCGCGCGCCGAAATCCGCTCGACTGATCGGCGGCCTGACCCAGTCCTCCAGGACGTTCAGGCCCGTGGGCGCCGACACGCCGTGACCCTCCAGGACCAGCAGGCAGGGCAATCCCCGTGACCTGCACACCGCTCGCTTTTCCGCCTCGGACGGCCACCGTAAAATTTTGACTTCCACGCGATCCTCATTCCAGAATGCTCATGGAAAATTCAGGCCCGCGAAGAATCGAGGTGCGCCCGCACCGCATTCACCGACAATTCATGGAGAGCCGTCGGCAAACATTCCACCCACGTCGACGCGCCTGAACCCGGGCAGTTCCGCATATCGGACCGCAATTCGCAATCAACGAATACGCCCCACCTGTCGTGCGCCCGGCCCCACCACGCGAGCCTGCTGCTCGTATCTGTCTCGTGTCGTATCGCTCCGCGCCCTCGACTCGGCCGGTACGACCAACTCCCAGACTGCCGAGCCCAGTTCACTGCCGAGGCCAACCGTTTTTCCTGGGCCCCGAGACCCGGTCGCGACCCGGATTCGTCGTCCCGCCGATCATGTCGTACGGCCGACACCGTGTTACTCGTCGGCTCTGTGCACAACCTGTCCCGATGCCATGATGCTAAACACAATTCGTTCGACGCAACCCTCCGCGGCCGGATCGGAAGCCATTCCATCCAAAAATGCGCGACCGATCACACGGCGTCCTCCACCGGGTTACTCAGCGATATCCTCGAAGCATCCGAGGACGTCGAGACGGGCCGATATGTTAGGCCGGACACCACGGGGGTAGAGAGAACCGATTGCCCTCCGTCGGCCGCCGCCGGCACTCCCGAATTCATGCGCTCGCCGTGAACGGCACCGGCCCCGCCACGGTCGCCGGGTCGAAGGCGTCCGCATGGGAACCGGACGTCTCGTATGGCGGGATGTGTGGCGGGGCCGGCCTCAGGCGGGTCCGACAGCGGATTGCGCCTGACCGAAATCATGCTCCGTTACGACAGGTTGTGAAACGGAGCCGAACTATCCACAGGCCCTGGGCTCAGAAGCTGCCGGCGGGCACGGTCCAGACCATGTTGCCCGTACGAGCGCAGGGTTCGATGTCGAGTCGGGCACCGTTGGTCGCGTTGCCGTTGGGAACGTTGATGCAGAGGGCGGACGCAGGGTTGTACAGCCGGTCGAAGTTGAGGCGACGCCACTCCTGGTTGGCACCGCCGGTGCAGTCCCGAATGGCGAGTTGCGTCCCGGGCAGCAGATTGCCGCCGTCGAGACATTTGGCCTTGGCCACGATGGTGCCGTTGGCGATGGTCCACTGTTGTGCCGCGGAGCCGGAGCTACAGGCATCGAGCCGTACGGGGGTGCCGTCGATGTCGCCTGCACCGGCGACGTCCATGCACTTGCCGCTGACCCAGTGCACGATCGGACCGGTGCCGGCGAGCGGGGTGGCCCCGCCGTTCGGGCTCGATCCGACCGCGGAGGCCGTCGCGCCGGAAAGTACCAGGGCAGCGAAGGAGGTCGCGCAAACCGCTGCCGTGGTGACGAACTTGCTGGCTTTGCTCATTTCCGCCTCTTGGTGGTGGTTCGGTTCTCGGTACGGGCCGTCGCGGCGACCGAGGGCACACCGTGGGCGTTGTGCGGGTACACGATGTGGTCCTGCCCGTCCGGCGCGAACCGGGCCCGACCGAGCCGCATTTCCCTCACCCACCGGCAGATGCCGGACACACGGAGATTGCCTCCCTCGGGTTCGTTGACGGCCTCTGGCACCGTAGGCGGATCCCGATCACCGTCACCAGAAGGGTTCAGGACAATCCCCACGCCACGGGAACCTCCCATATCACGGGAACTGCGACGCGATGCCTGCCTTCGACCCGGAATGGGCCCGATGGTCAACAGATCGACAGGGCATGGTTGTTCGTGATACCGCGGCCGTACGTTCGAGATGCGGCTCACATCGACGGCGCGGACAAACCTCGTGACGTGGATCGATCGGCACGGGATGATGCCTCGGACGCCCCGCCGAACCCGTGCGGCCGACGCGGATCGGCGCCGGCACACGATGCGGGCGGTCCGAACTCATCGACAGGAGAACCTGCTTCGTGCTGTGCCCGTTCTGTGGTGGACGACCCGTCGTTCCCGGACCCTGCGGTGCGTGCGGTGGGCAGGCGTACTCGGGCTTCCCCCCGAGTCCACCACACCCGTTCGCCTACCACCCGCCGCGGCCACGCCCGTTGCGCGGGCTCGCCGTCGCGCTCTACGTCATGATGGGAATCTCGGCGCTGGTATCGGCGTTCGCGGTCGTCACCCTGGTCTACCGGGCGGGATTGTGGGACGACATCGCCCACGGGCGCCGCCCAGCTCGGGAACCGAACGAGTTCAACGACTCCCTCGCCCTGTTCTGGCGGCCCTACTCGTTCGTACAACTCGCCCTGATGGTGGTGTTCCTGATCTGGTTCCATCGTGCTCGCCGCAACATCGACACCTACCCGGGGCAGGCACGGCGAACACTCTCCTCCGGCTGGGCGATCGGCGGCTGGTTCTGTCCGGTGGTCAACCTGTGGTTCCCGCCGCGGATCACGGTGGACGTGTGGCGGGCCAGTGACCCCCGCGCACAGCACGGCGGCGGCATCACGCGGGGTGGCCTCGTTCTGGTATGGGGTTGGTGGATCACCTTCGTCGCTGCGATGACGATCCCACTGGGCGTGCGCTACCTCGGCCCCGATGCCGACCCGGAAATCTCCTCCCTCCTGGTCGACACCGTCGCCGACGCCGAGGCCGCCCGGACGGTGAGCCTGGTCAAGGCCGGCCTCTTCGTCGTGCAAATCGTCGCCACCGCTCTCGCGGTGGCCGTGATCGCCCACATCACGACGTTGCAGAAAAAGCGCGAAGCGACATTGCCCTCGCCCGCGTTCGGCGCACCGGCCCCGACCTTCGCACCGTACGCCGTCGCACACGCGACGGCAGGAGGCCCCGTCCTCCCCGGCGCCCCCAACACACCGCCCCCGCTCAGGCTTGGGTAACGCCCGCGTCGGCGGAAACACGAAGCCGGACGTGGTGCTCGACGCCGCAGTTCGCACCGCGACGGGTCGTCTGCGGCGTCACGCTCAGGCGTGAGACACGCGTGGCGGCTGACGCCGTGCTCACCTGCACGGTGGCCTCCATCGGGTCCGCCGTCAGACCCGCGTCGAAGACGCTCCCGACCCGGGCGGAGCCCTCTCGGACAGGCGACAGGGTCACCTGGGGCTCCTGGCACGATCCGGCCCGACACAGCCGTATCGAGATGTCGGTGACCCGATCGGCCACTTCGGAGGCGATGTCGATGGTCACCGGCACCCGCCAATCGGCGGTGCACACGGTTTCGGGGGCGGAGGCCGTGCAGGCCCCGAGGGTGAGCGCCATCCCGGAAGCGACCACGGCTCGTAACAAGGTGGAGTGCACCGTTCGTACCTCTCGGGTGACCTGGGCTGCGCTGCGGAATGGTCGGGCCCGTTGATCCTGGCAGCACCCGCGTCCGAGATTGTCGTTCGGGGGCGGGTCATCGGGGCCGCCTGCTCGACGACTCGGTGGCTCGGTGGCTTCGGAAAAAAGTTTGGTGGGAGTGGGAACCCCGGGGGCCGTCGGGCGTCTGGATGGCTGTCGCCGGATGGTGGCGGCCTCGGCTCCGTGTGTTCCTGGCACGGGGATCCGGGTGGTTGATGGTCCTTGAGGAGAATGGTGACTATTCGTTCGCCGCGTGTTTCGGGTTCCGTGATCGGCTCCTTGCCGGGTGGTCGTCGAGGTCGGGTGCGGGTCGGTCGGGTGCTCGGGGCCGGCTTGTTGGCGGCGGCCTCCGCTGTGGTGTTGGCGCAGGGGGTGGCCGTGGCCGACGAGGGCGCGGCGCGTGGGTCGGCGGGGCGGGTTCCGCCGGCCACCGCCCCGCCGACCGCCGCCCCGCCCGCCACCGCCCCGCCGGCGACCAGGGCGCCGAGCGCCGTACCGCCCGGCTCGTCGCCCCGAGGCGAGCGGTCGACCGTTGCCCCGACGCCGTCGGGCGCGGTCTCGGGTGGGCGCGAAGGTGTGCCGTCCACTCCGCCGACGACGGTGCCGCCTCGGCTGGCGGAAACCGGGGGTGACGACAAGACCGTCTGGTACATCGGCGGCGCGGGCGGCCTGCTGCTGCTCGGTGGCGGGGCCGTGGTGGCCGGCCGGCGGCGCGGGCGGACCGCGGCCTGATCGGCGCGGGAACCGGCCGGTGCGCCGGGGATGTCCTTGTCCCCGGTGCACCGGCCGGGCGCCCGGTGCCGTATGGCGCCGGTGGTTCATCGGTTCGCGTCCGAGGAGTTCACGGCCATCCAGGAATCCCACATCAGGGTCCGATACGACCCGACCCCGCCCTCTCGGGTACCGCCCGCCGAGGCCCCGTCGCCCCGGCGGCGGGCCTTCGGCCTGTTCCGGCGCCGGACTCGGGAGGCGGGCGAGCCGCCGCCGACCATGACGCAGCTCTATCACGCGCATCGGATCCGGTTGGTGCGCCTGGCCACGTTGCTGGTGGACGACCAGGAGACGGCGGAGGACGTCGTCCAGGAGGCGTTCACCGCCGCCTTTCGCCGGTACGGCGCGCGGCTGGGCGAGCTGGACGATCCGCCCGCGTATCTGCGGCGTTGTGTGGTCAACGGCGCACGATCGGTGTTGCGCCGGCGGCGTACGGCCCGGGCCTGGGTGCCGCCGGTGCTGCCGCCGGCGGCCTCGCCCGAGGACGACGCGCTTCGCGCGGAGCGCGATCGGCGACTGCGGCAGGCGTTGGGACAACTCACCCGGCGGCAGCGCGAGGTACTGGTGTTGCGCTATTGGGAGAACCTGAGCGAGAGCGAGATCGCCGGCACGCTGGGCATACCGTCCGGCACCGTGAAATCCACCGCGAGTCGCGGGCTGACCGCGCTGCATCGGCTGCTGAGGGAGGAGGACACGTGAACCGACGCCGTGACCGTGGCGAACCCCTGCGCTCGGGGACGCCGGAACATGCGGCTCTGGAAACGGAGTTGCGGGACTGGATGGTCCGACGGACCGATGCGGTGACACCCGCGACGCTGCGTGCGCGCGAGGTACCGCTGCCGGCCGCGCCGGTGCGTCGGCTGCGTGTTCCGTTGCGGCCGGCGGTGGCGGTGGCGGCGATCGCGGTGGCCACGGCGGGTTGGATGGTGATCGGGTCGACCTCGACGCCGGACGGCCCGCACCCGGTGACCGTACCGCCGGCCGTGCCCGCGCCACCCACAGGTGCGCCGCCCGTCGAGACTGCGCCGGGCACCGGCGCGCCGAGCCCGTCCACGGCCACCACGACGCCGCCGACGAGAGCAACCGGGTCGAACACCCCGACGCCCCCGGAGACGATCCCCGGGTCCGACCGCCGGACCGCTCCCCCGGAGAACCAACCCCCACGCACCACACCGCCCTCCGCCCCCGCGGGTGGTCGGCGTACCGGCTGAACCGTGCGCTCGGGTGAACGTGACGAGGTCGCCGGCTCCCGGACGGCGACCTCGTCCGTCCCGCGCGGAGCCGACCCGACCGGGCGGCACCGCGCCGTCCCTCAGGCGAAGGCCGCCGTCCAGTCGACCGTGACGCCGTGTACGTACGCCTCGGCCAGTGCGGCCAGGAACCGGCCCATCCCGCCGTCCTCGTTGCGGAGCGTGGCCAGCAACACGGCCGGGCGGCCCAACTCTTCGGCGGTGTCCTGGATCCCGACCGAGAGCACCGGTTGCGCGCTGCACTCGACGAAGAGCCGGTGGCCGTCGGCGACCAGCGCGCGAACCGCGTCGTCGAAGCGCACCGTCTGGCGCAGGTTGCGGTACCAGTACTCCGCGGTCAACTCGTCGGTCTCCACCGGCCCTCCGGTCACCGTCGAGTAGAACGGCACGTCGCTGCACGCCGGTTCGATCCCGGCCGCCAGGTCGAGCAGCGTCTCGCGCAGATCCTCCACGTGCGGGGAGTGTGCCGCGAAGTCCACGCCGGGCACCCGCCAGCGCATCATCCGCGCCGCGGACAACGCGGCGCCGAACTCCTTCATCGCCGCCACGTCGCCCGAGACCGTCATGGTGGCCGGACCGTTCACCGCGGCGACCGCCAACACGCCGCCCCGGTCGGCCAGCATCGTCCGCACGCGGTCGTTGGGGGCCAGCACGGTCAACATCTCGCCGCGGCCCCGAATCGCGGTCAGGGCCCGACTGCGCAACGCCACGATCCGCGCCGCGTCCGCCAGGGACAACGCTCCGGCGATGTGCGCGGCGACGATCTCGCCCTGGGAGTGGCCGACGGTCGCGGCCGGTCGCACACCGAAGCGGCACCACAGGCGGGCCAGCGACACCATCATCGAGAACAGCACGGGTTGCACGACATCCACCCGATCCAGCGGCGGAGTGTCCGGGGCGCCCCGCAGAACGTCCTCCAGGGACCAGTCCACGTGCGGCGCCAGCGCCTCCCCGCAGGCCCGGATCTCGCGGGCGAACTCGGGGCAGTTGTCCAGGAGTTCCACCGCCATGCCGACCCACTGGGTGCCCTGGCCGGGGAAAACGAACACCGGCCGGGAATCCGCCTGGGCCTGCCGGGTCGCCTGCCCGGTGAACACGTTCGGCACGGCCCGTTCGTCGACGAGCGCCCGTACCCCGGCGACCAGTTCTGTCCGGTCGCCGCCCAGCACGACGGCCCGGTGCTCGTGGGTCGCGCCGGCCGCCACCAGGGATCGGCCGACTTCGGCGACATCGGCGGCGACGTCGCGCGCCGCGTCGGATTCCAGTCTGGACAGCAGGCGGGCGGCCTGGCCGCGCAGGCCCGCCGCGCTGCGCCCGGACAACACCCACGGCACGGTGCCGGCCGCGGCACCGATCCGAACGTCTTGAATGGCCGGCTTGCTCACGAGCACTCCTCGTCGGTGCCGAACGGTGGACTGTGCGTGCCTCGCAAGATATCCACGAGGCCGCGTCTTCGGCCCACCGTGCGGTAATCGGGCCGCCCGGGCACGATTACCGACGGATTACCGAACACGCGTGAAATCGTGGAAGGCTGCCGAGCCCCAGCCGCGCCGGCTTTCCAGTACGGAGGCTATCCGTGTCGGGCAATCCGATATCGCAGGCGACTAATCCTGCGCAGACATCCGCGCGCACATCCGCGCACTCCCTCGTGTACACACCGAAGCACACTTCGCAGCACACTTCGCGGCGCAGTCCGAAGCATGCACCCGAGCACACACCGCGACCCGCGACGCCGACATGGTGACCCGGGAGACCGGCCCGAGCACCGCCGGCCGGGCCAACGCCTCCACGGATCCCGAACCCTCGCGACTGCCGTCGTTGACGGGACTGCGCTTCGTGGCGGCGCTGCTGGTCTTCACCACGCATGTCCTCTGGTACACCCCTCAGTTGGTCCCGGGCGACACCGGGGACCACCTCCGCAAGACCTTCGCCCTGGCGGGCTCGTACGGCGTCGGTTTCTTCTTCATCCTCAGCGGCTTCGTGCTGACCTGGACCGCGAGCGCGGGCGACACGACCCGGTCGTTCTGGCGCCGCCGTATGGTCAAGATCGGCCCGATGCACCTGGTCACCTTCGGGCTGGCCGCCCTGCTCGTGCTGCACACCGATCGGCCGACCCGCGGAGTCGACTGGTTCGCCGCCCTGAGCATGCAGCAGGCGTGGATTCCGGACATCCGGTCCGTGTCGGCGGTCAACGGCGTGACCTGGTCGCTGTGTTGCGAGTTCTTCTTCTACCTCGCCTTCCCGCTCCTGTATCCCCTCCTGCGCCGCATCCGCGAGGCGTGGTTGTGGCCGGCGCTGGCCGCCGTACTCGCGTTGATCGTGGGGGCGTTCCTGGTCGCCACCTTCGTGGTGGACGACCAGCCGCGCCTCGCCGCCTTCGCCGTGTCCGGTGAAGTGTCGTTCGACCAGCTGTGGTTCGTGTACTTCTTCCCGCCCGTCCGCGCGCTCGAATTCGTCCTGGGCATCCTGCTGGCCCGGATCGTGGCCGCGGGGCGGTGGCCGAATATCGGCCTCGTGCCGGCGTTCGCGATCGCCGTCGCCGGCTACGTGATCGGCCGGTACGAACCGTATCTGGCGGGCACCGCCGGGGTCGCGACGGTCTGGACCGCGCCGCTGATCGCCTCCGCCGCGGTCGCGGACCGCCGGCGCACCGCCTCGGTGTTCCGCAGACCGACGATGGTCCTGCTGGGCGAACTCTCCTTCGCCTTCTACATGGTCCACTGGATCGTCATCGGCGCGGCCGCCGACTGGATAGGGCCCACCCGTACCTTCTCGTCGACCACCGGCGCGCTGCTGATCGTCCCGCTGTTCCTGGTGGCGCTCGCGTGTTCCTTCGTCCTCTATCGCTTCGTGGAGATGCCGCTGGTGCGGCGCTTCGGGCGGCACCGGGCCAATTCCGGCAAGGCCGCCGGATTTTCCTCCCGAGTGACGACGCCGCTGAGTACGGACGGTCTCGGCGTGACGAAATAGGGAACGCTCCGTCTTCCATACGATCCGAACAACCGTTGTTTCCCGGGTTTCGCGCACTGCGGCGGAGGCGGTGGCCTACCGTCTCCGCCCGTTCCCCGGCGGCGAATCACACCACACCACGCACGTCGACCGCTTCCGCCCACCGATCGGTAATCCTGTTCCGAGCGTGCGGTTACCGGATGATTACCCCCGGCGCAAGAAACCGTGCCAGGCTGCCGACACCCAGTCGCGTCCGCTTTCCGGTACGGAGGCAACTCGTTGTCGGGCTATTCGATATCGCAGGCCACCATTCCCGCGCCACGACAGATAACGTCCACCTATTCCCTGCTCCACCTACTGCAACCCGTCGACGATTCCGTACTCCACTTACCGGCGACGAACCCGCAGCTGATCGAGGAGGTCGTCGCCCGCGTCGGCTCCGGGGCGACCGGTTGGGCCATCGAGAACAGTCGGTTGTTACTGGCCGAGTTGGCCGAGGAACCGTTCGCCCGCTTCGATCGCAAGTCGTGCAGCGAAACCCGGTTGGTCGAGGCGATCGCGCTGTGGGTCGTCCTGCGACTCAGCGGCGTGCGGGCCATCACCGGCCTGCTTTCCGCCGAACTCACCAACGCCATCCGGGAACGGATAGCCGACAATACGACCGTCGACCTCCTGCTCCGCTACGTCCGGGCCACTCACGCGAACTTCACCCGCGAGTTGTTCGAGTTCCGCGAGACGATGATCCCCGCCGAGGATCAGCCGGCCATGATGCGCTCCATCTCGGCCGACCTGTTCGAGGGCATGGAGACCCTGTCCGCCTCGGTGACGGAGAAGTTCGCCGCCGAACGCAATCGCTGGTTCGCCGGATCCGTCGGCGAGCGCTTCGAGTTGGTCTCCGCGATCCTCAAGGGCAAGCCGATCGACACCCGCAAGGCGCTGCACCAGCTGCGCTACGACCTGACCCTGCATCACGTCGCGCTGATCCTGTGGCAGGACGAAATCACCCCGGACAGCAGACGCGACCTGGAGACCACCGCGCTGCGCCTGCTCGACCAGGTGGGCTGCTCTTCGATGTTGCTGCTCCCGGCGGGCCCGGGACGCCTGTGGGCATGGGGTGGGCGCGCCACCGACCATCCGGGCGAACTGCGACGCTCCGCCAAACCGATGGATCTGCCCGCACACGTGCATGTCGCCTCGGGGCTGCCCGGCGACGGCATCGCGGGTTTCCGGCGCTCGCACCAGCAGGCGATCACCGCCGAGCGGGTCGGCCGCATCACCGAGCCCGGCCCGTCGAGGTTGTGCGACTACGGCGACCTGGAACTGGTCATCCTGCTCGGGAACGATGCCGGTGCCGCCGCCGACTTCGTACGTCGCGAACTCGGACCGCTCGCCGCCGACAACCGCACCATGGCCGCGTTGCGCGAGACCGTGCGGTGCCTGCTGGACAACGAGCGGGGCGTGGCGACCACGGCCAAACACCTGCACATCGCGAAGAACACCGTGGTGTATCGGGTCAAGAAAGCGGAGCAGTTGCTCGGGCGGTCGTTGCGCGAGGACCACCTGCGCCTGCACTTCGCACTGTATCTGGCGGAGCGGCTCGGCTCGTCCGTACTGGCCAAACAGGGCCCTGCGACGGGACTGGAGCACTCGATTCGGGCGGTGTCCTCATGAGCGGTGGTGGGCGTGGGATGAACGGTGGTCGGGAGACGGACGGCGGTCGGGGGACGAACGGCGGTCGGGACATGAACAAGGACGAGAAGCTGCTCGACTATCTCAAGTGGGTCACCACCGACCTGCACAAGGCCCGAAGCCGGGTCGAGGAGTTGGAGTCGAGCCGAACCGAACCCATCGCCATCGTGGGCATGGGCTGCCGCTACCCCGGGAACGTGTCCACGCCCGAGGAGTTGTGGCGCCTGGCCGCCGACGGCGTCGATGCGATCTCGGGTTTTCCCACCGACCGCGACTGGGACGTCGAGGGCGGTTACGACCCGGATCCCGACGCCATGGGCAAGTTCTACGCTCGGGAAGGCGGATTCCTCGACGACGTAAAGGGATTCGACGCGGCCTTCTTCGGCATCTCGCCGCGCGAGGCACTGGCGATGGACCCCCAGCAGCGGCTGCTCCTGGAGACCACCTGGGAGGCCGTCGAACGGGCCCGGATGGACCCGCGGTCCCTGCGCGGCACCGACACCGGGGTGTTCGTCGGTGTGATGTACACCGGCTACGCCTCGACGGTCAGCGCGTCGGCGACCGGCATCGAGGGCTACGCGATGACCGGCATGTTGACCAGCGTCGCGTCCGGCCGGCTCTCCTACGTCCTGGGCCTGGAGGGGCCGACGGTCAGCATGGACACGGCCTGCTCGTCGTCCCTGGTGTCCATCCACCACGCCGTCACCGCGCTGCGCAACGGCGAGTGCTCGCTGGCGCTCACGGGCGGCGCGATGGTGATCCCGGTGCCGGACGGCTTCGTCGAGTTCTCCCGGCAGCGCGGACTCGCACCCGACGGCCGCTGCAAGGCATTCGCGGCGGCGGCGGACGGCACCGGGTTCTCCGAAGGTGTCGGGATGCTGGTGCTGGCCCGGCTGTCCGACGCACGGCGGCTCGGCCATCCGGTGCTCGCGGTGATCCGCGGCAGCGCGGTGAACTCCGACGGCGCGTCCAACGGCCTGACCGCGCCGAGCGGTCCGGCGCAGCAGCGGGTGATCCGTCGCGCACTGGCGAACGCCGGACTCTCCCCCGCCGAGGTCGACGTCATCGATGCGCACGGCACGGGCACGATGCTCGGCGATCCGATCGAGGCCCAGGCGCTGTTGGCGACGTACGGGCAGTCGCGGCCGGCGGGCGAGCCGCTGTTGTTGGGCTCGTTGAAGTCGAACATCGGACACACGCAGGCCGCTGCGGGGGTGGCCGGGGTGATCAAGATGGTCATGGCCATGCGCCACGGCGTGGTGCCCAAGACGCTGCACGTGGACGAGCCGACACCCGCGGTCGACTGGTCGTCCGGGGCGATCGAGCTGGTCACGGAGCGGCGCGCGTGGCCTTCGACCGGACGGCCGCGGCGGGCGGCGGTGTCGTCGTTCGGGGTGAGCGGGACGAACGCGCATCTTGTCGTCGAGCAGGCGCCGGTCGACGACCCGGAACCGGTGGAGCCGGTGGCCGGGTCGGTGTTGCCGGTGGTTCCGGTGGTGTTGTCGGCGCGGTCTGTCGGCGCGTTGCGGGCGCAGGCGGAGCGGTTGGTGTCGGTGGTGGACGGCGTCGACGGTGTGTCGTTGCCGGATGTGGGCTTGTCGGCGGCGGTGTCGCGGTCGATGTTCGAGCACCGTGCGGTCGTGGTGGCCGGGGATCGGGACGAACTCGTCTCGGGGTTGCGGGCGTTGGCCGCCGGTGAGTCGTCGGCGGGGCTGGTGTCCGGGCCGGTGGGCGAGGGGCGTCTGGCGTTCCTGTTCACCGGCCAGGGGGCACAACGTGTCGGCATGGGACGGGAGTTGTACGACGCCTTCCCGGTGTTCGCGGCGGCGTTCGACGAGGTCTGTGGTCACTTCGACGCCGGGTTGCCCGGGACGGTGAAGGACGTCGTCTTCGGGGACGGCGAGGGGCTGGATCAGACCGGGTGGACCCAGCCGGCGTTGTTCGCGGTCGAGGTGGCGATGTTCCGGCTGCTGGAATCGTGGGGTGTACGACCCGACTTCGTGACCGGGCACTCGATCGGGGAGTTGGCCGCCGCGCATGTCGCGGGTGTGCTGGGCCTGGGCGACGCGTGCCGGGTCGTCGCCGCTCGTGGGCGGTTGATGCAGGCGTTGCCGGCCGGCGGGGCGATGGTCGCGGTGCGGGCCGGCGAGGCCGAGGTGCGCGAACTGCTGCGCGGGCATGAGGACCGGGCCGGGATCGCGGCGGTCAACGGGCCGACGTCGGTGGTGATCTCCGGCGCCGAGGACGTCGTCCTCGCGGTCGCGGACGCTCTGCGCGAGCGCGGCCACAAGACGAACCGGCTCACCGTGAGCCACGCCTTCCATTCGCCGGCGATGGATGCGATCCTCGACGAGTTCGCCGGTGTCCTGGATACGGTCGAACTCGGCGAGCCCGGCATTCCCATGGCGGCCGACACGGCCGATGTGCGCTCGGCGCGGTACTGGGTCGACCACGTCCGCGAGCCGGTGCGCTTCGTGGAGCACATCGCCCGTCTGCGGGAGCGGGGCGTCACGCGGTTCCTGGAGATCGGCCCCGACGGTGTGCTCACGGCACTGGGCGCGGAGTCCGCGCCGGACGGGTTGTTCGTCGCCCTCCAGCACCGCGACCGCCCCCAGGCCCGTACGGCTCTCATCGCGCTCGCGCGCCTGCACATCCACGGGCACACCATCGATTGGCGACGCCTGTTCGCCGACACGAACGCCTCGCTCGTCGATCTGCCCACCTACCCCTTCGAGCACCGGCCGTACTGGCTGGACGGCACCTCCCCCGGCGGACGCCGGACCACCGGCCTCGGGCCGATCACGCCGGAGCACCCGCTGCTGACGACCGCCATCGAACTCGCGGGCGGCGCCGGGCTCGTGCTCACCGGTCGGATCTCCCTGCACACCCATCCCTGGCTCGCCGATCACCGCGTCGACGACACCGTGACGCTGCCCCCGGCGGCCCTGGTGGAGTTGGCGGTCCGGGCCGGCGACGAGGTCGGCTGCTCCGGCGTCGCGGATCTGACGATGCATGTTCCCCTGGCCGTCCCGGACAGCGGCGGCGTGCAGATCCAGGTGACCCTGGGTCCGCCCGACGAGGACGGTTGTCGACCGATCACGATCGGCTCTCGCCCGGATCGGGACGAGCCGGGCGCGGTGTGGCTCGTGCACGCCGGCGGGCTGCTCACCGAGCCGGCGCCGGCGCCGCTGATCTCCCTGGCCGCCTGGCCCCCGCCCGACGCGGTCCCGATCGGGCTCGACGACCTCTACGCGCGGCTCGACGGGAAGGGTCGCGCGTACGGGCCGGTCTTCCGGGGGCTGCGGGCGCTGTGGCGGCAGGGGGCGGATCTGTTCGCCGAGGTGCGGCTTCCCGACGACACGGACCCGGACACGTTCGGGATCCATCCGGCGCTGCTCGACGCCGCGCTGCACACGTTGCTTGCGGTGGGGCAGGACGCCGCCGAGCTGTCGTGGCGCGGGTTCGACCTGTATGCCGCCGGTCCGCGTGCGCTCAGGGTTCGGATCAGGCCCGGGGAGCGGGACGGGTTCCGGGTGTGGCTGGCCGACGAGGTGGGTGAACCGGTCGCCGAGGTGCGTGCGTTGCGGCGTCGGCGGGCTCCCGTCACCGGCCGGCACGACCGGGTGATGGCGAACTCCCTGTTCCATACGGCCTGGTCGCCGATCACCCTCCCCGACCCGGACGACCTCGACCCCACCGGCTGGGCCGTGCTCGGGGATTCGCCGCCCGTCGGGCACGCCCGACGCGTCGGGCGGGTCGCGGAGGCCGCCGGGGACGTCCTCGTCGCGATGATCGACGAACCGGCCGGGACCGATCTCGCGGACGCGGCGCACCGGGCCACCGTGCGCGCGCTGGAACTGGTCCAGGAGGGCCTGGCGTTCGGCACCTCCCGCCTCGTGGTGGTCACGCGCAACGCGGTCGCCACGCACGAATACGCGGACGTCGAACTCGGCTCGGCCCCGGTCTGGGGTCTGGTCAGGTCGGCCCAGGCGGAGAACCCGGGGCGGATCACGCTGATCGACGTCGACGACAGCCCGGCCAGCGCCGCGCGCCTCGGCGCGGCGATCGTGTCCGGGCACGAGCAGGTGGCCATCCGCGGCGGGCACGCGAGTACTCCCCGGCTGGCCAGGGTGTGCCCGGAGGCCGTGGCCGGGCCGGAGTTGAGGCCCGACGGCACGGTCCTGGTCACCGGCGGAACGGGCGCGCTGGGCGCGCTGTTCGCCCGCCACCTGGTCACCGAGTACGGCGTGCGGAACCTGGTCCTGACCAGTCGACGGGGGCCGGACGCGCCCGGGGCCCGGGAGTTGCGGGACGAACTCGCCGCGCTCGGCGCCCGGGTCACCGTCGTCGCGGCCGACATCACCGACCGCGACGCCGTGGACCGGCTGCTCGCCGCGATCCCCGCGGAGCACGCGCTGACCGGCATCGTGCACACCGCCGGGGTCATCGACGACGGCATCGTCACCGCGCTCACGCGCGAACGTGTCGCCTCCGTACTGCGGCCCAAGGTCGACGCCGCTCTGCATCTGCACGAGGCGACCCTCGACGACGACCTGGCCATGTTCGTGCTGTTCTCCTCCGTCGCCGGCGTGGTCGGGTCGCCGGGGCAGGCGAACTACTCGGCCGCCAACCAGTTCCTGGACGCACTCGCGCAGCACCGTCGGGCCAATGGGCTGCCGGCGCACGCGCTCGCCTGGGCGGCATGGGCGCAGGAGCACGGCATGGCGTCCCGGTTGTCCGAGGTGGACCGCAGTCGCGCGACGCAGGCCGGGCTGCGGCCGATCGAACCCGCGGAGGGCCCCGACCTGTTCGACGCGGCGCTGGTGGCCGTGCACCCGACGACGGTGCCGATGCATCTCGACATCGCCCGGATCGAGCGGCAACCCGGCTCGGTCATGCCCGTGTTGCGCGGCCTGGTGCGCACGTCGGCTCGGCGGATGATCACCGCGACGACCCGGGACACCGGGCACCTCGCGGAGCGCCTGGCCCCGCTCGACGACGCCGGTCGGCGCGAACTCCTTCTCGATCTGGTGCACGTGGCCGTGGCCTCGATCCTGGGTCACCGCGGCACCGACCACATTGACCCCGGAGTCGTCTTCACCGAGTTGGGTTTCGACTCGCTGACCGCGGTCGAGTTGCGCAACCGGCTGGAGGGCGAGACGGGGCTTCGCCTGCCGCCGACCCTGCTGTTCGACCACAACACCCCGGCGGCGCTGATCGATTTCCTTCTCGCCGAACTCTCCAGCCGTGCCGATTCTCCGGCGCGCTCCGCCGTGGACTTCGCGGCCGAGGTGCGGCTGGCCGAGGATGTGGTCCCGGCCGCGGAGGTCGTCGACGTGGTCGCCGATCCGCAGCGGGTGTTCCTCACCGGCGCGACCGGGTTCGTCGGCGCCTTCCTGCTCCGGGACCTGATGCGCGAGACGCGGACCGTCGTGCACTGCCTGGTCCGCGGTGCCGACAAGGCGACTGCGCTGGAGCGGCTGCGGGCGAATCTGAGCTGGTACGGCATCTGGGACGAGATCGACCGGGACCGGCTGTCGGTGGTCACCGGCGACCTCGCCGAGCCGCGCTTCGGGCTGGATGCCGAGCGGTACGAGCGCCTGGCCCGCGAGGTCGACGTGGTGTACCACGCGGGCGCGACGGTGAACTGGCTGCACCCGTACACGTCGTTGAAGGCGGCCAACGTGACCGGTACGGAGGAGGCGCTGCGGCTCGCGGCGCTGTATCGCACGGTGCCGCTGCACTACGTGTCCAGCACGGGCGTCTTCGCCCGGCCGGCACCCGGCGGCGCCGGGTTGACCCCGCAGGATCCCACCGGGCCGCCGGAGGAGTTGACCAACGGGTACCGACAGAGCAAGTACGTCGCCGAGAAGGCGATCGAACTGGCCCGGGACCGCGGCCTGCCCGTGTCGATCTATCGCGCCGACGTCGTCTCGGGCGCGCAGACCAACGGCGCGTGCCAGACCCGCGACTTCGTCTGGTTGAGCCTGAAGGGCAGCCTCCAGGCCCGGGCGGTGCCGGTGGGGGCGAACGCACTGTTCCCGATGGTGCCGGTGGACTACGTCGCCGCGGCCGTGCTGGCCCTGTCCCGCACGACGACCGGGCGCACGTTCCACCTGTTCAATCCCGTGGCGATCGAATTCGCCGACATGGTGGGGCGGTTGCGCGAGTCCGGCCATGTCCTGGACGAGGTGTCCTGGGACGAGTTCGTCGCCGGTGTGCGTGCCGATCGGGACAACGCGCTCTTCCCGACGATCGACATCTTCCGGAGCTACATGACGGCGGGCGAGGCGCTGTACATGCGGATGGATGTGGCCGCGACGGAGGCCGCGTTGGCCGGTACCGGCATCTCCTGCCCGGAGATCGACGCGGAACTGTTCGGCAGGTACGCGGAGTTCTTCGCCGGAGTCGGCTACTTCCCGACCCCGGCGCGGGTCGGATAGGGCGGTCGGGCCGCGGGCTGCGGCGCGCAAGCCGAAGGGTCCGCCGGGGCATCGAAGCCCCGGCGGACCCTTGGCCGTTCGGTACTAGTGGCGGCCGTCGAGGAACTGGAAGAGTTCCTCGTCCGTCGCGGCGGTGACGTCCAGCTTGGCGTCGGGGCGGTCGGCGTAGTCGCGGAACGTACGCAGCTTCAGGAGCAGGCCCTCGATGCGTTCGGCGATCTCGTCGCCGTCGGGACCGGTCGCCGAGTCCATGGTGAGCGCCGATTCGACCCGGTCCAGCTCGACCAGTACCGACCCCGCCGGCGCCTGGCCGCGGATCGCCAGGGTACGGACCAGCTCGCGGGCCACCGCGGCGGCCGTGGGGTGGTCGAACACCAGCGTCTGGGCCGGCCGAAGGCCCGTCTCGGCGCCGAGCCGGTTGCGGAACTCGACGGCGGACACCGAGTCGACGCCGAGGTCGGCGAAGGCCCGGTCGGGGTCGACCGTGCGGCCGGGCGCGTACTGCAACACCTCGGCCATCCGGGTGCACACCAGGTCGAGCAGCACCTCGTACCGGGCGTCCTCCGGCAGGCCGGCCAGGCGGTCCGACAGCGGAACGGGGCCCGACCCGGCCGGTGCCCGTCGCGGTGTTCGGGCCACGGCCTCGCGCCCGGCCAGGCGGCGCAGCAGCGGCGGTACGTCCGCCTGGGCGCGTACCTGGGCCAGGTCGAGGGCGACCGGGACCAGCGTCGGCTCGTCCAGGCCCAGCGCGGCGTCCAGCAGCGCGACGCCCTCCGCCGAGGAGGACAGGGTCACCCCGAGCCGGGCCAGCCGGGCCAGGTCGATGTCGGTCAGTCGCTCGGTCATCGTGCTGCGCTCGGCCCACATGCCCCAGGCCAGGGACACCGCGGGCAGTCCCCGGGCCCGTCGGTGTTGCGCGAGGGCGTCCAGGTAGGTGTTGCCCGCCGCGTAGTTCGCCTGGCCGGCGGGGCCGATCAGGCCGGACATCGAGGAGAACAGCACGAACGCGGACAGGTCGAGGTCGCGGGTCGCCTCGTGCAGGTTCCGGGCGGCGACGATCTTGGGGTTCAGTGCCGCGTCGAGCCGCTGCGGGGTCAGTTCGGTGAGGATCCCGTCGTCCAGGACGCCGGCCGCGTGCACGACCGCGGTCAGCGGGGCCTCGGCCGGGATGTCGGCCAGGACCCGGGACAGCGCGGCGCGGTCGGTCGTGTCACAGGCGGCCAGCACGACCTCGGCGCCCGCCGCGGTCAGTTCGGCCGCGAGTTCCGCACCTCTCGGGGAGTCCGCGCCGGCGCGGCTGACCAGCACCAACCGCCGAACCCCGTGCGTGGCGACCAGGTGGCGGGCGACGATCACGCCGAGCGTGCCGGTCCCGCCGGTGACGAGCACCGTCCCGGACCCGTACGCCGTTGCCGGTGCGGTGCCGGAGCCGACATCCGCGCGAACGAGCCTGGGTACCAGGACGCGGCCGGACCGCACGGCCAGTTGTGGCTCCTGCGGGATCAGCGCGGCGAGGGTGTCCCACGGCGGCGACTCGGAGTCCGTGTCCGCGTCAGTGTCCGTGACCGCGTCGACGTCGACGTCGAGCAGGGCGAATCGGCCCGGGTTTTCGGTCTGCGCGGACCGTACGAGACCCCACACGCCTGCCTGGGCGAGCCCGTCGACCGGATCCTTCGCATCGGTGCCCACCGCTCCCCGGGTCACCGGGACGAGTGTCCCGGAGGCGTACCGCTCGTCGGCCAGCCACTCCTGCATGACCGCCAGCACCGCGCCGGTGACCTCCCGGGCGTCCGGTCCGACCGGACAGCGCAGGAACACCACGCCCGGGTCGGCGGGCACCTCCGCCAGTGCGGAAACGAGCGTCCACCGGGCGGGCCGCGTCGATGGCGTCGGCTGCGTCGGCGCCGGCGACCAGTCCACCCGGAACATCGACTCCGCGGGCGTACCCCGGCCGCCGGCCGGCATCCGCCGAAAGCGCAGCCCCTCGACCGACGCCACCGGCGCGCCGGTCGGGTCGGCAAGCACGATCGAGACCGTGTCCGGGCCGGCCGCCGACATCCGCAGGCGCAGCGCGGACGCGCCGACCGCCGACAGGGACACGCCGGACCAGGCGAAGGGGAGCACGGCGCCGTCCATGCCGGCCAGGAACGAGCCGTACCAGACCGCGTGCAGCGCCGCGTCGAGCAGCGCCGGATGCAGGCCGAATCGCTCCGCGTCCACCATCGACTCCGCCGGTGGGGCGATCTCGGCGAACACCTCGTCCTCGCGCCGCCACACCGCCGCAAGCCCCCGGAACGCCGGACCGTAGTCGTAGCCGCGTGCGGCGAGGTCCGCGTAGACATCGCCGATCGCGACCTCCTCCGCGCTCTCCGGCGGCCACTCGGCCGCGTCGAACACCGCCGGTTCGGCCCGCTCGACCAGCGAACCGGCGGCGTGCCGGACCCACTCGCCGCCGTCCTCGTGCCGGGCGTGCACCGACACCGCCCGTCGCCCCGACTCGTCGGCGTCCTCGACCACGACCTGGACCTGCACCCCGCCCCGCTCGCCCAGGACCAGCGGGGTGTGCAGGGTCAGTTCGTCGAGCAGGTCGCAGTGCACCTCGCGGGCGGCGCGCAGCGCCATCTCCACGAACGCCGCACCGGGTACGATCACCCGGCCGAGGACCGCGTGGTCGGCCAGCCAGGGGTGGGTAGCCAGGGACAGTCGGCCGGTCAAAACCGCACCGCCGGCCTCCGGGCGGGCCAACACCGCTCCGAGCAGCGGGTGTTCGCTGGCGGACAGGCCGACCGCCCGCAGGTCGCCCGGCGAGGCGGGGGCGTCCATCCAGTAGCGGTCGTGCCCGAAGGCGTAGGTCGGCAGGGTCACGGTGGTCGCGCCGGTGCCGGCGAACACCCGGTGCCAGTCCACCTCCACGCCGTGCACGTGTGCCGTCGCCAGCGCGGTCAGCGCGGTGTGGGGTTCCGGGCGGTCGGCGCGCAGCAGCGGCACCGCGAAGGGGGTCGCGTCCCGTTCGGGGGACGTGGTGAAGCAGCCCTCGGCCATCGTGCTCACCGCGGCGTCCGGGCCGATGCCGACGAAGCGGGTGACGCCGTCGTGCTGCAATCGGCGGATCGCTGCGGCGAATCGCACCGGCTCGCGGACCTGGCGCACCCAGTACTCGGGCGCGCACACCGTCTCCGCCGCCAACGGCTCGCCGGTGACGGTCGACACGATCGGCAACACGGGTTCGTGGTAGGTGACTTCGGCGAGAACCTTTCGGTAGGACGCCAACATCGGGTCCATCAGGGGCGAGTGGAAGGCGTGGCTGACCCGCAGGCGCCTGGTGCGGCGTCCGAGGGAGGCGAAGTGTTCGGTGAGGCGCAGTACGGCGTCCCACTCGCCGGAGACGACCACCGACTCGGGTCCGTTCACGGCGGCGATGCCGGCCGGGCCGTCCGCCGAGGCCGCTGCGACCTCGTCCTCCGTGGCCTGGATGGACACCATCGCGCCGCCCTCGGGCAGCCGTTCCATCAGCAGTCCGCGAGCCGCAACGACGCGGCAGGCGTCCTCAAGCGTCCACAGGCCCGCGACGAAGGCCGCGGACAGTTCGCCGACGGAGTGTCCGGCCAGGACCTCCGGGCGTACGCCCCACGAGCCGAGCAGCCGGGTCAGCGCGACCTCGATCGCGAACAGCGCGGGTTGCGCCCAGCCGGTGCGGTCCAGCAACTCCGCCGCGTGCTCCGGTGGTTCGACGAGGAGTTCGCGCAGCGGGCGGTCGAGCAGGCCGTCGAACCCGGTACACACCTCGTCCAGGGCTGTCGCAAAGGCCGGGAAGGCCGTGTACAACTCGCGACCCATGCCCGGCCGTTGGGTGCCCTGGCCGGCGAACACGAACGCGGTACGGCCGGGGTGGGCGACACCCCGCAGGACGCCGGGACCGGATCCGCCGACGGCGATCTCTCGGAGAGCGGATCGCATGTCGTCGCGATCCCCGGCCACGAGCGCGGCCCGATACTCGAACGCCGTCCGGGTGGTGGCCAGCGAGAAGCCGGCGTCGAGCGGGTCGATGGCGTCGGCCGTGGACAGCAGTCGCGCGGCCTGGCGGGCGAGCGCTTCGGGGGTGGGGCCGGAGAGGATCAGCGGGACGAGCGGCAGCGCGGCCCGGGTCGGCGGCGCGGCCGGTTCGGGCTCCGGGGCCTGCTCCAAGATCACGTGTGCGTTGGTGCCGCTGATCCCGAACGAGGACACCGCGGCCCGTCTCGGCGCGCCCGTCACCGGCCATTCCCGACGCTCCGTCAGCAGCCGTACCGTGCCCGTCGACCAGTCGACGTGCGAGGACGGGGTGTCCACGTGCAGCGTCCTCGGGAGCACGCCGTGGCGCAGCGCGAGCACCATCTTGATCACGCCGCCGATCCCGGCGGCGGCCTGGGTGTGGCCGATGTTGGACTTCAACGAGCCCAGCCACAGGGGGCGTTCGCGGTCGAGGCCGTAGGTGTCCAGGACGGCCTGGGCCTCGATCGGGTCGCCCAGGCCGGTACCGGTGCCGTGTGCCTCGACCGCGTCCACGTCGGACGGCGACAGGTCGGCGTCGTCGAGCGCCTGGCGGATCACCCGTTGTTGGGCCGGGCCGTTCGGGGCGGTCAGTCCGTTCGAGGCGCCGTCCTGGTTGACCGCGCTGCCGCGGAGCACGGCCAGCACCGGATGCCCGAGCCGCCGGGCGTCGGAGAGGCGTTCCACCAGAAGCATCCCGACGCCCTCGGCCCAGCCCGTGCCGTCGGCCGCGTCGGCGAACGACTTGCATCGCCCGTCGGCGGCCAGGCCGCGGTGTCGGCTGAACGCGACGAGCATGCCCGGCGTGGACATCACGGTGGCGCCGCCGGCCAGAGCCATGGTGCACTCGCCCCGGCGCAGGGAGCGCATCGCCAGGTGCAGGGCGACCAGGGACGACGAGCACGCGGTGTCGACGGTGACGGCGGGACCCTCGAATCCGAGGGTGTAGGCGATCCGACCGGACGCGGCGCTGTTGGCGGTGCCGGTGAGCAGGTGCGCCTCCGCGCCGTCGACGGCCTGGTGCAGCCGGGGGCCGTAGTCCGGGGCCATCGCTCCGGCGAACACCCCCACTCCGGCGCCGCGCAGCGATGCGGGGCGAATCCCGGCGCGCTCCAGCGCCTCCCAGGAGGTTTCCAGGAGCAGGCGCTGCTGTGGGTCCATGGCCGTCGCCTCGCGGGGCGAGATGCCGAAGAACTCGGGGTCGAACTCGGTGGCGCCGCGCAGGAATCCGCCGTGCCGCGTGTAGGTGCGGCCGGGGGTGTCCGGGTTCGGGTCGTAGAGCGCGTCCAGGTCCCAGCCCCGGTCGGCGGGGAATTCGCCGATCGCGTCGCCGCCGGCGTCGAGCAGCCGCCACAGGTCCTCGGGGGATCCGATGTCGCCGGGGAATCGGCAGGCCATGCCGACCACGGCGATCGGCTCGCGGGTCGCCTGTTCGGCGTCGCGCAGCCGCTGCCTGGTCTGCTGCAACTCGGCCGTGACCCGCTTGAGGTATTCCACCAATTTCTCTTCGTTGCTCACAAGCGCTCCGTTCGGGACGGGCCGAGTTCTCAGGACAGGCCGAGTTCGCCGTCGATGAGGTCGAACAGTTCGTCGAGCTCCAGCCCGCTCAACTCGGTTACGGGCTGCGTGGGTTGCTCGGGCGGTTCGGGTTGCCGGGGTCGCCCGGGTCGCGCGGCCGGCTGCGCCGGGGCGAGTGCCGTGCCGAGGTGGCCGGCGAGGGCCGATGGGGTCGGGTAGTCGAAGACCAGCGTGGCGCGCAGCCGCAGTCCGGTGGCCGCACCGAGTCGGTTGCGCAGGTCCACCGCCGTCAGCGAGTCGAATCCGAGTTCCTTGAAGGTGCGGCCGGGGACGATCGTGCCCGGGGTGCCGTGGGCCAGCACGGTGGCGGTGTGTTCGCGAACGAGATCGAGCAGCGCCTCGGCGCGGTCCGCGTCGGGCATTCCCGCCAGGCGGTCGGCCAGGGAGGCGACTTCGGCGGTCGTGCCGCCGGCCGCCTCCGCCCGCCGGACCCGTGCGCGGATCACGCCGCGCAGCAGCGCCGGCACCGGGCCTTGCGCGTGGATCGCGGCCTGGTCGATCCGGGCCGGGACGAGCAGGGCGGCGCCGGAGGAGATCGCGGCGTCGAACAGGGCCAGGCCGTCGGTCGAGATCAGCGGGGCCACGCCGGCACGGCGCAGCCGGCTCAGGTCGGTGTCGGCGAGGCGGCCGGTCATCCCGCCGGGTTGCGCCCACAGCCCCCAGGCGAGCGAGAGGGCGGGCAGGCCGTGGGCGGCGCGGTGTTGGGCGAGGGTGTCCAGGAAGGTGTTGGCGGCGGCGTAGTTGGCCTGTCCGGGCAGTCCGAGAATGCCGGCGATCGAGGAGAACAGCACGAACATGGACAGGTCGAGTCCACGGGTCAGTTCGTGCAGGTTCAGCGCGGCGTCGACCTTCGGTCGCAGTACGCGGGCCAGTTGCTCGGGGCGCATGGCCTCGATCACGCTGTCGTCGAGCAGGCCGGCGGCGTGCACGACGCCGGTCAGCGGGTGTTCGGCGGGGATCGACGCCAGCAGTGCGGCAAGCGCGTCCCGGTCGGCGATGTCGCAGCCGACCACGGTGGCTGTGGCGCCCGACTCGGCCAATTCGGCGACGAGTTCGGCGGTGCCGGGGGTGTTCGGCCCGCGTCGGCCCGCCAGCAGGAGGCGGGTCACGCCGTAGTGGGCGACCAGGTGGCGGGCGAACAGGGCGCCGAGCGTGCCGGTGCCGCCGGTGATCAGTACGGTGCCCGCCGCAAGGTCGGGGCGCGGCGCGGCCGTCCCGCTGACTCGGGCCAGCCGAGGGATCAGCGAACGCCCCTTGCGCAGGGCCAGTTGCGGCTCCGCGCCGGCCAGGGCCAGGGGCAGGGCGGTGGTCGATGCCTCGTGGCCGTCCAGGTCGACGACGACGAAGCGGTCCGGGTGTTCGCGCTGGGCCGCGCGCACCAGGCCCCACACGCCGGCGCCCGCCATCCCCGCCGCGCCCGCCTCGGCGGACTCCACGACCATCGCGTCGCGGGTGAGCAGGACCAGCCTCGACGCGGCGCAACGTTCGTCGGCGAGCCAGTCCTGGATCAGGCGCAGCGCGCGGCCGGTCACGGCATGCGCACCGGCCGCGGTGGGCTCGCCGGTCAGCGGTGCGAGCACCAGGTCCGGGACGGGCCCGGCGGCGGCCAGCGTGTCCAGGTCGGGGTGGGTGGGTCCGCCGAGCCCGAAGTCGTCGGCGCCGATCAGCGCCCACGGGCCGGTCTCGGGGGCGGCTTCCGGCAGGCGGGCCTCGATCCAGTCCACGCGGAACAGCGCGTCGGCCGGTCCGGTGATCGGCGTACCGGCCGGGATCGGCCGCAGGGCCAGGGATTCCACCGAGGCCACCGGCGCTCCGGTGGCGTCGGCGAGGCGTAGCGTGACCGTGTCCTCGCCGTCGGGCGTGATCCACACCCGCAGGGCCGCCGCGCCGCCGGCCCGCAGCGACACGCCCTGCCAGGAGAACGGCAGGCGGGTGTCGGGGGCGTCGCCGACGACGGCGTGCAGCGCGGCGTCCAGCAGGGCCGGGTGCAGCGCGAACCGGCCCGCGTCCGCCTCGATTCCCGGCGGCAGCGCGACCTCGGCGAAGATCTCCGTACCGCGTCGCCACCAGGCGCGCAGGCCCTGGAACGCCGGGCCGTAGTGGTAACCCAGCGCGGTCCAACGCGCGTGGTCGCCGTCCCAGTCGACGGCGACCGCGCCGGGCGGCGGCCATGCGGTGAGGTCGAACTCCTCGGCCGGGCCGTGGTCGAGCAGCCCGCTCGCGTGCCGGGTCCAGTCGCCGGAACCGTCGGCCGGGCGGGCGTGGACGGCCAACGGCCGGCGTCCGGACCCGTCGGGCTCGGCGACTGTGACCCGGAGGTCCACCCCGCCGTGCGCCGGCAGCACCAGTGGGACCTCGCAGGTGAGTTCGGCCAGGCGCTCGCACCCGACCTCGTCGCCCGCGCGGATCGCCAGTTCGACGAACGCGGTGCCGGGCAGCAGGACCGTGTCGCCGAGGCCGTGGTCGACCAGCCAGGGGTGGGCCCGGCGGGAGAGCTGCCCCGTAAGCAGGACGCCGCCGGATTCCGGCAGTTCGATCACGGCGCCGAGGAACGGGTGCCCTGCGGCGGCCAGTCCGGCCGCCGCGACGCCCGCCGCGTCGCCGTCGGGCGTCGGTTCGAGCCAGAACCGGCGCCGACGGAACACCGTGGTCGGCACGTCGATCCGCCGTGCGTCGGGGAAGACGGCCCGCCAGTCGGGGGCCGCTCCGCGTACGTACGCCTCGGCCAGCGAGGTCAGGAAACGCGCGATTCCGCCCTCGTCGCGGCGCAACGAGCCGACTGCCGGCGCGTGTTCCGCCACGTCCTCGATCGCCGCCGTGAGTACCGGGTGCGGGCCGACCTCGACGAACAACGAGTGCCCGCGCTCGGCCAGCACCTCGACCGTCTCGGCGAAGCGAACCTGTTCGCGGAGATTGCGATACCAGTAGCCGGCATCGAGGGCGGTGGTCTCCAGCGGGCCGGCGGTCACCGTCGAGTAGAAGGGGATCGCGGACGGGTGCGGCGTGGTATCGGCCAGCACCGTGGCCAATTCATCGGCTATTGCCGCTACTTGCGCGGAATGGGACGCATAGTCCACCGGCAGTCGTTTGACCCGCACCTCGGCGGCCTCGCACTCGGCGATCAGCTCCTCCAGCGCGTCCACGTCGCCGGAGACCACGACCGATCCCGGGCCGTTGACCACCGCCGTCGAGAGCCGACCGGCGTGGCGGCGCAGGCGTTCGGCCACCTCGTCCTCGGACAGCGCGACCGAGACCATGCCGCCCGCGCCGGACAGCGCCAGGATGGCCCTGCTGCGCAGCGCGACGACCCTGGCCGCGTCCGCCAGGTCCAGCGCACCGGCTACGCAGGCGGCGGCGATCTCGCCCTGCGAATGGCCCACCACGGCGGCCGGTTCGATCCCGTACGAGCGCCAGAGCGCGGCCAGCGACACCATCACCGCGAACAACACGGGCTGGACCACGTCCACCCGTTCCAGCGCGGCGGGATCGCGCAACACGTCGAACAGGTTCCAGTCCACGTGGGGCGCGAGCGCCTCCGAGCAGGCTCGCATCGACCGGGCGAACACGGGTGCCTCGTCGATGAGTTCGGTGGCCATGCCGACCCATTGGGAGCCTTGGCCGGGGAAGACGAACACCACGCCGCCCGACGCCTGCGCGCTGCCGCGTACGAGGGTCGGTGCGTCCGCGCCGGTGGCCAGGGCGCTCACGCCTCGGCGGCGCGCGGCCGGATCGGCGGTGATCACGGCGGCACGGTAGGGCAGGCCGGCGCGGGCGCCGGCCAGGGAGAAGCCGACGTCCGCCGGGTTCGCGTCGGGATTGGCGTCCAGGAAGGACAACAGCGCATCGGCCTGCGCCGCCAGCGCGTCCTCGCTGCTCGCGGAGAGAACCCACGAGAGCACGGGCACACGGGAGCCACCCGGCGCGGCGCACCCGGGTTCCGACGCGGCACGCCCGGCTTCCGGCACATCGCGCCCGGGCTCCGGCGCAGTGCGCCCGGCTTCCGGCCCGTCGCACACAGGCTCCGCCGCATCGCGCCCGGGTTGCGCCGCAGCGCGCCCGGCTTCCGGCGCGCGCCCGCTCCTCGCGGCCCGCGTACCCTCCGGCGCACGCGCCGACTCGGCCTCCGGCCCCGATCCCCCCGCCGACTCGCCCTGTTCGAGGATCACGTGGGCGTTGGTCCCGCTGATCCCGAACGACGACACCGCGGCTCGGCGCGGCCGTCCGGTCGACGGCCACTCGCGCGTCTCGGTCGCCAACTCCAGTCCCCCGCCGGCCCAGTCCACGTGCGGACTCGGCTCGTCGACGTGCAGCGTCCTCGGCACCACGCCGTACCTCAGCGCCTGCACCGTCTTGATCACGCCCGCCACCCCGGCGGCGGCCTGGGCATGGCCGATGTTGGACTTCAGCGAGCCCAGGAGCAGCGGGCGGTCCGCGGCCCGACCGCGCCCGTACGTGGCCGCGAGCGCCTCGGCCTCGATGGGGTCGCCGAGGGTCGTCCCGGTCCCGTGTGCCTCGACCACGTCGACGTCCGTCGCGGCCATCCCCGCGCCGGCCAGCGCCCGGCGGATCACCCGCTCCTGGGCGCGCCCGTTCGGCGCGGTCAGCCCGTTCGACGCACCGTCCTGATTGATCGCGCTGCCCCGGACCACGGCCAACACCCGGTGCCCGTCGCGCCGCGCGTCCGACAGCCGCTGCAGCACCACGATCCCGGCGCCCTCGGCCCACCCGGTACCGTCCGCGCCGGCCGCGAACGCCTTGCATCGGCCGTCCTCGGCCAACCCGCGCTGCCGACTGAACTCCACGAACATCCCGGGACCGGACATCACCGCGACCCCACCGGCCAGCGCCAACGAGCACTCCCCCGCCCGCAACGCCTGCGCCGCCAGGTGCAGCGCCACCAACGACGAGGAGCACGCGGTGTCCACGGTGACCGCCGGCCCCTGCAGGCCCAGCGTGTAGGCGATCCGGCCGGACGCGACGCTGATCGTGCTGCCGGTGAGCCGGTACCCGTCCGACTCGGCATGCGCGGCGTGCAGCGGCGGGCCGTAGTCCTGCGCCATCGCCCCGACGAAGACCCCCACGGACGTGCCGCGCCGGCCGACGGGGTCGATGCCGGCCCGCTCCAGCGCCTCCCAGGACGTCTCCAGGAGCAGGCGCTGCTGTGGATCCATCGCCAGCGCCTCCCTCGGCGAGATGCCGAAGAACTCCGGGTCGAACAGGTCCGCGTCGTGCAGGAATCCGCCGTGCCGGGTGTAGGAGGTGCCCGCCCGGTCCGGGTCGGCGGCGTGGAGCCGGTCGAGGTCCCAGCCCCGGTTGTCGGGGAACTCCGTGACGGCGTCTGTCCCTTCCGTCACCAGCCGCCACAGGTCCTCCGGCGACGCGACTTTGCCGGGCAGCCGGCAGGCCATCCCGACGATGGCGATCGGCTCGTCGCCGTCGGACACGGTTTCACCGGCATCGCTCGACCGCTCGCCGCCGGAGGCCGGCGTCCGCAGGTGCGCGGCGAGTTCGGCGGGCGTCGGATACCCGAACAACAACCCCGCCGGCAGCACGAGCCCGGTCGCCGCGCCCAACCGGTCCCGCAGTTCCACGGAGGACAACGAGTCGACCCCGAGGTCCTTGAACGTACTGTCCGGATCCACCGCGTCGCCGCCCGAGTAACCGAGCACGACCGCGACGATCGACCGCACCAGACCGAGCATTTCCGGTCCGGCCGGGGTCACGGCCGTGACCCCGGCCGGACCGGTCACCGCAGGCTCCGCGTCGGGTGCGACGGCCCGAACCGCGGACTCGGTGAGCCAGTGGCGCTCGCGCTGGAAGGCGTAGGTGGGCAGGGCCACCGTACGCGCGTCGCGCAGCGCGAACACGCGGGGCCAGTCCACCTCGACCCCGCGCACGTGCACCTCGGCGAGCGAGGTGAGGAATCGCGCCGGCCCGCCCTCACCCCGGCGCAGCGAGCCGGCGACCACCCCGGAGCCGGTCCCGCCCTGCTCCATGGTGTCCCGCAGCGCGGGCAGCAGCACGGGGTGCGGGCTGCATTCGACGAACACGCCGTGTCCGTCCCGGATCAGCGCCCGGGACGCCCGTTCCAGCTCCACGGTCCGCCGCAGGTTGCGGTACCAGTACGCGGCGTCCAGTTCGGTGGTGTCCAGCAGGTCGCCGGTCACCGTCGAGTAGAACGGCACCGACGAGGGCATCGGCCGGATCCCGTCGAGAACGGTGTGCAGCCGCTCGCGGATCTGCTCGACCTGCGCCGAGTGGGACGCGTAGTCGACCGCGATCCGTCGAGTCTCCATGCCCTCCTCGGTCCACCGCGCGATCAGCGCGTCCAGCGCGTCGGGATCGCCGGAAAGCACCACCGACGACGGGCCGTTCGCCGCCGCGATCGACACCGTGCCGCCGTACTCTGCGATCCGCTCGCGCACCGCGTCGGCCGACCGCAGCACCGACACCATCGCACCGCCGCCGGAGAGCCCGCACAGGGCCCGGCTGCGCAATGTCACCACCCGAGCGGCGTCGTCGAGCGAGAGCGCTCCGGCCACACACGCGGCGGCGATCTCGCCCTGGCTGTGTCCGACCACGGCGGCCGGCTCGACCCCGCACGAGCGCCACAGCCGGGCCAGCGACACCATCACCGCGAACAACGCGGGCTGGACCACGTCCACCCGTTCCAGCGCGGTCGGATCGCCCAACACCTCGCGGAGCGACCAGTCGACGTACGGCGCGAACGCCCGCTCGCAGTCCCGCATCGAGGCGGCGAACTCCGGAACGGATTCGATGAGTTCGAGCGCCATCCCGGCCCATTGCGCGCCCTGCCCGGGGAAGACGAACACGACCTTCCCGGTCGCCGCGGCCTGCCCCTCGACCACCCCCGCGACGGCCGCGCCGGCGGCGAACTCGGCCAGGCGACGCCGCAGTTCCGCCGGGTCGGCGCCGACCACGACCGCGCGGTGCCGGAAGGCGGTCCGGGTGGTGGCCAGCGAGCGGCCGATGTCTGCGGCGCACGACACCTCCTCGGCGAGGAACGTGGACAGCCGGTCGGCCTGACCCCGAAGCGCCGCGGCGGTACGGCCCGCGACCGGCCACGCCACCGCGCCCGCCTCCACCGGCCGGCCGATCGAGAAACCGACCTTCGAGACCGGGAGCGGTGCTTCCGTCAGCACCAGATGGCAGTTGGTGCCACCCATCCCGAACGAGCTGACCCCCGCCACCAGCGGCCGGTCCGGCTGCGGCCACGGCGTCGGCGCGGTCTGCACCCGCAGGCCCAGCTCGTCGAGGGGGATCTCCGGGGGCGGCGCGACGAAGTGCAGGCTCGGCGGCAACATCCGATGCCGGATGCTCAATGCCACCTTGAGCAGCCCGGCGATCCCGCCCGCGCCCTCCAGGTGGCCGATGTTGGTCTTGACCGAACCCACCCGCAGCGGCGCGCCGGACCGGCGGACCCGGCCGCCCAGTGCGGCGCCGAGCGCGGCGGCCTCGATCGGGTCGCCCACCTTCGTACCGCTGCCGTGCAGTTCCACGTACTGCACGGCGCGCCGGGTGATGCCGGCCCGCCGATACGCCTGGCGCACGACCTCCTCCTGGGCGGACCGGCTCGGCACGGTGAGGCCGGTGTGTTCGCCCTCGCCCGCCCCGTCGTTGTTCATCGCGCCGCCGGAGACGACGCAGTAGATGTCGTCGCCGTCGGCGAGCGCGGCGTCCAGCGGTTTGAGCACCACCGCGCCGCCGCCCTCGCCGCGGACGAAGCCGTTGGCGCGGGCGTCGAAGGTGTGACACCGGCCGTCGGGGGACAGGCCGCCGAACCGCGCCGCGCCGAGTGTGGTCTCGGTCAGGATGTTCAGGTTCACCCCGCCGGCGACGGCCGTCGTGCACTCGCCGCGCCGCAGGCTCTCGCAGGCCAGGTGTACCGCCACCAGCGAGGAGGATTGCGCGGTGTCCACGGCCAGGCTCGGGCCGCGCAGGCCCAGGTGGTGGGAGACGCGGTTGGCGATGATGGAGCGGCGGGTGCCGGTCATCGTGTGCCGGTCGATCCCGGCCGCGCCGAGCCGGTCCTGCAGTGCCGCGTAGTCGTCCCACATGACGCCGACGAACACCCCGGTGTCGCCGCCGGCCAGGTGCGCGGGCACGATCCGCGCGTCCTCCAGGGCCTCCCAGGCCAGTTCCAACATCAGCCGCTGCTGCGGGTCCATCGCCGCCGCCTCGCGCGGCGAGATGCCGAAGAAGGCGGCATCGAAGCGGTCGATGTCGGCCACGAACCCGCCGATGCGGTGCGCAGGTTCCACGCCGCGCAGGCGGTCCTCGGGGGCCTCCCGTATCGCGTCCGTCCCGTCCCGCAACAACCGCCAGAAAGCGCGGCCGTCGCCGGCCCCAGGCAACCGACAAGCCAACCCGACCACGGCGATCCGTCTCATATTCCCCAGTCAACGCCGTGTGCCCGCGGAACGGCTTGTTCCTCCGGCCCAAAGTGCGCCGGCGAATCTGGTGAGCGAAACCAACAGGGGAATTCCGGGCGGACCGCACTCCCAAAAACAACGTCGGTATTGCCCGACGGCCACCGGACCCTCCCGGTCGCCGAGCAATACCGACGCATTCGATATCTACTTCGATGGAATCCGAATCCCTCGCCGAAATCCCTCGACGCATCCCTCAGTAGAGGAGGGTGACCGCCGGGTGGATGTCCAGCGCCGCGCGGCTGTAGTCCTCCAGGATGATCGGCGCGTTGAGCGCGGTGTGCCGGCTCATCACCGAGATGTCCCGCCACAGCCGCTGGAGCGGGTTCGACAGGGCGAACGAGCTGCCGCCGACCACGTCGAGCATGCGCTCCACGGCCGCGCGCGACTTCTCCTGGGCGGAGCGCTGGTGCATGCGCAGCCGGGCCCGCTCGGCCCATGGCATCGGCGCGGTCTCCGGGATCCCGTCGAGCGAGCGGCCGATCTCGCGCAGGTGCAACTCGGCGGTCTCCACCAGGTGGGTGGCCTCGCCGAACCACATCTGCACCGACGGCGCGTCCATGGCCGCCTCGTAGTTCACGTAGGTGATCGGCCGCTTCTTGTCCAGGGCGCCCCGGGTGACCTCGAGAGCGCCCCGTGCCGCGCCCACGATCGCGGCGAGCGACTGCGCGCTGCCCTGGACGAGCATGCTGTCCCGCTCGTCCTCGCCGACGAGGTCGGTGAGGCTGAACGCGGCGGCGTGCCGCTCCGGGAGGAACACGTCCTCGGCGAGGACCGTATGCGTGCCGGAGCCGCCCAGGCCGGCCGAGTGCCAGGTGCGCTCGATCCTCAGGTCGCTCATCGGCACGACGCCGCCGACCAGGTCCGCGGTCTGCTCGTCACCGTCGTACACGTGCACGACCGGGATGTAGGCCCAGTCGGCGATCTCACAGCCCGAGCTCCACGGGAAGGTGCCGGTGATCCGCCACCCGCCGTCGGTCTTCCACGCCTTGGTGGTACTCAGGTGGGCCGTGGAGATCACGTACGCGTCGGGGTTGCCCTCGAACATGTCGGACAGCGCGGTCTCCGGCATCCCGTTCAGCGCGAACCGGGTGGAGGCGGTGTCGATGGACAGGTTCCAGCCGGCCGAGCCGCACGCCCGGCCGACCTCGGCGACGATCGTCAGCAGGTCCGGCATGCGCAGGTCGTAGCCGCCGAACCGGGTCGGCGTGGTGAGCCGGAACAGCCCGGCGTTGCGCAGCGCGACGACGACCTCCTCGGCGAGCCGACGATCCTCCTCGGTCTTCGCCGCGTGCTCGCGGATCAGGGGGGCG
The DNA here is from genome assembly GCF_053618075.1 of Embleya sp. NPDC055664. Taxonomy (NCBI): domain Bacteria; kingdom Bacillati; phylum Actinomycetota; class Actinomycetes; order Kitasatosporales; family Streptomycetaceae; genus Embleya; species Embleya sp. NPDC055664. The sequence goes on from NZ_JBSHGZ010000018.1 coordinate 115,036, forward strand.
AGTTCGCGGGCACGGGTCACGAGTTCGGCCGGGTCGACCGCGGGCGCGGCCGTCTCCTCCGCCCGCTCACTGGTCACGGTTGTCATGAAATCCTCCTGCGATCGGGGGTCGCCGGCGGGCCCGGGCCCCGATCGGGGCGGGCTCACGCACCGCGTCTCACAGTCGAGTCAATCCCCTGCGGCCGGCCGATCCCAGCGCCCCGAAACCAAAAACCGGTCGCCCCGCTGGTACTGGGAACCAGTACCGCAGGACGACCGGTGCGGCGAAACCGATCAGGCGCCGACCGGAGTGGCCGGCTCCTCGATCTCCGGGTCGGTCTGCGCCGTCACAAAGCGGTCGAACAGCAGGCCGCAGACGATCGCCCCCCCGAGAAAGACCATCGCGCCCCAGAAGAAGGCGGTCGTATAACTCTCCACGGACGCCTCCGCGGCCAGTTTCGCGGTCTTCTCCTTGCCCTCGACGAACGAGTCCGCCGCGGTGATTGCCAGCGTGCTCAGCAGCGCGGTTCCGATCGAACCACCCACCTGCTGCACGGTGTTCACCAGTGCCGACGCGGCGCCGGCGTCCTGCGGTTCGACCCCGACCGTGGCCACCGCCGCACCGAGCGAGACCACCAGGCCGAAGCCGATGCCGGCGATGAAGGACGGGGCGAGCACGCCGGCGGCGTACGAGCTGTCCGTGCTCAGCCGGCTGAGCCAAAACGACCCGACGGCGGCCAGGAGCAGGCCCGCCGGGATCAGGATGCGCGCGCCGAGCTTGGGTTCGAGCACCGGCGGGACGGTGGTCGCGCCGATCGCGATGCCGAAGATCATCGGCAGGAACGCAAGGCCGCTCTCGATCGCGGTGAACTTCAGGATCAATTGCAGGTAGTAGGTCAGGAACAGGAACTGCACGAACAACCCGACACCGAGCAGGAACATCGCCAGGTAGGCGCTGCCCCGGTTGCGGTGCAGCACGATCCGGATCGGCAACAGCGGGGTGCGCGAGCGCAGTTCGAACACGACGAACGCGACGAGCAGGATCCCGCTCCCGACCAGGTAGCCCCACACATCGGCGCCGCCCCATTCGCCGTCGGCGGCGTTGGACAGACCGTAGGCGAGGCAGAACAGGCCGACCGAGGCGGTCACCGTGCCGGGCAGGTCGAGCCGTTCCGGGCGCTGCGCGGCCTGCCGGTTCTGCATCGTCAGCAGCGCGCCCACGAAGACGACCGCGGTCAGGATCACGTTGACGTACAGGCACCAGCGCCAGTCCAGCCAGTCGGTCAACGCGCCGCCCAGGATCAGCCCCAGCGCGAGCCCGCCGCTGCCCAGTGCGCCGTAGACCCCGAACGCGGTGACCCGTTCCTTCGGATCCTTGAACACGGTCAGCAGAAAGGACAGCGCCGCCGGCGCCACGAGCGCGGCGAACGCCCCCTGCAACGCGCGCGCGGTCACCAGCATCGCGAAGCCGTTGGCGGCGCCGCCCAGCACCGACATCACGCCGAAGCCGACGATCGAGATCATCAGCGAGCGTTTGGCCCCCACGAGGTCGACCAGTCGGCCGCCGAGCAGGAGCAGGCTGCCGAAGGCGAGCGCGTAGGCCGTGACGACCCACTGGCGGTCCCCGTCGGCGAAGCCCAGATCCGCCTGCGCCGACGGCAGCGCGATGTTGACGACCGTCGTGTCCAGGAAGATCGTCATCTGGGCGAGACCGATCACCGCCAGGATCAACCAGCGGTTGGTGTAGTGGAGATCCGGCGTGCCCTCCGCCGCCACTTTCGACTCGGAATCTGCTGACTCTGACATTCCGCGTACCTTCTGTTGATCGGGCCGGACCATCGGCCGATGGTCCGGCGAGCCGTATCCGGCGGTTCTCAGGGGGTGACGGTCTCGAAGCCGTGTCGCCGCGCGAGGTCGATCACGGCCTGCACCCGCTCACCGGTGAGGGCGCCGGCGCCGCTCCGTCCGCCGTCGCCCGCGGGTCCGCCGTCGCCGGACAACGCGAGCGTGATGGCCTCGGCCACGCCCGCGAGCAGCTCACCGGTGTTCGGCGAGATGCCCAGGGCGCGCGGCACTTCGGCCCCGTCGGATACGGAGAGCACGCCGGCGCGTACGTATCGCAGGTCGTCGCGGCCGACCGTCGCGGCGCATTCGGCGCCGGTGCCGAAGAAGGACACGTCGCCGAGCACGGCGCCGTCCGCGAGGTGTTTTCCGTCGAGCACGGGGACCGGGCTCGAATGCGCCGCGAAGACCACCTGGGCCCGGCGCACCGCCGGCAGATCGTCGGTGACCACGACGTACGGGTTCACGTCGTGCGTTTCGGCGAGGTGGGCGGCGATGGCGGCCCCGCTCGGCTCGTCGGCGGCGCGTCCCTCGGCCAGCCAGCCGGTGATCAGCGGCTCCGCGGACAGCGCCGCCGCCAGACCCGTCGACGCGTCGCCGGTGGCGATCCGCGCCCACGCCTCCTGGTAGATCCACTGCTCCGTGGCCCGGAGTCGATCGGCAGAGCCGGATCGGCCGCTGCCCACGAGCACGATCACGGCGGCCTCGCGTGCACTCAGTACGGCGAGTGCCGAGCCGATCCGGCCGCCGGCGCCGACGACCGCCACCGTCGCTCCGGCGAACCCGCCCAGCCGCTCCGTCGCGGCGTGTCGGACGGCGGCCAGCGCCGAGCCGACCGCCAGCGCGCTGCCGGCGGTCACCGTGATTCCGGGAACACGCAGCGCGCGACCGTGGCCGGCGACCGCGCCGAGGCCGAATCCGAGGCCGACGGTGTCGCAGCCGTCCGCCTTCGCCGCGCGCACCCGGCGGTCGAGATCCAGGCCGATCAGGAAGGTCTGCCCGGAGACCTGGTACTCCCGCAACTGCTGCGAGGACACCAGCAGCGGGTAGACGGTGAGGTCCACCGACGTGCCCTGCGGCGAGTCGAAGCGGATCGGCGCGAATGCCGGTAGGTCCTTGAGCAGTTCGGACCGTCGGGAGTAGCCGAGCAGGTGTTCGTCGTCCAGGTCCGCGAGCGAGGGGTCGACCTCCCGCAGCAGGTCCGGGGTCAGCGGGTAGCCGATCAGCGCGACGCGACGGTCGGCCGGCTCGGTCGGCGTGGCCTGTACGCCCGACTCGGCCTGCACGGCCGAATCGCCCCGCCGCGGCCGGAAGTCCGCGCTTTCCACGCGCGGCGGCCGGCCGCCGGCGCCGGTCAGCGGGTGCACCAGGGGCAGTGCGTCCTGGTTGCGCAGGATCAGGCAGACCTGGGTGAGGCCGGTCCGCAGCCGATCGATCTCCTCGTCGCTGATGTGGATCGAGGGCTCGATCCGCAACATGGTCGGCACGCTGGCCGTGGGGCCGGTGCGGATGCGGTGCACCGCCTGGAGGTAGCTGCCCAGCTGGAAGACGAGCAGCCCGGCCTGTGCCTTGCCCCGGATGATCGCGGACGACGCGTTGCTCTGGTCGGCGAACTCCAGCCCGATCAGCAGCCCGCGTCCGCGCACGTCGGCCACCACGTCGGGGAATTCGGCGGCCAGTTCGCGCAGCATGCCCAGGATGCGCTCGCCGCGCTCGGCGGCCCGTTCGTACGCGGCCCCGCCGTCGGCCTCCAGGAGGTCGAGGGTGCGCAGCGCGAGCGCCGTGGAGAAGCCGTCCTTGGCGAACGTGGAGCTGTGCACCAGCTCGAACTCGGGCCGGTAGCGCGACTGTCGCACGAGGAACGCGGAGGATTTGGCAATGCCGCCGCCGAGCGACTTGCCCAACACATAGTAGTCGCCCAGCAGTCCGATGTGGCTGCTCGCGAAGAACCGGCCGGTGCGCCCCATCCCGGTCTGGATCTCGTCGACCACGATCGGGCACTCGACCTCGTCGCAGATCCGGCGTACGCGGGCGACGAACTCCTCGGTCAGCTCGTGGATTCCGCCCTCGCCCTGGATCGGCTCGACGATCAGTCCGGCGATCACCGGGAAGGCCCGCTCGACGAGGGTGACCCGACCGTGCACCACCTCCACGTCGAGCACGGTGACCCGGTGCTCGGCGACGGCCTTCTCGAACGCCGCCGCGTCGTTGGGCGGCACGAAGGTCACCGTCGAGCCGAGTGCCGCGAACGCCGCCCGGAACAGCGGGTTGTAGGTGAACTGGGTGCTGCCCATCAGCTTTCCGTGGAAGGCCCGCTCCAGGGCGAAGAACACCGGGCCGGTACCCGCGCGCGAGAGGTTGTGCGCGGCCATCGCACCGAGCACTCCGGCGAGCTCCTCGACGGTGGTGGGCACCGGCACGTCGCCGGGCAGCAGCGACGTGTCGTCGGGTAGCGCCGCGCTTCCGTCGCTCACCGCGCGAAGCGCGACGTCGGCGTGCCACTCGATCTCCTGGACCAGGCTCTGTATCCGCAACACCCGGTCGAACTCACAGTGTTTGACCGCCGCTTCGACCGCCTCCGCACCGCTGTTCGCGAAGCCGATCGAATACGGCTCGGCGCCGGGGAATTCGCGGCCCAGGATGCCGTTGAGCACCGCGCCGACCTGGTCGGCGACCGGGTGCGCGGAGTGCTGGGAGTGCACCGGCCAACCGGTGTCCAGGAGTTCCTTCGCGTACGCCACGATCTCCGGATGGTTGTGCCCGAGCATCAGCGAGCCCCAGCCCCCGATCAGGTCGAGCACGGGCACCTCGGTGCCGGTGTCGTCCAGGTAGTACAGCGAGTTGCGCTCCGCCCGGACGTACTGGACGTCCAGACCGAAGGTGCCGAGCATTCCGGTCAGCAGGGCCTCGGCGTAGCGGGTGGGTGCGTTCACCGTGTCTCCTTGTGGTCAGCGTTGCGGGTTGGCGGCGGAGCGGCCCAGTTCCCGGTCGATGAAGTCGAAGATCTCGTTCTCGGTCGCGGTCTCGATCGCGGTGGCCGGGTCGATCACGCCGCCGGGGGCGTGTGCACGGGCGTCGGCCCGGGCCCTGTTCCAGCGGGCGAGGATGGTGTTCAGGCGGGCGGCGATCTCGGTGTTCCCGGCGTCCTCGTCGTCCGTCGGCTCGACCGGCACGGCCATCAACACCGCCTCCAGGCGGTCCAGTTCGGCCAGTGCCGCGCGGTGGTCCGCTCCGTCGGTGACGGCGAGCCGTTCGAGGAGGTGGTCCACGAGTACGCCCGGTGAGGCGTAGTCGAAGACCAGCGTGGTCGGCAGCGACAGGCCGGTGCGCTCCCCCAGCCGGTTGCGGAACTGCACGGCGGACAACGAGTCGAAGCCGGAGTCCCGGAAGGACACCTCCCACTGCAATCGGTCCGGCGCCGCGTGACCGAGCACGGCCGCGGCCTCGGTGCGCACCAGGTCCCGCAGGAACGCCGCGGCCTCGGCCCGGCTCATCGCGGCGAACCGGTCGGCCGGCGGCTCGGTGCTCGCCGTCCGGCGCTCGTCGTGCGGCACCAGGTGCCGCAACACCGCCGGGACCTGCGCACCGTCGCGGCGCAGCGCGGGAAGGTCGAGTGGGGCGGGGGCGAGCACGGTGTGCCCGTCGGCGAGCGCGGCGTCGAACAGCGCGCACGCCTCGTCCTCACCGATCACCCGCAGGCCGGATTGCGCGCTCGCCACCATCCGGCCCCACGCGAGCGACACGGCGGGCAGTCCGGCGGCCCGGCGGCGGGTCGCCAGCGCGTCCAGGTAGGCGTTCGCCGAGGCGAAGTTGGCCTGACCCGGGCTGCCGAGCATGCCGACCACCGACGAGCACAGCACGAACAGCGCGGGCGGGGCGTCTACGGTCAGCTCGTGCAGATGCCGGGCGCCGTCCACCTTGGGCCGCGACACGGCCGCCACGCGCGCCGGGGTCAGCGCGGTGAACACGCCGTCGTCCAGCACGTTTTCGGTGTGCACGATCCCGGTCAGCGGGTGCGCGGCCGGGATGTCCGCGAGCATCGTGCGGACCGCCTCGCGGTCGGCCGGGTCGCAGGCGACCACGGTGGCCGCGGCGCCGAGCGTGGCCAGTTCGTCCCGCAGTCGGCCGGCGGGCGAATCGGGGCCGTTCGGGTCGGCGAGCACCAGGTGTTCCACCCCGTACGCGGTGACCAGGTGTCGGGCGAACAGCGCGCCCAGCGGCCCGCCGGCGCCGGTGACCAGCACGGTGCCGCCCGCCACCGGTGTCGGCGGGACCACATCCGGCAGGGGCGTCGACGGCACCAGGCGCGGGGTGAGCAACCGCCCGGCGCGCACCGCGAGTTGGGGTTCCCCGGTCTGGGCCGCCACGAACAGCAGGTCGGTCGAGGCCGGGTCGTCGTCCAGGTCGACCAGCACGATCCGATCCGGGTGCTCCGCCTGGGCCGAGCGCAGCAGGCCCCACACGGCGGCGCCGGCCGGGTCGGGCACGTCCTCCCCGGCCTCGACGGCCATCGCGCCCCGGGTCACCACGATCAGGCGGTTGTCCGGCAGGTTCTCCCGGGCCAGCCAGGACTGCGCCACGTCGAGCGCCCGGGCCACCGCACGGTGCACCTCGGCCGGGCCGTCGGCGGCGGGATCCTCCGGGGTCGACGGCTGCACCAGCAGTACGTCCCACGGGGTGAACGCCGTCGCGGCCTCCTCGACGTCGCCGAAGCGCAGCGGCGCCATCGCGGCCAGGCCGGCGGGGTCGTCGCCGAGCAGGGCGAGCAGGCTCTCCGGCTCGTCGTCCGCCGGCACCGCGACCGGGGTCCAGCGCAGTTCGAACAGCGAGGCGGTGCCGGCGTCGGTGCCCTCGGCGGGTTCGGGCGCGGCCGGCCAGTACCGCTCGTGCCGGAACGGGTAGGTGGGCAAGGCAATGCGGCGCGCGCCGGTGCCGGCGAACACGGCCGACCAGTCGACGGGCGCGCCGGCCACGAACAGTTCGCCGATCCCGTCGAGCACGGCGCGCACCTGCGGCCGATCGTCCGGGAGCAGCGCCACCGAGCGCCGGAACAACCGTCCGGCGCCGCCCGATTCGACGAGGCGGGTCACGCGCTGCTCGGCCATCCACCGCTCGGCGGCGGCGGCACCCTCGGTTCCGGGCGCTCCCGGCGCGTCGTCGGCGGCCGGCGGCATGCCGGTGCGCAACGACACCACCGGGATGCGCGGCTCCCCGAAGGTCACCTCGGCCCGTTGCCCATCGACCAACAACCGGCGCACGTCGGTCGTCGAGAGCGCCCCGGCGACGTACGCCGCGGCAAGCTCGCCGACGCCGGTCCCGGCGACGCAGCCGAAGCTCATGCCCCAGGACTCGACCAGGCGGAACAGCGCCACCTCGGCGGCGAACCGGTCCTCACCCTCGACCTCGGCGAGCGCGGCGTCGAACGCCCGGGCGTACACCGGCCATGTCTCGTACAGGTCCCGATCCGGACCGGGCGCGGGGCGGTCGGTGAAGAGGTACGCCGTGCGCCCGTCCGCGGCGGCGGGCACGTCCCGCCCGGGTTCGGGCCCGTTTTCGTGCCGGGGCTCGGCGATCGCCCGCAGTCCGGCCCGTGCCTCCGCGACCTCCCCGACCACGAGCACCGCGCGGTACTCGAACCCGGACCGGGCCGCCAGCGAGAAGCCGACGTCGAGCGGACTCGGCGCGGCGTCGTCGGTGTCATCCGTGGCGTGCAACAGCGACGACAGCCGATCGGCCAGCGCCCGCAGCGCCTGCGGCGACTTGGCCGACAACACCCACGGCACCGCCGGCAGGGACACCCCGGCCTCCGCCGGGGCCGGTTCCTCGGGGGCCTGCTCCAGCACGACATGCGCGTTCGTACCGCTCATCCCGAACGCCGACACCGCGGCCCGACGCGGTCCGTCCACGTCCGGCCACGGGCGCGCCTCGGTCAACAAGCGCATCGCCCCGGACGACCAGTCCACCGCCGACGTCGGCTCGTCCACGTGCAGCGTCTTCGGCATCAGGCCATCGCGCATGGCCAGGATCGCCTTGATCAACCCACCGGCTCCGGCGGCGTGTTGGGTGTGCCCGATGTTGGATTTGACCGAACCCAGCCACAGGGGCCGATCCGCCGGCCGGTCCCGGCCGTAGGTGGCCAACAGGGCCTGGGCCTCGATCGGGTCGCCGAGCCTGGTACCCGTCCCGTGAGCCTCCAACAGGTCCACGTCGGACCCGGCGAGGCCGGCGTTCGCCAACGCCTGCCGAATCACCCGCTGTTGCGACGGGCCGTTGGGCGCGGTCAGGCCGTTGGACGCGCCGTCGGAGTTCACCGCGCTGCCCCGGATCAGCGCGAGCACCGGGTGCCCGTTGCGGCGGGCGTCGGACAGGCGTTCCAGGACGAACATGCCCACGCCCTCGGACCATCCGGTGCCGTCGGCGGACTCGGCGAACGCCTTGGCCCGGCCGTCGGGGGACAACGTGCGCTGCCGGGAGAACTCGATGAAGCCGATGGGCTGCGCCATCACCGTCGCACCGCCCGCCAGGGCGAGTGCACACTCGCCGCTGCGCACCGCGTTGGCGGCGAGGTGCAGGGAAACCAACACCGACGAGCACGCCGTGTCGATCGACATCGTCGGGCCCTCCAGGCCCAGGACGTAGGAGATTCGGCCGGATCCGAAGGACGTGGTCGAGCCGGTCAGCCGATACCCTTCGACGCCCTCCTCGACCGTCCCGGCGCCCGCCTCGTACTGCTGTGCGGTCAGGCCGGTGTAGACACCCGTACCGCTGCCGCGCAACGACTGCGGGTCGATGCCGCCGCTTTCCAAGGCCTCCCAGGAGGTCTCCAGCAACAACCGCTGCTGCGGGTCCATCGCCAGCGCCTCGCGCGGCGAGATGCCGAAGAAGCCGGCGTCGAACCCGGCGGGTTCGTCGATGAATCCGCCGGCGCGCGGATAGAACGTGCCGGGCTTGTCCGGATCCGGATCCCACAACCGTGCGACGTCCCAACCCCGATCATCCGGTATGTCCGACATCGCGTCCACGCCGTCCACGACCAGCCGCCACAACTCCTCGGGCGTGCCGGCCCCGCCGGGGAAGCGGCACGCCATGCCGACGATCGCGATCGGTTCGTCCGCGCCGCCGGGCCCGGGAACCGACGCGGCGACGGCCGTGGTCGCAGCGGGCACATCGCCGCTCAGCTCGGACACCACGTGCTCCGCGAGCGTCGCGACCGTCGGATAGTCGAACACCACCCCGGGCGACAGGCGCAGTCCCGTGGTCGCGGACAGCCGGTTGCGCAACTCGACGGCGGTCAGCGAGTCGAAGCCCAGATCCCGGAACGGCACGCTCTCGCCGACCCGTTCGCCCGCGCCGAACCCGAGCACCGCGGCCACCTCGGTCCGGACCAGGTCGGCGACCTGCTCCTGCCGCTCCCGGAGCGGCAATGCGACCAGCCGTTCGGCCAGGGCCCGTTGGTCGGCCGCGCCCGGCCGCACCACCCGGCGTGCCGGACGCCCGACCAGGCTCCGCAACATCGACACGATCGGCGCCGACCCGGCCCGCAACGTGCGCAGGTCGAATCGGGCGGGCAGGGTCACCGGGCGGTTCGCCGCCAGGGCCCGGTCGAACAACGCCCGCCCGGTCTCCGGCGTGATCGCCCGCAGGCCGCTCCGTCGCACCTGGTCGGCGTCGCCGGTCTGCATGCCGCCCTCGGTGTCCCACAACCCCCAGCCCAGCGAGACCGCGGGCAGATCGTGGGCCCGGCGGTGGTGCGCGAGCGCGTCGAGAAAGTGGTTGGCCGCCGAGTAGTTGGCCTGTCCGGCGTTGCCCAGCGTGCCGGCCAGCGAGGAGAACAGCACGAACATCGTCAGCGGGTGCTCGCGGGTCAGCTCGTGCAGGTACCACGCGGCGTCGACCTTGGGCCGAAGCACCGCGTCGACACGCTCGGGGGTGAGGGCGGTGAGGATGCCGTCGTCGATCACGCCGGCGGTGTGCACGACACCGGTGAGCGGGTGTTCGGCGGGGATGGTGTCGAGGATCGCCGCGAGTGCGTCCCGGTCGGCCACGTCACATGCGGCGATCCGTACGGTGGCCCCGAGTTCGGTGAGCGCCTCGACCAACTCGCCTGCGCCCGGCGCGGCTTGCCCCCGGCGGCTGGTGAGGACCAGGTGCCGGACGCCGTACTCGGTGACCAGGTGCCGGGCGAACAACGCGCCCAGCGCCCCGGTCCCACCGGTCACCAGGACGGTGCCGTCGGGCGCGGGCACCGGCCGGGACCCGTCCGCCGGCGCGGGCTGCGGCACCAGGCGGGGTACCGTCACCGCGCCGGCGCGCAGCGCGACCTCGTCGTGGCCGGCCGCCAACACGGCGGGCAGGGCCGCGAGCGAGGCCGGGTCGTCGTCGACGTCCACCAGCAAGATCCGGTCGGGATGTTCCGCCCGCGCGGACCGCAACAGGCCCCACACTGCGGCGCCCATCAGGTCCGGCGCGGCATCGGTCGCCACCGCACCCCGGGTGACCACGACCAAGCGGCTCGACAGGAACGCGTCGTCGGCCGACCATTCCCGGAGGAGATCCAAGACCCGGACCGTCGTGTCGTGCACCGACGCGACGACGTCGCCTTCGCCGTCGCCGTCGCCGTCGCCGTCGCCGTCGCCCGAGGGTGCGGTGTACGCGGCGACCACCACGTCGGCCCCGGCCGCCTCCCGCAACGTCTCGTGGCGCTCGACGGGCAGCGCGTCCTCGATGACGCCGTCGGCCGCACCGAGCAGAACCCAGCGCCCGGTCGGCTCCGTCGGGGTCGGCTCGACCGGAACCCATTCCACCTCGAAGAGGGAGCCGGCGGTCTCGTTCCGCGCGGCCGACCGGTCGGTCGACACCGGACGGGCCTCGACCGAGCGCACCTCGGCGACCGGTTGTCCGGCCTGGTCGGCGAGTTGCACTCGGCACGACGTCCCCTCGGTCGGGTCGTCGATCAGGACCCGTACCCGCAACGCGGTCGCGCCCGTGGCGTAGAGGCTGATCCCGTTCCACACGAACGGCAGCAGGAGCGTGAAGTCCTCACCCGCGTCGGCGATCGCGGCCACGACCCGGGGATGGATCGCCGCGTCGAACAGGGCGGGATGGATCCCGAACCCGGCCGTTTCGGCGTGTTCCGGCAGCGCGACCTCGGCGAAGAACTCGGCCCCGGCGCTCCCGTCGCGGCGCCACAGCGTGTGCAGCCCGCGGAACAGCGGGCCGTAGACGTAGCCGTGCTCCGCGAACCGCTCGTAGAACCCGTCCACCGGCACGGGTCGAGCCCCGGTCGGCGGCCATTCACTCAACTCGAAGTCCGGCTCGGGCGCCGTGGCGGCCAGCAGGCCGATGGCGTGGCAGGTCCATTCCTCGCCGGACGCGTCCTCCGGGCAGGAGTGGATCGCGAACGGCCGCTCCCCGCCGTCCCGCGCCTCGTTCACCACGAGTTGCACCCGCACTCCACCCGACTCGGGGAGGGTCAGCGGCGCGGTGACCACCATCTCGGCCACGCCGGCGCAGCCGACCTCGTCCCCGGCCCGGATCGCCATGTCGAGCAACGCGGTTCCGGGCACCAACGCCCGTCCGCCCAGCTCGTGTTCGGCGACCCAGGGATGCGTCCGTACGGACAGCCGCCCGGTGAACACCACCTCGTCGGCACCGGCGACCCGCACCACGGCTTCCAACATCGCATGGCCGGCGGCCACCTGCCCGGCCGACACGACGTCGCCCGCGGACAACTCCGGCAGCCAGTAGTGGCGCTGTTGGAAGGGGTAGGTGGGGAGGTCGACGAGGGTGGCGTCGGTGTCGGCGAACAGGTGTCGCCAGTCGACGGTGAGGCCGTGGGTGTGCAGGTGCGCGAGTGCGGTGAGCGCGGTACGGGTCTGGGGGCGGTCGCGGTGTTGGAAGGCGACAAACCTCGCGTCGGGTGCGGTCTCCGGGCCCAGCGCGGTGAGTACGCCGTCGGGGCCGACCTCCAGGAACCGCGTGACGCCCTGCTCCCGCAGGCGGGCGATGTGCTCGGCGAAGCGCACCGGCTCGCGGACGTGGTCGACCCAATACCGCGCCGAGCGCACATCGGCGGTGTCGGCGGCCATCGGAATCAACGGCTCGGCCAACTCCACACCGTCGAGGACCGTGGCGAACGCGTCGAGGACGGGGTCCATCAGGGGCGAGTGGAAGGCGTGGCTCACGGTGAGCCGGTTCGTCTTGTGGCCGCGCTCGCGCAGAGCGTCCGCGACCGCGAGGACGACGTCCTCGGCGCCGGAAACCACCACCGACGTCGGCCCGTTGACCGCCGCGATCCCGGCCCGGTCCTCATGCCCGCGCAGCAGTTCGCGCACCTCGGCCTCGCCGGCCCGCACCGCGACCATCGCCCCGCCGGCCGGCAACGCCTGCATCAACCGCCCACGAGCGGCGACGACCCGGCACGCGTCGCCCAGGCCCAGCACACCCGCGACATGCGCGGCGGCCAACTCCCCGATCGAGTGCCCGGTCACGAAGTCGGGTCGTACACCCCACGATTCCAGCAGCCGGAACATCGCCACCTCGACCGCGAACAACGCCGGCTGCGTCCACCCGGTCCGGTCCAACCCCTCGCCGTCCCCGAACACGACGTCTCGCAACGACCCGGACAACAGCGTGTCGAAGTGACCACAAACCTCGTCGAACGCCGCCGCGAACAGCGGGAAGGTCTCATACAACTCCCGACCCATGCCCACGCGCTGCGCGCCCTGACCGGTGAACAGGAATGCCGTGAGTCCCTCGGCGGCGACCCCGGACACCAAGCTCGCGGCCGACTCACCCGCAGCCAACGCCCGCAAACCGGCCGTAAGTTCATCAACGTCGGCCGCCAGCACCACCCCACGGTGCTCGAACGTCGACCGCGACACCGCCGCCGACAAACCCGCATCCGCCGGCGACACGCCGCCCGCGACCACGGGCACCAGCCGCTCCGCCTGCGCCCGCAACGCCTCGGCCGACCGCGCCGACACCACCACCGGAACCACCGGCAACGCCGTCCCCGGTGCCTCGGCCGGCTCCGTCGCCGCCACCGGCTCGTCCAACGGGGCCTGTTCGAGAATCACGTGCGCGTTGGTCCCGCTGATCCCGAACGACGACACCGCCGACCGCCTCGGCCGACCCGTCGTCGGCCACGGCCGGGACTCGGTCACCACCTCGACCGTCCCGGCGGACCAGTCCACCGCGGGTGTCGGCTCGTCCACGTGCAGTGTCTTGGGCACCACCCCGTCCCGCATGGCCATGACCATCTTGATCACCCCGGCCACGCCCGCCGCGGCCTGGGTGTGGCCGATGTTCGACTTCACCGAGCCCAGCAGCAACGCCTGTTCGTCGGAGCCCGGCGTACGTGCCCGTCCGTACGTGGCCAGCAGCGCGTCCGCCTCGATCGGGTCGCCCAGCCGTGTTCCCGTGCCATGCCCCTCCACCACATCCACTTCGGCGGGGGACAGACCGGCGTTGGCCAGTGCCTGCCGGATCACCCGCTGCTGGGACGGCCCGTTCGGCGCGGTCAGGCCGTTGGACGCACCGTCGGAGTTCACCGCACTGCCCCGCACCAGCGCCAATACCGGCAACCCGCGCCGTCGCGCCTCGGACAGTCGGGCCAGGACCAACACCCCGACGCCCTCGGAGAATCCGGTGCCGTCCGCCCCCGCGGCGAACGCCTTGCAGCGGCCGTCCGGCGCCAACCCGCGCTGTCGGGAGAACTCCACGAACACACTCGGCCCGGACATCACGGTGGCGCCGCCCGCCAGCGCGAGGTCGCACTCCCCGCTGCGCAGCGACTGCTCCGCCAGGTGCATCGACACCAGCGACGACGAGCACGCCGTGTCCAGCGTCACCGCCGGTCCCAACAAGCCGAGCACATAGGCGATCCGGCCCGACGCGACACTGGTGGTGCCGCCGGTGAGGACGAAGCCCTCCAGGTCCTCGGGCGTCTCTCCCGCGCGCGGCATGTACTCCTGCGGGATCACCCCGACGAAGACGCCGGTGGAGCTGCCCCGCATCGACGCCGGGTCGATGCGGGCGCTCTCCAACGCCTCCCACGAGGTTTCCAACAACACCCGCTGCTGCGGGTCCATCGCCGCCGCCTCACGCGGTGAGATCCCGAAGAACTCGGCATCGAACCGCCCCGCGCCGGCCAGGAAGCCGCCCCGGGTGAGGTAGGTGGTTCCGGGTGTGTCGGGGTCGGGGTCCGACAGCCGATCGAGATCCCACCCTCGGTCGCTCGGGAAATCCGTGAGGGCTTCCCCACCGCCACGGATCAGTTCCCACAGCTCCTCGGGCGCGTTGGCGGCACCGGGGAACCGGGCCGCCATGCCGACGATCGCGATCGGCTCCCGGGCGGCGGCCTCGGCGTCGCGCAGCTCCCGCTGGGCGCGCTGGAGGTCCGTCGTGACGCGCCTCAGATACTCGCGCAGCTTCTGCTCGTTGGACATCCCGGGCAGCCCCCTTCCGTACGGACGCGAAGTCATGCGATGTCGAGTTCGCCGTCGATGAAGTCGAAGAGTTCGTCGTCGGAGGCGGCGGTGAAGTCCCTTTCCTCGCCGCCTCCGTCGGTCGGTGCGGCGAGTCGGCGCAGCACCTCCTGGAGTCCCTTGGCAAGCAGGTCGCGTTCCTCGTCGTCGAGATCCGCCACGGCGAGTCGATCGAGTTCCGTGACGACGGACCGCACCCCGGTCTCCTCGGCGGGCACGAGCAGTTCGTCCAGGAAGCCCGCCAGTTCGACCGGCGTCGGGTGGTCGAACACGACCGTCGGGGGCAGGCGCAGGCCCGTGCCGTTGCCCAGTCGGTTGCGCAGTTCCACCGCCGTCAGCGAGTCGAACCCGAGTTCCTTGAACGCGCTGTCCGCGTCGACCGCGGCGGCCGTGTCGTGCCCGAGCACGAGCGCCGCGGACTCCCGGACCAGTTCGAGCAGTTCCCGGCGGCGTTGGCGTTCGGGCAGTTCGAGGAGCCGGTCCGCGCGCGAGGTGTCGGCCGCCCGGGCCGCGACGCGGCGCCGGGTCGGGCCGCTCGGGTCCAGGGCCGACAACACGTCGGGACACGGTCGGCCGCTCTTGCGCAGGCCGGCCACGTCGATCGGTACCGCCACCGCGACCGGGCGGCGCAGGGCGAGGGCGGCGTCGAACAGGGCCGCGCCCTGCTCGTCGGTGATCGCGCCCAGCCCCATCCGGGACAGGCGGTCCCGGTCGGTGTCGCTCATGTGGCCCGTCATCGCGCTTTCCCGGGCCCACAGGCCCCACGCGATCGACAACCCCGGCAGGCCGAGCCCGCGCCGATGTTCCGCGAGGCCGTCGAGGAAGGCGTTGGCCGCGGCGTATCCGCCCTGGCCCGCGTTGCCCAGCACGCCGGCGGCCGAGGAGAACAGCACGAACAGGGACAGGTCGTGATCCCGGGTCAGCTCGTGCAGATCCCATGCCGAGCGGGCCTTGGCCCGCAGTACGGCGTCGAGGTCGTCGCGGGTCAGCGCCTCCAGAACGCCGTCGGAGAGCACCCCGGCGGCATGTACCACCCCGGTCAGTCGATGCGTCGAGCCGATCAGCTCGGCAAGGGACTTGCGGTCGGTGACGTCGCACGCCACCACGTCCACGTCGGCGCCCGCCGCGCGCAGGTCCTCGACCAACGCGCCCGCGCCCTCCGCGGCCGGGCCGCGGCGGCTCGTCAACAGCAGTCGCCGTACGCCGTGTTCGGCGACCAGGTGCCGGGCGATCACCCCGCCGAGCACACCCGTCCCGCCGGTGATCAGCACCGTGCCGTCGGGGTCGAGCGGTGCGGGTACGGTCAGCACGATCTTGCCCACGTGTCGGGCCTGGCGGAGGTACCGGAACGCCTCCGGGGCCCGCTGTACCTCGAACGTGGTCAGCGGCATCGGTCGCAGCGCGCCCTCGTCGAACAGGACGCGGATCGCCTCCAGCATCTCGCCGAGGCGGTCGAAGCCGGCCTCCATCACGTCGAACGCCCGATAACGCACCCCGGGATGCGTCTTCGCGATCTCCTCGGGGTCGCGGATGTCGGTCTTGCCCATCTCCACGAAGCGTCCGCCGCTCGACAGCAGGGCCAGCGACTCCTCGACGTGCTCGTGGGCCAACGCGTTGAGCACGACATCCACGCCGCGGCCACCGGTGGTCCGGCCGAACCGCTCGGCGTAGCCGAGGCTGCGCGAGTCGGCGAGGTGGTCGTCGTCGAAGCCCCACGCGTGCAGCATGTCGCGTTTGCCGGCGCTCGCGGTGCCGAACACCTCGGCGCCCCAGTGCCGGGCCAGTTGCAGGGCCGCGAAGCCCACCCCGCCGGTCGCGGCGTGCAGCAGCAGCGATTCGCCGGATCGCAACCCGGCCAGGTCCGCGAGGCCGTAGTAGGCGGTGAGATACACCACGGGGACCCCGGCGGCCTGCGCGAACGACAGATGTTTCGGCATCGGCACGACCAGCCGGTGATCCGAGATGCCGGCCGTACCCAGACCGCTGGTGAACAAGCCCATCACCCGGTCCCCCGGGGCCAGTCCGGTGACATCCGCGCCGACCTCCAGGACGACTCCGGCGCCCTCGCCCAGCGAGGACCACTCGTCCCGCGCCACCATGCCCAGTTCGAGGAGCACGGCCTTGAAGTTCAGCCCGCCCGCCCGCAGCGCGACCCGCACCTCGCCGGCCGCCAACGGACGCAGCACCTCGGGACACGCGGCGAGCGACAACCCGTCGAGATCGCCGCGATGGGTCGGGGCCAGCCGCCACGGCCGATCCTTCGGCTCGGGCAGGGCGGGCGACGCGGACGCGCGGACCAGGCGCGGGACCGCGCCGATCCCGGCGCGGATCACCAGTTCGGGGTGGTCGACGGCCATCGCGGCGGGCAGTGCGTGCCGGGTGCGCGGGTGGTCGTCGACGTCGATGTGCCGGAGTCGGCGCGGGTGTTCGCTCCGGGCGGTGCGAAGCAGGCCGGCCACGGCGCGGTGTGCGGGCTCGTCCGCGCGGGTGAGCACGACGAGCGGGACGCCGGCGAGGTCCGCGTCGGCGAGCCAGTCCCGGACCACCTCCAGCGTCCGGGCGACGACGTCCTCCAGCTCGCCGCTCGGGCAGGTCCACAGCGCGGCGGGTGCGGAAGACGGAGGGATCGGACGGTCGTGGCCTGCCGGCGAAAGGGTGAACCACGGGTGCTCGGGGGACGCTTCGGGGAGGTCGATCGGCACGAGGTCGACGCCGAACAGCGCCGACGCGTCCACCCGGGCCCGACCGAACGTGCCCGCGTCCACCGGGCGCAGCGACAACTGGCCCACCGAAGCGACCGGTTGCCCCGCCTCGTCGGTGACGAGTACGGCGATCGTGTCCGGCCCGGCCGGGGACAGGCGTACCCGGACGGTCCGGGCGCCGCTCGCGTACACGTGTACGTCGGTCCAGCCGAACGGCAGGCGCAGGTCGTCGGCCTCGGCGAGACCGACCGCGTGCAGCGACGCGTCCAACAGGGCGGGGTGCAGCCCGAAACCGGAGACGTCCAGCTCGTCGGGCAGCGCGACCGCTGCGTGGATCACGTCGCCGTCGCGCCACGCCGCCCGCACGCCGCGAAAGGCCGGGCCGTAGACGTAGCCGCGCTCGGCCAGGTCCTCGTAGAGCCCGTCCACCGGCACGGCCACCGCCCCCGGCGGCGGCCAGGAGGTCGATTCGCCGGCCGCCGGTGGCTCCTCGGCGGTCAGCACACCCTGTGCGTGCCGGGTCCACTCGTCGCGCCCGCTCGGGCTGGTGTACACCGCCACCGGCCGACCGGCGTCGACCTCCGGGCCGATCAGCACCTGGAGATCGAGGTCGGCGTCGACGACCACCGGTGCCTGCATGGTCAGTTCGGCCAGATGCGCGCGGCCGACCCGGTCGCCGGCCTGGAGGGCGAGTTCGACCAGCGCCGCGCCGGGCAGCAGCACCGATGCGCCGATCCCGTGGTCGGACAGCCACGGTTGCGCGGTACGGGACAACCGGCCGGTGAGGACCAGCGTCTGCGCGTCGGCGGTGCGCAGCGCCGCGCCCAGCATCGGGTGGTCGGCGCGGTGCAGGCCGAGGGCGGTGATGTCGCCGATCGCGGCGGGCTCTTCGAGCCAGTAGCGCCGGCGTTGGAATGGGTGGGTCGGCAACTCCAGGGCGGTCGCCGGTAGTTGCCAGTCGACCTCGATGCCGTGGACATACGCCCTGGCCAGTCCGGCGGCGAAGCGCGTCGACCCGCCCTCGTCCCGGCGCAGCGACTCCAGGACGACCGTGTCGGGTGTTTCGGCTTCCTCGATCGTCTCGCCGATCGCGGTGGTCAGCACGGGGTGTGCGCTGACCTCGACGAACACTCGGTGTCCCCGGTCGAGCAACGCCCGGGTGCCGGCGGCGAAGCCGACGGTGTGGCGCAGATTGCGGAACCAGTACTCGGCGTCCAGTTCCGGGCCGGCCAGGATCTCGTTGGTGACCGTGGAGTGGAACGGGACTCGGGTCGGGCGGGGTCGGATGCCGGCGAGCGTGCCGAGGATGTCGTCTCGCAGGGCCTCGACGTGCGCCGAATGGGAGGCGTAGTCCACCGGGATGAGCCGCGCCCGGATCCCGTCGGCCTCGCAGGACTCGACGAGGTCGGTCAGGGCGGCGGGGGTACCCGAGACGACCGTACTGCCGGGTCCGTTGATCGCGGCGATCTCGACCGCTCCGGCGTAGCGCTCGATCCGGTGCGCGGTGTCGGCCGTGGCGAGTTGCACGGAGGCCATGCCGCCGGTACCGGCCAGGCGCACGATGGCCTTGCTGCGGGCGGCGACGACGGTGGCCGAGTCGGCGAGGGAGAGAGCGCCGGCGACGTACGCGGCGGCGATCTCGCCCTGGGAGTGGCCCAGTACCGCATCGGGAGCGAGGCCGTGGCTTTCCCACAGCGCGGCGATCGAGATCATCACCGCCCACAGCGCCGGCTGCACCACGTCGACGCGGTCGAGCGGTCCGGCGAGCGCATCGAGGAGTAGCCAGTCGACGTGCGGTTCGAGGGCGTCGGCGCAGCGGTCCAATTGCGCGCGGAACACCGCGGATTCGCGGTACAGGTCGAGGGCCATGCCGGACCATTGCGAGCCCTGGCCGGGGAAGACGAACACGGTTTTCCCGCGCGGGCGGGCGGTGCCGAGGAGGACGTCCGGGGACGACCGGCCCTCGGCGAGGGCGCGCAGTCCCGCCGCCGGGTCGGTGCCGAGCACGGCCGCGCGGTGCGACAGTCGTGGGGCCCGGGTGGCCAGGGCGGCGGCCACGGGGGCGGCCGGGTCGGCTGCCGTGAACTCGTGCAGTTGGCGCGCCCGAGCGGCGAGCGCCGGGGCCGAGGCGGCGGACAGCAGCAGCGGCACCACGGGGGGCTCGGACTCCGGCTCCGGCTCCAAGCCCCGTTCCGGACCCGGTTCCAACACCGACTCCGGCTCCGGCTCCAAGCCCCGTTCCGGACCCGGTTCCAACACCGACTCCGGGTCCGGCTCCGGCTCCGCCGGCGTCGGGGCCTCCTCGAGGATCACGTGCGCATTGGTTCCGCTGATCCCGAAGGCCGATACCGCCGCCCGACGGGCCCGGCCCGTCTCGGGCCAGGCGCGCGCCGCGGTCAGCAGTTCGACCGCGCCCGACGCCCAGTCCACGGCGGGGGTCGGCTCGTCCACGTGCAGCGTTTTGGGCAGCAGGCCGTGTCGCAGCGCCTGCACCATCTTGATCACGCCACCGACGCCGGCCGCGGCCTGGGTGTGGCCGATGTTGGATTTCAGCGACCCCAGCCACAGCGGCCGGTCCTCGGGACGTTCCCGGCCATAGGTCGCCAGCAGGGCCTGTGCCTCGATCGGGTCGCCCAGTCGGGTGCCGGTGCCGTGCGCGTCCACCACGTCGACGTCGGCGGCGGTCAGGCCCGCGTCGGCCAGTGCCTGGCGGATGACCCGCTGCTGGGACGGGCCGTTCGGCGCGGTCAGGCCGTTGGAGGCGCCGTCGGAGTTGACCGCACTCCCCCGGATCACCGCGTTCACGGGGTATCCCAGCCGCCGGGCATCGGACAGCCGGGCCAAGACCACCATGCCCACGCCCTCGGACCACCCCGTGCCGTCCGCCGTGGCCGCGAACGCCTTGCAGCGGCCATCCTCGGCCAGCCCCCGCTGCCGGGAGAAGTCGACGAAGGTGTCCAGCGTCGCCATCACCGAGGCGCCGCCGACCAGTGCCAGCGAGCATTCGCCCTTGCGCAATGCCCGACTCGCCAGGTGCATCGACACCAGTGACGACGAGCACGCCGTGTCGACGGTCAGGGCCGGACCCTCCAGACCGAGCAGGTACGCGATCCGCCCGGAGGCGACGCTGGCCGCGCTGCCGGTCCCACCGAAGCCGTCGCCGCCCTGACCGGCCTCCTCCGCACCGAGCCCGTACCGCTGTCCGCCGTGGCCCATCAGACCGACGAACACCCCGGTGTCGCTGCCCCGCAACGTCTGCGGGTCCGTCCCGGTGCGTTCCAGTGCCTCCCACGCGGTCTCCAGGAGCAGCCGCTGCTGCGGGTCCATGGCCAACGCCTCGCGCGGCGAGATCCCGAAGAAGTCGGCGTCGAACTCGGCGGCGTCGTACAGGAATCCCCCGCCGCGCGCGTAGTAGCTGCCCGGCACACCGGGGTTGGGGTCGTAGCGGCCGTCGACGTCCCAGCCGCGGTCGGTCGGGAACGCGTCGATCGCGTCCCGCCCTTCGGCCACCAACTCCCAGAGTCCGTCGGGTGATTCGACCCCGCCGGGGAAGCGGCAGGCCATGCCGACGATGGCGATCGGCTCGGCGGCGGCCTGCTCCAGTTCCCGCAACCGTTCGCGGGTTTCCTGGAGCTCGCCGACCGCCTGCTTGAGGTAGTTCCGTAGCCTGCCTTCGTTCTCCATGGTCTCGTCACTCCTCCGGCCGAGTACTCAACGGGGCCAGTGAACCCTGCGAGAGCGGCGGGCAACCCGGTTCCGGAAGCCCGGACCGGGCGGCGAATCTGGCTCCCCGGACCAAAGAGCGGGGACGAACCCGCCCGGGGACGTGGCAGAGCCTGGGTGCGTCGCGCTCCTCCGGCACCCGGGCGGGTGCCTCGGGTGCGACCGGCTCCAGGGTCATCCGGCTCGCGTGCCGGCGACCGTCGCCCCATCCCGGGCGGCGGCGGAACAATTCCGGGCGGGCGGCGGCGACCACCAGGAGCGGGGTCGGCTCCGGCTGATCGAGCAGGTCCTCGACGACGGCCAAGACCGTGCTGTCGGCCAGGTGCAGGTCGTCGGCGAACACCACGAGTGGGCGGTACTCGGCGAGTTCGGCCACATTGGGGGTGGTCGCCGGGCCGTGCGGGTCGAGCCGGATCGTCGCGGCGTTCCGGACCCGTCTCTCGAACGCCGCGAGCAACCGCGACTTGCCGATCCCGGGCCCGCCGAGGACCAGCACCAGGTGTGGCCGGGCCCGCCGGCGGACCCGTTCGAGCAGGCTGCTCAGTACATCCAACTCCGGTTCACGATCGACTGCTTCGGGCGTGAGCGGTGAGTCCGGACAGGGTCCCCGGACGGTCCATCGTGGGCGCGGTCCGCCCTCGCGGCCGTAGCGGATCGCCGCGCCGGTCAGGAGGTTGGTGTGGTCGCACACCACGATCTCGGTGTCCTCGGCGAACTGAAGCAGGGACTCACAGTCGACGAGCAACGCACCGTTGACCGGCAGCGGTTCCAGGAATCGTTCGGCGGGCCGCACCGGGATCTCGCCCGTCGACACGGCCACCCGCAGGGCGGGTCGTTCGCCGTCGGGGACGTCGAAGCAGATGCGCCGGCGCAGGGAGATGGCGGCGTGCACGGCGCGTTCGGCGACCCGGTCGTTGTCGTCGTCCCGGGTGTCGGGGCGGAACACGGCCAGGGTGACCGAGCCGGTCGAGCCGGCGACGAGGCCGCCGAAGCGTTCGACCTCCTCGCGTACGGTCGTCGCGGTGCGCTCCAGTGCCTCGCCGACGTCGGCAACCCGGGAGCCCGTGCCGAAGTCGGCGCGGATCAGTACGGCGCTGACCCGGCTCCGAGCCCCGGCGGTCTGCGGCACGGCGGCCGGGGCGGTGCGGGCGAGCGGGTATTCGGGCTGTTCCGGCTCCGACGTGGGCGCGGCGAGCACCACGGGTCGGGCCGGACCGGCGGGCGTGGCGAGGGACGGGTCGTGCACGAGGATCGCGTGTTGCAACATCCGCAGTTCCCGGCCGGGTTCGAGGCCGAACTGCTCGGCGAGGCGCAGCCGGGCACGGCGGTAGACCGCAAGTGCGTCGGCCTGACGGCCGCTGCGGTACAGCGCGAGCATCAGCTGGTGACACGCCCGCTCGCGCAGCGGCTCGGCCTCGACCATGGCCTCCAACTCGCCGAGCACGCTCTGGTGGTGTCGGTTGGCCAACTCGGCCTCGTAGTAGTCCTCCATCACGTCGAGGCGAGCGTTTTGCAGTGCGGTCAGCTCCGTCCAGGAGTGTCCGGCCTCGACCAGGTCGGCCAGGGCCGGTCCGCGCCACAGCTCCAGCACCTCGCGCAGGATGTCCGCGGCGGCGGCGGGACGGCCGACCGCCAGTTCCGCGCGACCGACTTGGGCGAGGCGGTGGAAGCGGAACATGTCGACCCGTTCGGGGTCGACCTGCAACTGGTATCCGTGCGAGCAGGTCAGCAGTGCGGGTGGGCGGGTGTCGCCGCGTGTGTGCTCGGCGAACATCACCCGCAGGCCGCGCACCGCGTTCTGCAGGATCTTGCGTGCGGTCGGCGGCGTCTCCTCGGTGTCCCACAGGCCCTCGAGGAGTTTGCTGGTCGCCACCTCGCGGTTGGCGTTGAGCAGCAGCAGGCCGAGCGTCGCCCGCCGCCGGTCGCCGCCGAGCGCGATCGGTTTCTCGTCGTCCATCAGTTTTAACGGGCCAAGCACCATGAATTGCAAGAGATCCCCCGTAGATCGTTCGTGCTCTGCGTCATCCGTCGGATCGATACGCGCCTTCGGATCGATACGCGACTTCGGATCGATGCGCGGTCAGGGCTTGAGGCAACGCCCTACGCCCATTCCGCTTCCCGGCCGCCGGCCTGCGGGTCGGGGGCGGTGACCCGCATGGTCGTCGGCGGCTCCTGGCGGACCGGTTCCAGATGCAGGACCTCGGTGCCTTCGGTGGGCGGGAAGGAGGCGAGGCAGGTGCAGTCCGCGTCGGCGAATCCCGCGAACCGGTAGGCAACTTCCATCATTCGGTTGCGCTCGGTACGCCGGAAGTCGGCGGCCAGGTGCACCCGGGCCCGGGCTGCGGCGTCGGTGAGCCAGCGCAGCAGTACCGCGCCCGCGCCGAAGGAGACGACCCGGCAGGAGGTCGCCAGCAGTTTGATGTGCCAGGTCTGCGGCGTCTTCTCGATCAGCATCACCCCGACCGCCCCGTGCGGACCGAAGCGGTCGCTCATCGAGACCACCAGCACGTCGTGGTCCTCGTCGTGGGCCAGGGCGCGCAGCGCGGCGTCCGAGTAGTGCACGCCGGTGGCATTCATCTGGCTGGTGCGCAGGGTCAGTTCCTCGACCCGGGTGATCTCCTCGTCCCGGGCCTCGGCGATCCGCATCACCAGGTCGAGCGAGCGCAGGAACTCCTCGTCGGCGCCGCTGTATTGCTCCCGCTCCCGGTCCCGCTCGAACCCGGCCCGGTACATCATCCGGCGGCGACGCGCGTCGACGGTGACCACCGGCGGGCTGAACTCGGGCAGGTCGAGCAGCGCCTCGGCCTGCTCGGCCGGGTAGCACCGTACGTCGGGCAGGTGGTAGGCGACCTCGGCGCGCTCGGTCGGCAGGTCGTCGATGAACGCGATCGTCCTGGTCGCGAAGTTCAGCCGCTCGGCGATCCGGCGCACCGATTCCGACTTCGGGCCCCAGCCGATCTGGGGCAGAACAAAGTATTCGGCCAGGCCCAGTTCCTCGAGCCGTGCCCATGCCTCGTCGTGGTCGTTGCGGCTGGAGACGGCCTGCAATACTCCACGCGCGTCGAGTTCCACCACGACCTTGCGTACGGCCTCGTCCACCTCGACGTGGCCGTCCTCGATCAGTGTGCCGCGCCACAGCGTGTTGTCGAGGTCCCAGATCAGGCACTTCACGACCGGTTGTGCTTCGGACATGTCAGCTCCCGTTTCGTACGACGGTTCAGCCCGCCGACGACGCCGCGTGCTCGGCGAGGATCAGCTGGCAGATCTCGTTGCTGCCTTCGATGACTTCCATCAACTTCGCGTCCCGGTAAGCGCGTTCGACCACGTGTCCGCTCGCCGCCCCCGCGGAGGCGAGCACCTGGAGCGCGGACGCCGCGCCGCGTGTGGCATGGCCGGCCGCGACGTGCTTGGCCAGGACCGACGCGGGCACCTGTTCGGGCGATCCCTCGTCGCGGCTGCCGCTCGCCCGCTCGCAGGCGAACGTCGCGGTGCGTTCCGCGGCGTACAGCTCGGCCAGGTGACGGGCGACGAGTTGGTGTTGGAGGAGGGGTTTGCCGAACTGCTCGCGGGTCGCGGCGTGTCGGGCGACCGCGGTCAGGCACGCGCGCAGGATGCCGACGCAACCCCAGGCCACCGACAACCGGCCGTAGGTCAGCGCGATGGTGGTGAGCATGACGATCGGCTGACCGGCCACGGCGAGCAGGTGCTCCGCGGGCAGCCGTACGTGGTCGAGTTCCACCGTGGCGTGTCCGGCCGCGCGGCAGCCCATCGGGTGGGCCACCCGGGTCACCCGCACTCCGGGCGCCGTCGCCGGCACCACGGCAACCGCGCCGCCGCCCTCGTACCGGCCGAACACCACGATCCAGTCGGCGTAGTCGGCGGCCGTGATCCACGTCTTGGTGCCGTGGACGACGATGTCGGCGCCGTCGCGCCGGATCCCGGTGCTCATCGCGGCCAGGTCGCTCCCGGCGGCCGGTTCGCTGAACGCGACCGCGGCCAGTTCGCCGCCGGTCAGTCGCGCCAGGTGTTCCTCGCGCTGTGCCCGGTCCCCGAAGCGTCGAATCGTCCACGCGGCCATGCCCTGGGAGGTCATCACGCTGCGCAGCGAGCTGCACAACGCGCCGGTGTGCGCGGTGAGTTCGCCGTTGTCGGTACAGGACAGGCCCAGGCCGCCGAACCTTTGCTCGGTCTCGGCGCACAACACGCCCTTGGCGCCGAGTGCGCGCAGGACGGCGATCGGGATCTCGCCCGCCACGTCCCACCCGCTCGCGGCGTCGGCGACCGTCTCGGTCACCAGCGCGTTCAGGTGGTCAGGCACCGTCGCCCCCGCCGCGCAGTCGAAGCACCAGCGCGCTCATCGAGCGCAGGGTGCGGAAGTTGTCCAGGGCGAGGTCGGGGCCCTCCACCTCGATGTCGAAGGTGCTCTCCACGAACACCACCAGTTCCATCGCGAAGAGCGAGGACACCGCGCCCGAGGCGAACAGGTCCACCTCCCGCTCCCAGGTCGTCTTGGTCTTGGCCGTCAGGAACGCGCCGATGCGCTCCTCGATGGCGGCGACCGGCAGATCCGTGGTCGAGTCGGCCGGCTCGAACGTGGTCGAGTCCGTCGTCGAGCGTGTTGTCGAGTCCGTCATGGGAGAGTCCCTTTCTCATCGCACCTTGTTCTTGCGGGCGAGCGTGATCCCGTCCGCCATGACGAGCATCGACAGCTCCACCCGGGCGTCGGCGAACAGCGCCGCGTTGAGTTCGCGGATCGCCCTGGTGTCCGGGTCGTCCGCCTCCGGGTCGGCGACCCGGCCGAAGTAGAGGGTGTTGTCGAGCACGATCAGGCCGCCGGGCCGCAGGTGGGTCAGCGCGTCCTCGTAGTAACGCGCGTAGCCGGTCTTGTCGGCGTCGATGAACACCAGGTCGTAGGTTTCGGGGCCGTGCTCGCCGAGCAGGGCCGCCATGGTCTCCGTGCCGTCCCCGAGTCGGAGTTCGATCCGGTCCGAAACGCCGGCACGGTCCCAGTAGCGCCGGGCGATCCGGGTCCAGCGCTCGTTGATGTCGCAGGTGACGATGCGTCCGTCGGGCGGCAGCGCCCGGGCCATGCACAGCGTGCCGTAGCCGGTGAACGTGCCGACTTCCAACACCCGATGGGCACCGGTCAACCCCACGAGCAGGGCCAGGAGTTGCCCCTCCTCGGGCATGGTGACCATGGCATCCAGCATGGGCATGGACGCGGTCTCGGCGACCAGGTCGCGCAGGATGTCGTCGTCGCGCAGGGACACCGAGCGCACGTACGCGAGCAGGCGCTCGTCCAACTCCACCTGGCCGGCCATCACGACGCTCCGTACTGGTAGAAGCCACGCCCGGTCTTGCGGCCGTGCTCGCCCTCGGCGACCTTGCGCAGCAGCAGTTCGCTGGGGCGGCATCCCTCGTCGCCGGTGCGTTCGTGCAGCACCCACAACGAGTCGACGAGGTTGTCGATGCCGATCAGGTCGGCCGTGCGCAACGGTCCGGTCGGGTGTCCCAGGCAGCCCTCCATCAGCGCGTCGACGTCCTCGACGCTGGCCCGGCCCTCCTCGACGAGGTTCGCCGCGTCGTTGATCATGCGGTGCAGCAGCCGGCTGGTGACGAAGCCGGGGCCGTCGCCGACCACAATGCCCTTGCGGTCCAGGGTGGACAGCAGATCCCGTACGGCCGACATCGCCCGCTCGCCGGTGCGCGGTCCGCGCACGATCTCCAACGTGCCGATCAGGTACGGCGGATTCATGAAGTGGATGCCGACGAGGTCCTCGGGGGACGGGACCTGGTCGGCGAGTTCGTCGACGGGGATCGACGAGGTGTTGGTGACGCGGAGGGTGCCGGGCGCGACCACGGCGGCGATCTCCTTGTGCACGTCGGCCTTGAGCCCGGCGAGTTCGGTGATCGCCTCGATCACCCAGGTCGCGTCCGCGGCCGCCGTCGCCGCGTCGGCGAGGTGCAGGTCGCCGATCGTCGCACCCGGGGAGAGCGCTCCCATCATCCGCGCGAGCCGGAGTTCGTGGCGTAACCGCGCGTGTGCCGTGTCCAGCCGTGCCCGATCCACGTCCACGAGCGTGACCGCCACGCCCCGCGCGACGGCGAGGGTGGCGATGCCGATGCCCATCACGCCGGCGCCGAACACCGCGAGCCGCGGCGCGCGCCCGTTGCCGGTCATCGGCCGACCACTTCCGACCGTGCCACGACGGCGCGAGGCCCGGGCGATCCCCGGCCGATGTCACGAACGACAGACCCGCTCATCATCACCCCAGCTTGTGCGTTGTGCGTGCGGAAGCTTTTCCGGAGGAAGGTTGTCCGAAGTCGAGAAGGAAGGGAAAAGGGAAGGAAGAAGCGCGCGCAAAAGCGCACGCCGAATACGGGCATGGATCGTCGGGTCGACCGAGTCGCATCGCCGCGACGCCGACTGCAAGGCCGTTCCCTGCGATGACTGTTACGAAATCCGCTTCCGGGACGACGGCCCGGAAGCGGTGCGTGCGATCCGGTCAGGCGCGGCCCACCGCGCCACCGGAGTTCGGAATATCGCCCCCTGGTGGTTCCACGCGAACCTCCGCGATCGCATCGTTCTCACGGCTTACAAGTCTGTGCCGCAGGACCGGCGGACTCCAGCCCGCGACCCGCTCATCAAGCTGCACTTCCACTTGATGAAGCTCTCCCGCCGCCACTCGACGAAGCCCACTCGTGATGCGAACGCGCAGGTCGGGGGCTATACGTCCTCCGCGAGGTTGGCCTCCTTCACCAGGTAGCCGAACTGGAAGCGGCTCGTCGCACCGAACATCTGCATGACCTGACCGATGTGTTTGCGGCACGTGCGCACCGACACACCGAGGCGTCGGGCGATGGCCTCGTCCTTGGCACCGGAGATCAACATCCTGACGATCTCCTTTTTCATGTCGTTGCTGATCAGGTCGGTTTCCGCACGCCCGGTGTCGAACTCCTTCGCCGTCGCCCAGACATGCTCGAAACACGAGTACAGGAAGTCGATCAGCGAACGTTCCTGCACCACCAGGGCACCGCCGTCCTCGCCGTTCGCCAGGATGTACGCGGCGGTGCGGTCGAAGATGAACATCGTGCCGAACAACGCCCCGGCCGTGCGTACCTCCACGCCGGATTCGACCAGCCTTCCCGCGTGTTCGCGGGTCGGTGTGTCGAATCGGGCGGCGTGCTGGTACAGGACGCGCATGGGCACGCCCGTGTCGGGCCGGTGGAAGTCCCGGGCCCGAGCCTCGACCAGATTCTCGGCCGGCCACTCGCTCCGGGGTTGCATGCAGACGATTTCGTCCGAGCTGTTCGCCGCCGATTCGGACAACAACAGCTCGATGGTCTCGGGTACTTGCACGATGTCGAACGAATTCGTGTACTGGCTGCCGAACTTGCTCGATCGGAACAACAACGAAAGCCGCGCCAGGTCGTTGCGCAACCGCCCCGTCGCCTGTTTCCGTTCCAGCAGTTCCAGTTCGCTCCTGGTCAGGAGGTTCGCGGAGGCGATGCTCGGATCCGCGGGAACGAACCAGGCGTCCCGGTCGTGGGACGGTCGAATGAGCTGGAGTCCCAGGAGTGTGGCGACGATCGCCTCACTCGCGTCGGGGTCCGTGAAGCCGAATGCGTGGGCGATGTCGTCGACCGCGAATCCGTCCCGGCTCAGGCTCCATTCGTAGACTTCGAACAATCCGGCATCCGGTTCGGGAAACAAGGGCACTCCATGTGAACTATGTATTCCGTACGGACGACGGGGTCCGACCGTTGGTACCGGCCCCCGACCGGGGCGGGACCCCGGTTGCCGCAAGCGGTTCCACCGTCTCATGGAACGACCCGAACCTGCCCCGGTGGAACACCAACGGCGCGGGCTCGTCGCGGTTCGCCCGTAGTGCGTTCACTCTGCCGACGATGATCACGTGATCACCGGCGGCGTGCTCGACGTCGATCGTGCACGCCAACCAGGCGAGCGCGTCCGACAGTTCCGGTCCGGCCGCCGCCTCGGCCCAGCCCACATCGGCGAACCGATCGATGTCCTTGACCGCGAACTGCCGGCACAACCGTCCCTGGTCGCTGCCGAGGACGTTGACGCAGAACGTGCCGCTGCGTCGGAGGTCGATCAGTGTCGACGACTCGTTGCCCACGCAGAACATCACCAGCGGGGGCGTCAACGACACCGAAGCGAAGGAATTGCACGCCATTCCGACGGGACCACCGAACGGTCCGGTGGTGGTGATCACCGTGACGCCGGTCGGCAGATGTCCGAGTGTGCGTCGGAATTCCGTCATGTCGAACGGGACAACCATCACCGAACTCCTCGATTGGCCACACCTCGAAGCATAATGAGCGGCCCGAAAGCGGCGTTGGCACGAGCCACCAAGACCTCCGGCCGGCTTTGGCCCCGGGCGCAGTTGCCTCCCGGCCCGCGGAGGTTTTTCGCCTCGCCGCAAACGTCGAATCGTGATGCGCCCGCGGCCGATCGGCGCGGCCGAAATCAGCGCACGACCAGTGCCAGCAATGCCTCGCGCAGGTCGTCGCGGCGACCGGCGAACAATTCCTCGAGGCTGATGTCGAAGACCATCGCGACGAGCAGGTGGGCCATCGCGTCCGGTGGATCCCAACCCAGCGCGGCGAGTTCGGGCCGGAGCAGCTCCCGGGTACGGGCGTTGCGGGCCCGCGTCTCCTCGAACAGGTCGGGGTCGGTGCGGGCCTGGACCAGCAGTGCACGGGTGCCGGTCGTGGCCAGACCGGCGTCCAGGTAGCCGTGCACGCCGGCGATCACCCGTTCGGGGCCGGGTGCGAGTCCGGCCACGGCGGCGAGCACCCGCTCCTCCATCTCGCCGTGGTATCTGCGGTGCAACGCCACGAGATAGCCGCGACGATCCGCGAAGTGCTGGTAGAAGCTGCCCTTGGCCATGCCGGCCGCGGCCACCACGGCGTTCACCGACATCCTGGACAGTCCGCATGTGTCTGCGACTTCGAGCCCAGCGCGCAACAACGCCTCGCGTCCCGGTCCGGCCGGCCGCGCCATCGCCCACCTCGACTTCCCGACGGCCGAACCGGCTGGTCGTCTTGACAGTTGGACCCGTCGCGCCCACCTTATGACCGACCGCCCGGTCATGAAAGCAACAGGCTTTGTTTTTCCACCTGTTCGAAAGGATGTGGAGCACTTCATGTATCTACGACGCACGTTACGCAACAGGTTCACCACACTCGTTGGCGTACTCGGGCTCACCGCCGCCGCGTTGTTCGCGGCTCCGACAACGGCCCGCGCCGACGACACCGCCCCGGTCGAACTGCCGCGCCTGGTCACCGGCGACCCGGCCAATCACGCGGGCATGTTGCAGACCGAGGTGAACTGGTGGAACCTGGCGCGGATCGCCGAGTACGGCCTCAATGCCGACGGCGCCGACGCGTTCCCGCCGCCGGGCGGCTGGGACGACCTCAGCCGACCGTGGGCCGGGCAGGGCACGGTGTCGCGGACCACCGGCAAGTTGCTGATGGTGTACCGCAATTCTTTCGACCCGAGCCAGTACGTGCCCTCCGCGTGCTCGGCCAACGTGATCACCGCCGCCAACCGGAGCACCATCGTCACCGCGGGCCACTGCTTCAAGGTGACGGCCAATCTGCGGGGCGCGCTCGGCGACGACGTCGTGGTCAACGCGGTGTTCATCCCCGGCTTCAACGGCGCGAACGTGCCCCGCTTCACCGGCACCGACGACTCCACCGCGCCCCCGCCCGGCACGGATGTCGCCCCGTACGGCGTCTGGGGTGTCACGCGCGCCTGGATCACCCCCACCTGGGACGGTGACAGCACCTTCCGGTCCGGCGGCGACGTGGCCATGGCCACCGTCGAACGACCCGGCGACCCCACCCCGATCCAGCAGATCACCGGCGGCCAGAACATCGCGTTCGGCGTGGCCGCCAACCCGCTGACGCTGCACCAGTTCGGCTACCCGACCGACAACAACCGCAACTGGTACTGGTCGAAGAACAGCGACGGCAGCACCGCCGCCGACTTCGGCGTCGCCCCCTCACTGCGACGCGGATTCGACGGCCGGACCCTGATGTACGCGCACGGCGACACCATCGCCGACTCGACCGTCGGCCTCGCGCACGACATGGCCTCGGCGATGTCACCCGGCTCCAGCGGCGGCCCGTGGCTGATGAACTTCGACCCGGCCACCGGTAACGGCACCCAGATCGCGGTCACCTCACGGTTCACCGACCCCACCGGCACCTCCCCCTGGTGGGACGCGGCCTGGGCGATCGTGCACGGCGGCACCCCGAACTGGGCCTACGGCCCGTACCTGATGTCCAACGGCTTCGGTGACCTGACCCAGGCGATGTACAACGTCGCACGGAACGCGACCGTCTGACCCGCACACCGGCCTGCCCCCGGCCACGCGGCCGGGGGCACGTCGGGTTCAGGCACCGGACAGGGCTTCCGTCGGGGTCAGCCGACCGGCCCAGCGCCTCCACCGCCATGGGGTGCCGATGACGAGGCCGACGCGGGCCGGCTCGGGTTGCGGCTGGAATCGGTGTCGCCGTACGAGGTTGCGGAGCAGGTGGTCGCGGCGCATCCGGCCCGGGCCACGGCGGCCGGCGTCGCGTTGGTGGTGCGGGGCGAGCCGGGGGCGGTACTGCGCGCCGACCCGGTGCGGCTGCGGCAGATGGTGGGCAATCTGGTGTCCAACGCGGTACGCCACACGCCGGCGGGCGGACGGGTGACGGTGCATGCCCGCGAGGACGGGTCGGCGGTCGTGTTCGAGGTGACGGACACCGGGACGGGCATCGCGCGAGACGACCTGCCGCACGTGTTCGATCGGTTCTGGCGCGCGGACAAGTCCCGCAACCGCCGCACCGGCGGCACCGGCCTGGGCCTGGCGATCGTCCAGCGCCTCACCCGGGCACACGACGGCGAGGTCACCGCCCACAGCACCCTCGGCGAGGGCTCGACGTTCACCATCCGACTGCCGCGCTAGCGCGGCGCGGTCGAATCGGCGGACGCGGTAGGCGCGTTCGGGTCGTGCGCGGGCGAGCCTCGGGCATCTGCTATGAGCAGATCCGCTCACGGCAGATCCGGTCGTCGCCACCCGACCCGAGGGCTCAGGGTGGAGACATGAGCGACGACCCGAAGAGCCCCATCCTCCTCGAACACACCCGACGCGACCTGTACACGCAGCGCGTGCTGCTGCTCGACGGACCGTTGGACGACGACAACGGCACGCTGCTCACCACGCAGTTGCTGACCCTGGCGGCAGAGGACCCGAAGGCCGACATCGCGCTGTGGATCCATTCGCCCGGTGGCTCGGTGCCGGCGATGCTCGCGATCCGCGACGTCATGCGGGTGATCCCGTGCGACGTATCCACGCTGGTGCTCGGAATCGCGTACAGCGCGGGCCAGTTCCTGCTCTCGGCGGGCACCCGCGGCAAACGCCGGGCGCTCCCGCACTCCCGGGTGCTGATGCACCAGGGCTCCGCGGGCATCGGCGGCACGGCCGTCGACATCGAGTTGCAGGCCAACGACCTTCGGCACACCCGCGACACGGTGCTCGGCCTGATCGCGGAGGACACCGGGCAGCCGGCCGAGCGCATCTTCGAGGACTCGCTCCACGATCGCTGGTACACCGCGCGCGAAGCGCTCGACTACGGCTTCATCGACTCGATCGTGGCGGACTTCGCCGAGATCGCGCCGCGCGGCCCGCGCCGCCTCACCACCAACGCCGGCTTCCAGGGGACCCTGTCATGAGCACCTACGCCATTCCGAACGTGATCACCCGCGACTCGCGCGGCGAGCGCATCATGGACGTGTATTCGCATCTGCTGGCGGAGCGCGTCGTCTACCTCGGCACCGCGATCGACGCGGGCGTGGCCAACGCGCTCGTCGCGCAGTTGTTGTTCCTGGAGGCGGACAACCAGGACCGCGAGATCCAGTTCTACATCAACTGCGAGGGCGGCGACCCCAGCGCGATGCTGGCGATCTACGACACGATGCGGTATGTGCGCTCTGAGATCGCCACCACGTGTGTCGGCCAGGCGGTCGCGGTCGGCGCGGTGTTGCTCGCGGCCGGCGCGCCGGGCAAGCGCGCCGCGCTGCCGCACGCGCGGGTGGTGCTGCACCAGCCCGCCGCGCAGGGTCGCGGCACCATCCCGGATCTGATCCTGCAGGCCGACGAAGTGGTGCGGGTGCGGGCGGACATCGAGCAGATCCTGTCCCGGCACACCGGCAACAGCACGGCCACCCTGCGCGCGGACACCGATCACGACCGGGTCTTCACCGCCGAGGGCGCGAAGGAGTACGGCCTGATCGACATGGTGCTGGAGGAGCGGTGACGCGCTGACACCGACGTAACCGGCCCGGCGCGCCCCAGCGCGAGTCTTCAGCCCCCGTCGGGCGTTGCGGCGTGAGCGCAGCGAGGAGCCCGAAGGGCGGATGCCGTGCATCGGCGTGCCGGAGAAGCAGGTGCATCGTGGTTTGATTCGCCTGTTTCTCCGGGGCGGTGAGGTGCGGTGCCGGGCGTCGTGGAGCTCGGCAGGGGTCTGAAGACACGCGCCGGCGCCGTAAGGGCGTGCGGTCAGGCCGCCAGGCCGAACGCGGCGCGGCACACCGGGGCGGAACGGCCCGTCGGGCGGGCGCGCGTCAGGATGTCGGCGACGGCGATGGTCAGGTCGCCGAGGGTCACGTCGAGCGCGCCACCGAGGGCGGCGATCATCTCGCTCGACGGCTCCTTGATGCCACGCTCCACCTCGGAGAGGTATTGCGGCGACAGACCGGCCCGGCCGGCCGTCTCGGCTAGGGTTTCGCCGCGTTCGTGGCGCAACGATCGCAGGTGTTCGCCGAGCACGTGTCGCCACAGCGGCTCGCGGTCCGGAACGGGGGCCGGGCGGCGAGGCGCGGCCGTCGGCGCGGGCGCGGCGGGCGCGGGCGCGAGGTGCGCGGGCGCCGGCGCGAGGCGTGCCTTGTCGTCGGTGCGGGGCGAAAGCGGTGGAGCGGTCTCGGCCATGGTTCATCGTAGGCCGCGACCCCGCGCCGTTTCCGCGTTGTCCGCCGCGGGCGAAATCGGCGAGCCGCGCGGGGTGTCCGTCGGTTGCCCCCGGCGGGCCGCTCATGGGGGCGCCGGCCGCCGATTTATCTCAACGTTCATTAAGTTGACGTTCACCGAGTTTCGTGGTTTTCTCTTAGCGCTAAGACACACCAGGCGCTCAGAGGGAGCCCGTCATGACCACCGCCCCATCCGATCCGACCACCACCAACACCACCTCGACGGTTTCGCTCAAGCGCTGGCTCGCCGTGATCGCCCTCGCGGTCGGCACGTTCTCCGTGGTGACTGTCGAACAACTCCCGGTCGGCCTGCTGACCTCCGTAGGCGGATCGCTCGGGGTGTCCGAGGGCCTGGCCGGCCTCATGGTCACCATCCCGGGCCTGGTCGCCGCCGCGACCGCGCCGATACTTCCCGTCCTGATCGGCCGACTCGACCGCCGGTTGGTCCTCCTCGCGCTGATCACCCTGATGGTCGTGGCCACCCTCGGCTCGGCGTTCGCCCCGAACTTCGCCGTCCTGCTGGCCACCCGGTTCCTGGTCGGCATCGGCATCGGCGGGTTCTGGGCCCTCGCGGCCGGCCTCGCCGTCCGCCTCGTGCCCGAGGCGCACATCCCCCGCGCCGTGGCGATCACCTTCGGCGGCGCCACCGCCGCCAACGTCCTCGGCGTGCCCGCCGGAACCCTGATCGGCAACCTCGCCACGTGGCGTGTGGCCTTCCTGTCCGTCGCCGCGCTCGGCCTGCTCGTGATCACCGCGCTGGTCTTCCTGGTCCCGCCGATCCCGGCCGGCGAACCGGTGCGACTGCGCGCCCTGCCCGCCCAGTTCCGCAACCCGGCCGTGCGTACCGGCGTGCTGGCCACCTTCCTCCTGGTCAGCGGCCACTTCGCCGCCTTCACCTTCGTCGGTCCGGTCCTGGAGGACGTCTCCGGTCTGGACAAGGGCATGGTCGGCCCCCTGCTGCTCGGCTTCGGCATCGCCGGCATCGCGGGCAACTTCCTCGCCGGCACCGCCGCGGCCCGCAACCTGCGCGGCACGATCGTGGCGATCAGCGCGGTACTGGCCGGTGTCCTGGCCCTGTTCCCGCTCCTGGGCACCACCCGGGTCAGCGGCGCGGTGATGCTCCTGCTGTGGGGCCTGGCCTTCGGCGGCGTGCCGGTGAGCGTGCAGACCTGGATCCTGCGCTCCTCGGCCGCCGAGGACACCGAGGCCGCGACCGCCCTCAACACCTCGATGTTCAACCTGGCCATCGCCCTCGGCGCACTGCTCGGCGGCATCGTGGTCGACGCCATCTCCCCCACCGGCATCCTGCTCGCCGGCGCCGTCCTGACCGCGCTGACCTCCCTGGCCATGTGGCGCACGAGGCGCAGCTGAACGCCCGGGAGGGCGGTTGTGGTCCAACCTCCCGCCCATCCATCGAAACGTCGTGTGGCCCGCCGAAATCCTCGGCGGGCCACACGGCGTTCCACGCCTCGCGAAGACAGCGGCCGGATGGATAACACGAGGGTTAATCGTGGTTGCGTGATCCGCCGTTGTTCGAAGCCGGCGCACCCGCGAATCTTGAGGTGTCGGAAAGAACGGCACGGCGGAGCACCAGGGAAAGCCACCGCTCCGACACCCAACACCCCACCGTCACAAGGGAGTTCATCATGGCTGCCATCGACCACACGCTCGCCGCCGCCTCGACCGCCACGGCCCGCACCCACAAGACCGTCGGCCGCTGGCTGACCGCCGGCGCCGTCACCAACACCCTGATGGCCGGCACCTACGTCGTCTTCTCCGCGGGCGTGATGCCCTGGCTCGGCACCAAGAGCGACGCCGACTTCGTGACCACCATGCAGAACATCAACACCGGCATCGAGAACCCGCTGTTCTTCGCGGTCTTCACCGCTGCCATGGCCGCCCCCGCCGTCGCCGCCTGGAAGCTCCGCAAGCTCGGCGGCGGCACCGCCATGAAGTGGGCCCTCGCCGCCCTGGCCCTCTACACCACCACGGTCCTGACCACCTCGGGCATCAACGTCCCCCTCAACCAGATGCTCGCCCACGCCGGCAGCGCCGACCCCACCAAGACCCGCACCGACTTCGAGACCACCTGGAACATCTGGAACGGCATCCGCGCCGTGCTGTCCACCGCCGCCGCCGTCGCCATGGTCAAGGCCGTGCGACTGTACCGCCGCTCGGCATGACGCCCGAACCGCTCCGCGGGGTGCGGGCATGGGGAATGACCTTGGGGGTTCCGGTGATCGGGTCCCGGGTGATGTCGCAGGGGAGGGCGAAGACGTCGTGGACACGTTCGGCGGTCAGGACCGCGTCGGGTGGGCCCTCGGCGACGATGCGGCCGGACTTCATCACGATCAGGTTCGAGGCGAAGCGGGCGGCCTGGTCGAGATCGTGCAGGACGGCCGCGATCGTGCGGCCCTCGTGGTTCAACTCGGCGCACAGCTCCAGGAGTTCGTACTGATGCGCGATATCCAGGAAGGTGGTCGGCTCGTCGAGCAGGATCACCGGGGTCTGCTGGGCGAGCACCATCGCGATCCACGCCCGTTGCCGCTGCCCGCCGGACAGGTCGCCCACCGGGGTGTCCGCCAGGTCGGCGAGGCCGGTGCGGTCGAGGGCGAAGGCGATCGCGCGATCGTCGTCCGGGGACCACTGGCGCAGCAGCGTGTGGTGCGGGTATCGGCCGCGGCGGACCAGGCCGCGCACCGTGATGCCCTCGGGGGCGATCGGGCTCTGCGGCAGCAGCGCCACCTTGCGGGCGAACTCCCGTCCCCGGTATGCGTGTACGTCCCGACCGGCGAGGGTGATCGTGCCGCCGACGGGACGCAGCACCCGGGCGAACGACTTGAGCAGCGTGGACTTGCCGCAGCCGTTGGGGCCCACGATCACGGTGAGGCCGCCGTCGGGGAGGTCGAGGTCGACGCCCTCGACGACGGGGATGCGACCGTACGACAGGGTCACGTCGCGGGCGCTCAGCCCGACGAACGTCGGGGCCGGTTCGGCGGTCACAGTCGACCACTCCTCCACTCGCGGGTCAGTAGGAATCCGAGGTAGGCCCCGCCGAAGGCGAGGGTGTAGATGCCGACGGGAAGCGGTTCGACGTACGGCAGTTGCTGGGCGGCCAGGTCGGCGACGGTCAGCAGCAACATCCCGACCAGGGTGGAGAGCACCAGGTGCGGACCGGATCCGCGGGTCAGCCGGCGGGCGATCTGCGGCGCGGTGAGCGCGATGAAGGCCACCGGACCGGCCACGGTGACGGCGCCCGCGGAGAGCACGATGGCCAGGACCACCGCGCAGGTTCGGGCCCGGCCCGGGTTGCCGCCGAGCGAGCGGGCCACCTCGTCGCCCATCTCGCCGAGATCCAGGTGCCGGGACAGGACCACGGCCGGGACGGCCACCACGAGCAGGACCAGGCCGATGGTCGTGGCGTCGTCCCAGGAGCGGGCCGCGACACTGCCGTTGACGTACGCGCTCAGCGCGCTCGCCTTGTCCCGCTCGACGACGTAGACCACGTACTGGGTGATCGCCGTCCCGATCGCGGCCACCCCGATCCCGGCGACGACCAGCCGCCCCGGGTCACGGAACCCGGTACCGGTGGCCAGGTACACGATGCCCATCGCGCCGGTCGCCCCGAGCAACGCGCCCAGCCACACGGGCGCGCCGCCGGGCATGGCGAGCGCGAAGATCGCCGCACCCGCGCCCGCGCCACTCGCGAGCCCGATCACGTCCGGACTGGCCAGCGGATTGCGGGTGGCCGTCTGGAACAGCGCGCCCGACAACCCGAACGCCGCTCCCGCACCCAGGCACACCACGAGCCGCGGCCCGCGCAACCGGTTCAGGACGAACTTCTCCTTGCCCTCCGCACCGCCGAAGATCGCCGGCAGCAGGTCGCCGGGCGCGATCCCGAGCCGCCCCAGGGTCAGCGTGGCGACGGCCGCCGCGACGGTCAGCACGAGTACGACGATCGCCGCGAGCACGGTGACCCCGCGTACGGGCAGCGCAACCAGGTTCCCGATCCGCAGATGGCCGCGCGGCCGACGCACCTCGACCGACACACCCGCACCGCCTTCGAGTTCGGCCTCGACCGTGCTCATGTCGCCGGCCGCATGCGCCGTACCGCGACCAGGAGCGCCGGCGCGCCCACAAAGGCCGTGACCACGCCCACCATCAACTCCTGGGGGCGGAGCAGGACCCGGCCCAGCACGTCGGCGAGGAGCAGCAGGGCCGGTCCGAGCAGAGCCGCAAAGGCGATCTGGCGTCGGAAGTCGGTGCCGACCATGGCCCGCACGATGTGCGGAACTCCCAAGCCGACGAAGGCGATCGGGCCCACGGCGGCGGTCGCCGCGGCGCTCGCGACGGTGGCCGCGGCCAGACCGCCGGCACGCAGTACGGCCGGGTTGCCGCCCAGCGCGGTGGCCGAGTCGTCGCCCAGGGCAAGGGCGTTCAGCCCGGGGCCGAGCAGCAGCGCGGCGGCCAGACCGAGCCCGGCGAGCGGCAGCACCGACCAGAACACGTCCCACCCGCGCCCGCCCAGCGCGCCCACGACCCAGTAGCGGTAGCTGTCGAACACCTTGGGTTTGCTGAGCGCGACCGCCTGGATGTACGCGCCGAGCACCGCCGACAGCACGGCGCCGGCCAGCACGAGGCGCACGGTGCCGCCGCCCGCGCCGCCCCCGCCCAGGATGTGCACGAACCCGCCGGCGAGCAGCGCGCCGGGCAGCGCCCACCACATGGCCGCCCAGCCGCCGGTGGCGCCGGCGAAGGCGGTGCCGGTCACGATGCCGGCCGCCGCACCCGCGTTGATGCCCAGAAGTCCCGGGTCGGCCAGAGGATTTCGGGTGACGCCCTGCATCAGGGTGCCGGCCACGGCCAGACTCGCGCCGGCGAGTACCCCGAGCGCGGTCCGGGGGTAGCGGCTCTCGACCACGGTGGTCAGGTACGGCTCGCCGTTGCCGGTGAGCACGTCGACCACGTCCCCGAAGGACGTCGTCCTGCTGCCGAACATCACGCTCGCGAAGAGCGCGACGAGCAGCAGGACGAGGCACCCGATCAGGAGAGCGGTGGTCCGCAACACCCCGCCGTCGGCGACTTCGTTGTCGGCTTTCATGCGCGTCGGTTCGGTCGGGGCTACTTGCCGGCCTTGGCGACCGCCGCGTCGATCTGCGGGAGGTAGCGCTGGATACTCCACGGCACGGTCAGCGGGTTGATCATCGACGACGCGGTGACGAACGGGTTGTCGTTGCTCGCCACGACGGCGCCGCGCTTGACCGCCGGAATCGACGCGTAGAGCGGCTGGGCCTCGATCTCACGGCGCGTCTTGTCGTCGGTGTAGAAGGTGAAGACGACGTCACTG
This sequence comes from Embleya sp. NPDC055664, assembly GCF_053618075.1. NCBI lineage: Bacteria > Bacillati > Actinomycetota > Actinomycetes > Kitasatosporales > Streptomycetaceae > Embleya > Embleya sp. NPDC055664. The sequence continues at coordinate 154,158 of NZ_JBSHGZ010000018.1, forward strand.
GCGGCGAGTTTGTCGGCGTTCTCCAGTCCGATGACCGCCGAGTCGGTGCCGTCGGTCTCCGGGAAGGTGTGCACGATCGGGTCGACCTTGAGCCCGAGCGAGGAGACCACGGAGACCCGCTGCTCCTCGGGCTTGAAGACACCGAGCGTGCCGGGGCCGGTCGTGTAGATGTAGGAGAAGGTGACGTTCTTGTAGTTCGGCCGGCTCGCCGCCGCGTCCGCCAGCTGCTGCTTGATCCCGGCGGTCAACTCCTTGGCCCTGTCCGGCTGTCCGAGCGCCTTGCCGACGATGTCGATCTGCTGGTCCCAGTCGGTGCTCCAGGCCTTGTCGGGGTACGCGACCGTGGGCGCGATGTCCTTCAGCAGGTCGTACTGCTTCTGCGTGATGCCGGACCAGGGCGCGAGGATGACGTCCGGGTCGAGCGCGGCGACGGCCTCGATGTCGAGTTCCTCGCCGCCCTTGAACTGCTTCGGCAGCTTGCCCCCGGACTTGGTGACCGCCTCGTGGATCCACGGCAGATAGCCGGACCCGTCGCTGCCCCACGCGTAGCTCTCGATGCCGACGGGGACCCGCCCCAGCGCGATCGAGGTCTCCGCCGAGCCCTGCCCCAGCGTCACGACCCGCTCGGGCTTCTTGGTGATCGTGGCGGTGCCGAGGGCACTTTTGATGCTGACCGGGAAGGTACCGGGGACGCCGGCGGCGGGGGCACCCGCGGACCCGGCGGGGCGATCGGTCCCGGCGGACTTGTCGTCCTTGTCGTCCTTCGATCCACAGGCACCCAGCACGAGCGCCATGACAACCGCCGCGACGGGCGCCACGAATCGGCGGCGAACCCTGCCCTCGAACCGGAGAGACATCGATGACCTCTTTCTGCGTACAGCCCGAAAATGTCGCGGCTTGTTAGGACAGCCTAAGCTAACCTCTCGATCTTCCTTCACGCACCCTCGGCGCCGATGGTCCGTAGGCTGGATGTCGTGAAGACTCCGCTGCTGCACGAGCGTTTTCCCACGCATCAGCCCGATGCGCCGTTCTTCCATTACCTCCCGCTCGGCGAGCGCCCGACCCCGGTCGGCCGGCTCCCCGGGCTCGCGGACGGCACCGCCGACGTGTGGATCAAGGACGAGAGCGGGTTCGGCGATCTTTGGGGCGGCAACAAGGTCCGCAAGTTGGAGTGGGTGATCGCCGAGGCGCTGGGGCGGCGGTCGCCGACCATCCTCACGTTCGGGGCGCTGGGCACCAACCACGGGTTGGCGACGGCGCGGTTCGCCCGCGCGCACGGGCTCGACGTCGCGCTCGCTCTGGTGGACCAGCCGGTCGACGAGCACGTGCGCCTGCAGACGGAGCGGCTCGAGGCCTCCGGGGCGACGATCCACCGCACCCGCACCAAGCGCCGCACCAGGCTGCTCGCGCCGTGGCTGATCCTGCGTCACGGACGGTTCGTCGGCCGCCGGTTCAGGCCCGCGTACGTCCTGCCGACCGGCGGCTCGTCACCGGTCGGGATGCTCGGGTACGTCGAGTGCGGCCTGGAGATCGGCGTACAGGTCGACGCGGGCGAACTCCCCGAACCGTCGCACGTCGTGCTCCCGGTCGGCAGCGGAGGTACGGCCGCGGGCCTCGCCGTCGGACTGCGCCTGGCCGGCCTGCGCACCCGCGTGACGGGGGTCGTGGTCAACGATCAACTGCCCCTGGATGCCGAGCGGATCACCAAGATGGCGAACAAGACCGCTCGACTGCTGCGCAGACGGACCGGCGACTTCAGGGTCGAGGGCCTGCGTCCCGAGGACGTCACGATGACCCGCGAATGGTTGGGCGCCGGCTACGGGCATCCGACACCGGAGGGCGAACGCATGATCCGCGACAGCCGAAGGATCGGCGGCCCGGAACTCGAACCGGTCTACACCGCGAAGGCGTTGGCGGCCCTGCGCGACCTGAACGCACGCGGCGGACTCGGCGACGGAACGGTGTTGTACCTGCACACGCACGGGCCGCGCTGACCCTCCGGCGGGCGCCGAGTGGCGGCCGGACCCGCGCTAGCCGGTGGCGGACGGTGTCGGTGTGGGCACGGTCGATGCCGCCGCGTGGCAGGCGCCGGCCCCCTCGGCTCGGGTGAGGATCCGGCCGGCATCGATGCGGATCGCCGTCTCGGTCGCGTCGCTGACCGCGGACACCCCGGCCGCCGCCGCGACCGCGCCCGATTCGTCGCACACCACTCGCAGTCGCGGCCAGGCCGCGCGCGGGAACGCCCGCCGCAGACAGTCGCACAACTCGGCGAGGATCAACCGGGCCAGCGGGGTCAACTCCTGCGGATCCCCGGTGACCATGACCAGGGTCACCGCCGCGCCGGGCGGCGTGGAGCGTACCGCCTGCTCGGCCGCGGCGAGTCGATGCAGGCCCAGGATCGCCACCAGACCGGCGTCGAGCAGATCGGCGGGCTCGGCCCGAACCAGGTCGAACGCCGGTGGCGGCACCCAACGTTCGTCCACCCGATGCGCGGGCGCGACCACGGCCGGCGGCGACCACCAGTCGCCGAGCCGCAGGCCGGCCAACCGCTCGCAGGCCGTGACGATGTCGAATGGCTCCACGAACCCCGGTGCCACGGCGGCCATTTGACTCGCCCCGTGCAGCGCGGTGAGCACCGTCTCCGCCAATCGCACGCGCCGCACCGGCGGCGCCCCGGGCACCATCTCGGGCGGGTCCAGGCGCTCCAGCGCGAGCGCCACCAACAGCGCGTCCAGGTTCATCAGTTGGTGATACGGCAGGCGCATGCGCTCGTCGGACAACACCTCGGGGATCAGGTCCGACCCGAGCCGGGCCAGGTCGTGCGGATCGGTGTCGGCGTGCGGCAGCCGCGCCACCCAGGCCCGGGCGAGCGCGCCCAACGCCTCGCGCATCGTCGTGCCCGGCGGCGCCGAAACGAACTCGCCGTGACATTGGGCAAGTTCGGCAAGGACCGCCAGGTAGAGCGCACGTTTGCCGGGGAAGTTGGAGTAGACGGCGCCTCGGGTGAGTGCGGCCCGTTCGGCGATGGCATCGATCCGGGCGGCGCGGAAGCCGAATTCGGCAAATTCGGCGCGAGCGGCGGCCAACACCCGGCCCCGCGTGCGCTGTTGCGTCTCCGCCCTGCTCAGCCGGGCCATCGCTCTCCCTGTCCGGACGCCCCGCCCAGGCGCACCGCCGTTCCCCGACGGTCAAAGTACCGTACTATCCGGATGGTGAGACCATCTGTTGCGACCACTTGACGTGCGCCGGCCGGGTCCGAACGCCGGCACGGAGCACATTCGGCCGCGCGCCGGAGGGGACGGGTCCGAGGTCATGGCACGCATCGGCGACGGTGAATTCTTGATGAAGTGCTCTTTCTGCACGAAGACCCGAAAGCAGGTGCGAAAACTCGTCGCCGGACCCGCCGGCCTGTACATCTGCGACGAATGTGTCGGCCTGTGCAACGAGTTGATCGACGAGGAGCCGGTCCCGGACCACGACGCGCCCCGGAGCGGCGACCTGCCGGTCCCGGCCGAGATCCACCACTTCCTCGGCCGCTACGTGATCGGACAGGAGGCCGCCAAGCGCACATTGGCGGTCGCCGTCTACAACCACTACAAGCGGGTCCGGGCCGGCGACCACCGGGCGGGCGCGGTCGAGGTGGCCAAGTCCAACGTCCTCCTGCTCGGCCCCACCGGTTGCGGCAAGACCTACCTCGCCCAGACCCTGGCGAAGTTACTGGACGTGCCGTTCGCCATCGCCGACGCGACCACCCTCACCGAGGCCGGCTACGTCGGCGAGGATGTCGAGAACATCCTGCTCAAACTGCTGCGCGCGGCCGACTACGACGTCCCGCGCGCCGAGACCGGCATCGTCTACATCGACGAGATCGACAAGATCGCCCGCAAGGGCGAGAACACCTCGATCACCCGCGACGTCTCCGGCGAGGGTGTGCAGCAGGCGCTGCTGAAGATCCTGGAGGGCACCGTCGCCGCGGTGCCGCCCCAGGGCGGACGCAAGCACCCCAACCAGGAGTTCATCCACATCGACACGACGAACGTGCTGTTCGTCGTGGCCGGCGCGTTCGCCGGACTGGAGCGCATCATCGACGAGCGCGTGGGCAAACGCGGCATGGGCTTCACCGCCGAACCGCCCGCCGGACCCACCCGGTCCGCCGTCCCGGAAGGCGACGTGTTCGCCGGTGTCATGCCGGCCGACCTGATCGCGTTCGGCCTCATCCCGGAATTCGTCGGCCGACTGCCGATCGTCGCGCGGGTGACCGGCCTGGACCGGACCGCGTTGTTACGCACGCTCACCGAGCCGAGCAACGCGCTGGTGAAGCAGTATCGGAAGTCGTTCCTGATGGACGACGTCGAACTGGAGTTCAGCCGCTCGGCGTTGGAGGCCATCGTCGATCGGACCCTCCTGCGCGGCACCGGCGCCCGGGGGCTGCGCGCGATCATGGAACTCGTCCTGCGTCCGATCATGTACGACATCCCCGGTCGCACGGACGTGGCCAAGGTCGTGATCAACGAGCGCACGGTGACCGACGGCGTCGAGCCGATCGTGGTCCTGCGGCAACCCCCGCACGAGAAGTCCGCGTAGCGGCGGTTCGTCGCCCATCACGAATACCCGGCACCCGTACCGCCCGCCGCGCCCGGGTGTTCAGCCGTGCGTGTGCGAAGGCCGGTGTTCCGCCCGCCAGGCGTCCGTGGCCACGCCGGACATCACGATCATCACGATGTCCTCGGCCAGTGTGTCCGTGATCGGCAGGTGGCCGAACAACGCCCGGTAGTAGGTGGTGGAGGCCAGCAGGTCCAGGAGCAGGTCCAGGTCCGTGTCCGGCCGGATGTCGCCGCGCGCGATCCCCCGCCGCAGCGCCGCCGCCGTGGCGGCGCGGCGCGGATCGAACAGTCGGGCGAAGAACGTCTGGGCCAGCGCCGGATCGGCGGCCAGGTCCGCGACAAGGGCCGGCCACACCCGCCGGGTGCCCGGTCCGGCGAAGGCCGTGGTGAGGGTGGCGATCCCGACGATCAGATCGCAGTGTGTGCATCCGGTGTCGGGTGTGGGGGCATCGCCCATCGCGGTCACCAAGGCGTCGATCACCAGGTGCCGGCGGGACGGCCAGCGGCGGCGGATCGCCGGCTTGGTGGTGCCGGCCATCACGGCGACGCCTTCGAGGGTGAAGTCGGCGTAGCCGCCCTCTTCGAGCAATCGCATGGTGGCCGCAAGGACCGCCTCGTCGATGCGGTGGTCGCGGGGGCGACCGCGACCGGTCGTGATCGGTCGGACATCGGAGGTGGCCATGGTCACGAGTATAGATCGGATCTAATATCGTTCTGTTCCGGAACGGAACATAAATGGAATCGACCCGGGAGCCGACCTTGGCAGCCGAACGGCAACGCGAACTCGAACCGCAGCCCCACACGGACCCACACCCGGCGGACCTCGCCGCGGCGCGCACACCCGAACCTCCCGAGGAGGCCGCCCCGCCCCCGAAGCCCCCGGGGCGCGCCGGGGCCTGGGACCGCGAGCATCGCCCGTTGTCCCTGGGCCTGCTGATCTCGGTGGGTCTGGTCGCCTTCGAGGCGATGGGCGTCGTCGCGATCATGCCCCGCATCGCCCGCAGCCTCGACGGTTTGGAGTCGTACGGCTGGGGCCTGTCCGCATTGATGCTGGCCAGCGTGCTGGGCGCGGTCGTCGCGGGCGGGGCGGGCGACCGGCTCGGCCCCCGGCGTCCCCTGGCGGTGGCCCTCGCGCTCCTCGCCGCCGGCTGCGTACTGGCCGGGGTCGCGCCCACCTGGTGGGTCTTCGTCGCCGGCCGATTCGTCCAGGGCCTGGGCGTCGGCGCCGTGATGGGTCTGGCGTACCTGGTGATCGGTCTGGCCTACGAGGACCACCTGCAGGCCCGCATGGTCGCCCTGACCTCCTCCGCCTGGACGCTGCCCGCGCTGGTCGGCCCGGTCGTGGCCGGCGCGCTGGCCGATCGGCTCTCGTGGCGGGCGCTGTTCCTGCTGCTGCCGATCCCCGTCGTGCTCGCGGCGCTGCTCACCCTGCCCGCGCTGCACGGGTTGGGCGGGTCCGGGAACGAACCGGCGAAAACCGCGGGTGCGGCCGACGGCGCGGCGCGGGGGCGCGGATTGCGACGGCTGCCCGATCTCGCCCTGAGCCTGGTGCTCGCGGCCGGGACCGGGATCATGATCGCGGCGTTCGAGTTCGCGGCGTTGGTCCCGGTGATCGTGCTCGCGGTACTGGGCGCCGTCGTCGCCGTGCTCGCCTATCGCGCCCTCACCCCGCCGGGGACCATTCGTGCCGGGCGCGGGCTGCCGGCGGGCGTCGCCATGCGCTGGTTGCTGGCGGGGGCCTACTTCGGCGCCGACACCTTCCTACCGCTCGGGCTGACCGAGTTGCGCGGGCTTGGCACCGTCGAAGCGGGCCTGGGGCTGTCGGCGGGGGCGCTGACCTGGGTCGCCGGATCGGCCCTCCAGGCCCGCTGGGACGACCGGCACGGTGCCCGACTGCGCCCGACTCACGCCGTGCTGGGCAGCATCGTGTTGTGCGCGGGCATCGCGCTGTTGGCGTGCGCCGTTCTGGTGGACACGATCCCGCCGCTGGTGGCCGTAGTGGGCTGGGCGATCGGCGGGTTCGGCATGGGCGTGGCGTACAACGCGTCTTCCGCCGCCGTGCTCGCCCAGGCCCCGGCGGACCAACAGGGCCGCACCGGCGCGGCGTTGCAGTTGTCCCAGACTTTCGCCGTCGCCGTGCTCAGCGGCCTCGGCGGCGGCGCGGTCGCCCTCGCCCACACGCACGGCGCGGGCCTGGGTACCGCCCTCGGCGTCACGTTCGGCCTCACCGCCCTGCTGGCGCTGATCGCCGTCCCGACGGCGCTGCGGATCCGGACGACGGCGGACCGCGCCGCAGGTTGAGCGCCCGGATCGGCGGCGGGCGGCGGTTCGGCGCCGAGCGTGCCCGCTCACGCTCGACGCCGGACCGGGCCTTGGAAGGGGTGGCGATCAGCGCGCCGGCAGGTCGAAGTTCCAGCCCTTGGCCTTGAATTCGGGGATCAGCCGGTCCACCGCGTCGACGGTCTGCTGCCGGTCGCCGCCCGCGTCGTGGAGGGTGACCACCCCGGTCGGGGTGATGCCGTCCCGCAGTCGCTGAAGGAGCACGTCGGTGCCGGGCAGTTCCCAGTCGCCGGGCATCAGGGTCCAACTCAGCGGACGCAGGCCGAGGTTCGCGGCGACGGCCGGCGACTGGCCCCAATTACCGTACGGCGCCCGGAAGTACGGGATCTCCACACCGGGCACGGCGGCGCGAATCTGCGCGTCGGTCTGCTTGATGTCCGCCTCGATCTCGGCCGGGGAGACCGTGGTGAGGTCGCGGTGGCGGTAGGTGTGATTGCACAGGGTGTGGCCGTCGGCGACGATCGCGCGCACCTGCGCCTGCTGCCACTCGACCTGCTCGCCGACCAGGCAGAACACCGCCTTGACCTGGTGCTTCCTCAGCACCTGGAGCAGTTGGGGGGTGTACTGCGGGCTGGGCCCGTCGTCGAAGGTGAGCGCCACCTGGTTGCCGGGGTGGGCGGTCGTGGTGACCAGGGCCGGGCTCACCGGCCCGGCAGCGGGGGCCGCCGTGGCGGCCGGGGAACCGATCCAGGCGGTGGCCACGCACACGAGTAACGCGGTGAGGGTCGCCAGGCGACGACGGCGTACTCGGGGGTGACCGGTGTGAAGACTACGCATCGCGGGGTCGTTCCTTTCGATGGAGCGTGGATCGTCGTGCAGCAGTGACGTTTTTTCCGGCCGGGATATCGCCGCGGCGGAATAGCGGAACCGCATGGGCGCGGAATCGACGGAATGAACCGCCCGTGAACGGAATCCATCCGGAACACACACAGGGCAGAGCCTTTCGGTTCCGACACCGGCGGCCTGGATTCAGCGTAGCTGTATGTGTTCGATCTCTGACTGTGTGGTATTCCACCTGCTCACAGCCTTGACCGGGCAATCATGCATCGTTCATAATCGTGCATGATCGAACATCAATCGACTGTATCGATCATCAAGAGAAACGTTTCCTCACCATTTCCCCAGGAAATCAAAAAGCGAAATACCCCCGAAAAGACGAAACGGCGCCCCCTCCGAAGAGAGGGCGCCGAATACGGCGAAGACCGATCGAAGACCGATCGAAGACCGATCAGATCCCGAACGGCCCCGCGTAGTGGACGGTCCCGCCGGGCAGCGGGTCGTCGGCGTCCAACGTCAGCGCCATCAGGGCATCGTCCGGGACCTCGATGGTCAGACCGATGCCGTGCTCCGATGCCCGAGTGAACCCGAACCTCGAGTAGTACTCCGGGTGCCCCAGTACGACCACGTGCCGCTCGCCCAGCTCCTTCGCCGCCGCGAGCGCCGCGCGCACGACCGCCGAGCCGGCGCCGGACTTCTGGTATTCGGGCGACACCGCCACCGGCGCCAGGCACAGCGCCGGCCGGTCGTCGATGTGGCAGCGGGTGAGCAGCGCATGCGCCACCGGCCGGTTGTCGCCGTCGACGGCGACCACCGACAGGCCCGGGATCCAGGCCGGATCGCTTCGCAGCGCATCGACCAGATCGGCTTCGGCGGGTGACCCGAACGCGGCCCGCACGATGGCTCGGACGGCGGCGATGTCGGCGTCGGTCTCGACGCGCGTGATCCAGGTGATGCTCATGACGAACAGCGAATCACACGCGCCGAGCCGAACCCCTTCCGGGACGGGCGGCCGTCCCCCACCGTCGCGGCCGCCCGTCGTCTCATCCCCTGCTGGTGATCCGGTTGCTCAACCCGTTGTCGTTGATCTGCGGCACGCTGCCGTCCGGCTTCGTGCCGTACATCACCAGGTGGTTCGTGCCGGAGACGGTGATCTTGTCGAACCAGGCCACCTCGATGCTGTCGCCGTCGCCGCCGGTGACCGTCAGGCTCTTGCAGAAGCCGGTGAGCGTGAGCGCGATCGTGGAGCCCTCGATCCGCACGTCACGACCGGTGCAGTCGGTGGTCGGCTTCTCGCCGCTGCCGGTGAACACGATCGTGTCGTTCCCCTTCGGCGTGACCGGCGCCGCCGGCGTCGAGGGGGCGGTCCTACCGGTCTGCGGCGCGACCGGCGTGCTCGACGTGGACGAGGTGCTCGGCCGCTCGCTCGCCGAGGTCGGCGCCGGCGACCCGGTGCCCTGCGCGGTGGTGGCCGGCGCGGCCTTGTCCTTCTTCTCCACACCCGCCTCGCAGGCGATGGCGCCGACGACGACGCCGGCGGTCAGCACGATCGCGGGCAGCACGGTACGAATACGCATCTCGGTTCTCTCCCCCATGTGGAAAGGCCGGTTCCGAAGGGCCGGTTCGGCCTGTGCTCACTACGGTAGAGACCGTCCGTCGCAGCGGTGTGGCAACCGTCTACCGGATCTGCGACACGGGTACCCGGTTCCGATACACCCTCACGACGTGGGCAGCCGAAGGCGCACCACGGTGCCCGACTCGGGCAGGCTGCGAAGTTCGGTACGACCACCGTGGCGCAGCACGACGGCCTGCACAAGGGCCAGCCCCAGGCCACTGCCCGGGGTGCCGCGCGCGTCGCTGCCTCGGACCAACTCCTCCCATACGTTGGGGAGTTCGTCGGCGCGGATGCCGCGTCCGGTGTCCGCGACCTCGACCACCACGTAGCCGTCCTCCTCGAACGCGCGCAGTTCGATCGCGCAGCCCGGGTCGCTGTACTTGACCGCGTTGCCGACCAGGTTCTCCAACGCCAGTTCGAGCAGGTCGGGGTCGCCGGCCAGGGTGGGCAGCGGCCACGGCACGCGCGGTACCGAGACGGTGATCCGCCGGTCGGCGCCGCCGGGCAGGTCGCGGCCGGTCTCGCCGGCGGCGTCGAGGAGTACGGCCACGTCCACCGCCACCCGCTCCAGTGGGCGGGATTCGATGTCGGCGAGCTTGCGCAGGTCGCCGGTGATCCGGGCGAGCCGGGCGACCTGCTCCCCCACGCCGGCGAGCGGACCGTCGGGGCCGGTGTCCTTGTCGGCGGCGAGATTCGCCAGGCCCAGGCGCATCGCGGTGAGCGGATTCTTCAGTTCGTGGTCCAACCGGCGCAGGAAGCGGTGGTGTTCGGCCGCCGCGGCGGCGCGGGCGCGCTCCGCGGCCTCGGCGACCCGCCGGCGGGCCCCGATCACCAGCACGCCGGCGCCGGCGGCGAGCAGACCGAGCACGGCCACGCCCAGGACGGGGGCGAAGCGTACGTAGACGCGCAGGTCACCGGCGAAGACGGCGGCGGCCGTCACGGCGGCCAGGTAGGCCGCCGCCGCCGCGCCGAGCAGGACGATCCGTCGGCGGCGGCTCACCCGGCCGCCTCGACGCGCGCGACGAAGCGGTATCCCTCGCCGGTGACCGTCTCGATCCAGCGCGGCGCCGCGGTGTCGTCGCCGAGCACCCGCCGCAGTTCCGCCACCCGGTTGTCCACCGCCCGCGTCGTGCTGGCCGATTCCCAGCCCCACAGCACCTCCATCAGCCGTTCGCGGGAGAGCAGTTCGTCGGGGTGGGTGACCAGGTAGTCCAGCAACGCACCGGCCTTGGGGGTGAGCGTCAGCTCCCGCTCGCCCAGCCAGGCCCGGCGGGCGGTCCGGTCCACCCGCAACGCGCCGGCCCTAAGTGTGCGCGCGCCGGCGAGGGGTGGCAGTCCGCGTCCGGAGCGGCGCAACAACGCCCGCATGCGGGCCACCAGTTCGTACGGGTCGAACGGTTTGTTGAGGTAGTCGTCGGCCCCTTCCTCCAGGGCCATGGCACGCTCGGTGGACTCGCCGACCTGGGTCAGCAGGATGACCGGGATCCACGCGCCGGAGCGCCGAATGCGGCGCAGCACCTCGCGCCCGTCCAGGAGCGGCATCAGCACGTCCAGGACGATCACGTCCGGGACCGGTGCGGTGCCGGCGGCGGTGAGCGCCGCCGCGCCGTCGTGCACGATCCGGACGTCGAATCCGGAGCGTTCCAACAGCGGCCCCAGTTGCGCGGTGATGGCGACATCGTCGTCGGCCAGCAGCACCGCGGGCCGCTTCGTCTCGTCCACTGTCACCGCGCCCACCCCCGTATCCGGGACGAGGATAGGCGACGCGGCGGTGCGGGCGACGGCATTCCGGCGGTCGTGGGTCACATACTCCGGGTCGACGGCCGCAGGGGCTCAGGAGCGGCGCAGCATGGTGTAGGCGAGGCCGACGAGCATGCCGCCGACGATGCAGACGGCGATCCCGACCCGGGTGTCGATCAGGAAGCCGACCACGATGGCGACGGCGTAGATCATCGGTAGGGCGGCACGGACGTTGCGGGTCATGGCGATCCCTCAGTGGCGCGCGGGCTCGACGGCCTCGGCGGGGGTGGCGACGGCGGTGGTCGTGCAGTCGTGGATCGGGCGTCCGCTGCCGTGCCAGACCGACAGAGCGTAGGGGCTGAACGGATAGTGGGTGCGAAACGCCGGGACGGTGACGGTGCCGCGGACCACGGCCGCGCCGAAGTCGCCGGCGCCTTCCTCGCCGGTCGCCTCGGGCACGTCACCGTACTCGCGCAGGATCGCCCACAGCGCGGCGGGCACCGCGAACTCGTGGGTCTCGGCCACCTGGTGGATGCCGGCCCGGAAGACCGCGGCGGCGGCGAGGTCGAGGTCGATCACCGCGTCCAGGTCGGCCCGGTCGGGCAGCGCGGCGGCGCCCAGGTGTTCGTACAGCACGTCGACGGCGGCGTGCGCGTGCCGGCGGGCGCGCTCGGGGGTACGCACCATCCGGTGCAGGATCACCTGATAGTGCACCTCCTCGTGGATCGGCTCGGTGCCCAGTTCGGCGTACAGCGCCTCGCGCGGGAAGCGGTCCGGCTCGCGCCACGAGCGGGTGTAGTCGGCGTACCAGAAGGCGGCGATCGGGTCCGGGCCACCGGCGCGCAGGTGTTCGCCGAGCGTGGCGACCAGGTCGACGGTGCGGGCGCCGGCGGCTTGGGCCAGCACCCGCAGCGTGCAGCGGAGCAGGCACTTGTGGAACAGCGTGAGCGGGATGCGCAGTTCCATGCCGCGCAGCCAGTCGGCGAAGTCCATCCGGGAGTGTCCGGTGACGACGTCGGCGATCAGGTCGGTATTGCCGGGATCGCACGGCATGCGGCGGGTGGTCAGCGCATGCTCGTCGCGGAAGCGGGCGTGGGTGTAGTCGGTGTTGTTCAGCAGCAGGAGCGGATACACCACCGGGGACCCGCCGGAGGCGACCGCCTCCTCGACACCGTCCAGGTGAGTGGCCAACGATTCGCCCGGCATGCCCCAGATCAGATCGGTGTAGGTGGGGATCCCGCGATCGCGGAACTGCCGTTGCATGCGCCGGTAGTTGTCCACCCGGATGTTGGTCCGGTTGGCGAGTTGCAGCACCTCGGCGTCGAAGGACTGCGCCGACAGCGTGATGGCGCCGGTCAGGCCGGCGCGGTGCAGGATCGTGGCGATCTCGACCACGCGGCCGTTGGTGTTCTTGGCCCAGTTGGTCATCACGAGCAGGCGTTTGCGCCGGCTCGCGCACAACTCGACCAGGAGCCGGGCGATTTCGGTGTCGCGCGGCAGGATGCCGAAGTTGGCGTCGGCGATGAACAGTTGGGTGCCGTTGCCGGCGTGGGTGACGATCCGTTCCAGTTCGGCCCGGATGCGGTCCAGGGAGTATTGGCGCACCTTGGAGTTGGTCGCGCCGCCCCAGTAGCAGAACGCGCAGGAGTACGGGCAGCCGCGGTTGGTCTCGTAGACGATCATCCGCGAGGCGGCCAAATCCCGGTCCGACCACACCTCGGGGTCGAGCAGCGGCGACGGCAGCGCGTCCAGGTCGCTCACGCGCGGCGCGTCGGCGGTGTCGATCGGCGCGCCGTCGGGGCCGCGCAGGCTGATCCCGGGCACCTCGCCGAGCGCGGCCCGCAGGGCGGGGTCGGTGAGTGGGGCGTCGGGGTGTGCGACGAAGTGCCGAAGCAGGTCCCGGAAGCGCAACTCGCCCTCCCCGTGCACCAGTACGTCCACCCACGGCGCCTCGGCGAACAGCGCGCGCTGCTGGTGGGTGACGTCGTTGCCGCCGACCACGACCCGGCAGCGCGGCCAGCGTTGCTTGACCCGGTGGGCCAGTTCCAGGGTGCGCGCCCGGTTCCAGAAGTAGACGGTGAAGGCGATCACGAGCGGGTCGTCGAGCCGGTCCAGGACCGCGTGCGCGACGCGGTCCCGATCGTCGGCGCCGCGCTGGAGGTGTACGTGCTTGTGGAAGGTCACCGCGGCGGCCAGTTCCGGGTCCGCCCGGGCCGCCGCGTGCAGTTGGCCGAGCACGGCGCTGTAGCGCACGCCCGGCATCACGGTCAGCTCGACCAGGTGGACCTCACGGCGGCGGGCCGGTGCGGCGGGCGACGACATCCGGGGTCCTCTCTGCGGCGTGGTGGAAGGGGGCGCGCTGCGGCGTGCGGGACGGGGGCTCGGGATCCGTGTCGGGGCTCAGCCGGCCGCGACCGACAGGGCGTAGTCGCCGTAGGCGATCAGCTGCACGCCGGTGCCCGGCGCCGAGGCGGGTGGGATGTGGCTGAGCGAAACAATCAGGCGGGTGATCACGTACTGCGCCGCCCGGGCTCCTTCGGGGCTGCCGGCCAGCGCCGCCTCCCGGCTGCCCGCGTCCAGCGGCACACCGTCCTTGCCGCCCGAGGAGGTCATCGTGTCCCGGACCTGGACGGCGGTGAAGGCCAGCACGCCGCCGTCGCGGGTGCGCAGCAGATACGTCGGGTATTGGGGTGCGTCGGGCGCAATGGCGCGCTCCAGGATGCCGCCCTTGGCGCGCAGCGCCTGGACGCCGGCGGTCCATCCGCCGGTGAGTTGTCCGGTGAGCGTCTTGGTGGGCGACAGCGGCACCTTGGGGTCGCGTTTGCCCTGGGCGTAGTCCTGGTAGGCGCGGCCGAGGGCCGCGGGGTCGGCGAGCAGTCCGGCGCCGTCGGTGACGGCGGGGGCGCCGCCGGCGGCGTCCTGGTCCAGGTCCGGGATCTCCGAACGGTCGGTGACGAACGGGTAGTAGGCGACCTTCCACGGCGCGCCGTCGCGCTCCTGGACGAACAGCAGGTATTTGGGTGACGGGGAGACCGTGTCGGATTGCAGCAGTTGGGTGATCGCCACGAAGAACTTCGGGTATCCGCTCTGGCGCGGGAAGACGAAGCGCGGATGCACGTATCCCGTCGTCGGCACCGCGACCGCCTGGGTCTTGGCCACCTGCAGGCCCGCCTTGCTGCCGGTGGAGGCGGGCGGCATCTCGATCGCGTCGACCCCGGCGGGGTCCAGGGCGGTGTTGATCCGCGTGTTGGCCGCGGAGTACTCCTGGAGCAGGCGAGTGGCCTGTTCCACGCCCACGGGGGGCGCGTCGGCCTGGGGCGCCGCGGGTTTGGGGTCGGCGGTGCCGTCCCCGCATCCGGCCAGTGCGGCGCCGGCCACGAGCAGGGCACAGGCGAGCGTGGCCGCCCGGCGGCGAACGGCCGAAGTCGCCCGGCGGCGGGGGCCGACGGGCGGGTGGGTCACGCGTGCCCCGAAGGGGTGCGGTGCGCGCGCGTCCGGCGCGGTCGGTCCGGGCATGGGTCTCCACCTCGGGTCAGTGGCCGGTCGAGTTCCGGGGTGGCGGGACGTCCCCGGGCCGGGTCGATCAGGTGCTGGTGCAGCACGGTGAGCAGGAGCAGCTGTACGCGTCGCCGCCCGCCACCGAGTCGAGATCGGCTTCGGACAGCTCGCGCGTCTCCAGCAACGGCGAGTCCAGGACCCACAGTTCGTACCGACCGGTCTTCGTGCCCTCGGCCCACGCGTGCACCTGCGCCTCGAGGTCGGGTTCTCCTCCGGCCTCACGCGTGATGCGCACCGTGGCGCCTGCGGGCAGTTCGAAGCCCATCTCCGCGAGGGCGGCTCGCGGGTCCGATTCCAACCGGGCCGCGTACTCGTCGTCCGACCACGCCGCGGTCAACACCTTGGCGTAGAAACTGACGAACGCGGCCCTTTCCCTGGGCTCCATGAGCCGTCCTCTCGCTAGGGCGTGTCTTCAGACCCCCGTCGGGCTCCGCGGCGTGAGCGCGGCGAGGAGCCCGAAGGGCGGATGCCGTGCATCGGCGTGCCGGAGAAGCAGGTGCACAGTGGTTCCATTCGCCTGTTTCTCCGGGGCGGCGAGGTGCGGTGCCGGGCGTCGCGGAGCCCGACGGGGGTGTGAAGACACGCCCTGAGCCGTGCCGCGGCGCGCCGTCAGGTGCAGCAGCAGCACGGGGAACAGCAGCAGCAGTACGTGGTGTCGTCGCGCGTTTCGATGGTGCCGCCGGCGACCGATTCGAGGTCGGCCTCGGACAGTTCGCGCAGTTCGATCTGCGGCGAGTTGGGCACGCGCAGCTCGTACGTGCCGGAGACGGTGCCGGCCTCCCACAGGGTGACCTGGCCGTCGAGGTCGGGCTCACCCTCGACGTTGCGGATGATGCGCACCGAGGCGCCGGCGGGCAGTTCGAGGCCGTGTTCGGCGAGCGCGGCGCGCGGGTCGTTCTCCAGCCGGCTCGCGTACTCGTCGTCCGACCACGCGGCGGTGAGCACCTTCGTGTAGGACCTGACGAACGCGGCCCTGTCCCTGGGCTCCATCTGAGTCTCCCTCGTTGGGTCCGACTTCGGGATCTGCAGCGAATTCCGCCCGCTCGGCCTTCGGATTCACAATGGATTCGAGGCACGTTCGGATCGGGTCCGGATCGGTTCGGCTGCAATACCGGAAGCATGCGGAGCGCGCCGAGGAACCGTCAATGCCCGAACTCCTAATTGCCGGATCCCAGGATTTCGGCACCCCTGCCCCAAGCACTGCGTCCCGCCTCCCGTAGCCCAACACCGCCTACCGGCAGGACAAACGGGGTACCCCCCAACGTTAGGCGGGCACCTCCGATAGAGCTCACCCGGGCACCCCCCTGGCCCAATACGAACACACCGGAGAAACAGCGGAATTTCGCCGGAACGACCTTGTCCAGGCGCCCGGGACGCCGCTAACAATTACCGGGCGACGGCCGCAGGGCACCGCTGCCGGAAAAGCTGCCGGAAATTCGACTACGCCGGGAGAGAATTCGTGGACCTGCCTCGACTCAAGGCACATCTCGTCCCTCGCCCCTTCGGTACGGATCGGGTCTTCCTCCTGTGCGAGGAGGGCCACTACCTCGTCCAGGGCAAGGCGGTCGCGGCCGTGTTGCCGTATCTCGACGGCACGCACACCATCGCCGAGATCACCGAGAAGCTCGCCGAGCGCTTCACGATGGGCGAAGTGGTGTTCGCGATCTCGAAGTTCCAGCGCTTCGGCCACCTCGTGGACGGCGCGGCGAGCGACGACCGGGCCGGGGCCGCGGCCTGGGAGAGCCTGGGCCTGGACGCGGTCGAGGCGGCCCATCGGCTGCGGGGGGCGCGGATCGAGGTGGCCGCGCTCGGCGCGGTGGACGCCGCCGCCGTGGTGGCGGCGCTGCGCGAGATCGGCGCGGCGGTGACCCCGGTGACCGCGGCGGAGACCGGCGCGGCGCCCGCCGAGGGCGGGCCGGACCTGACGGTGGTGCTCACCGACGACTACCTCGATCCGCGACTGGCCGCGATGGACGCCCGGTTGCGGGCCGCCGGGCTGCCCTGGCTGCCGGCGAAGCCGACCGGGGCGGATGTGTGGACCGGCCCCTACCTGGTCCCCGGGCGCACCGGTTGTTGGCACTGTCTGGCCCACCGTCTGGCGGGCAACCAGCAGGTGGAGACCTTCCTGCGGCGGCGCCCCGACGGCACCGTCGACGACGAGCCGATCCGCACCTCCGTGGCCGCCACCGCCTGGTCGGTGGGCCTGTCCGCGCACCTGGTCGCCGCCGCCGCGGCCGAACTCCTGGCGGCGGAGGGGCGTTCCGGCTACGAGGGTGTGCTGGTGTCGCTGCACGTACCCAGCCGGCGGCTGGAGCAACACCGGTTGATCCGGCAGCCGCAGTGCCCCGCGTGCGGCGATCCCACGCTGCTCCTGGACCGCGACCCGCGGGTCGAACTCGTGGACCAGGCGGTGCGGTTCGACGACGAGGGCGGGCATCGTACGATGCGCCCCGACGACACGTTCAAGCGGCTGGAGAAGCACATCAGCCGACTGCTCGGCGCGGTCAGCGCGCTGCGCCTGCTCAACGACGTGGACAACGGCGTCACCTTCAGCTACTCGGCCAGCCACAACTTCGCCGTACCCGGACCCAACATCGGCATGTTGCGCCGCAACCTGCGCGGCCAGAGCGGCGGCAAGGGCCGCAGCGACGTCCAGGCCCGGGTCAGCGGGGTGTGTGAGGCGATCGAGCGCTACTCGGGGGTGTGGCGCGGCGACCGCCGGACCGAGCCGGGTTCGTTCGAGGAGTTGGGCGCCGACCTGGCCGTGCACCCGTACGACCTGCTGCTCTACTCCGACACCCAGTACGAGACGCGCGAGGAGTGGAACCGCGAGTCGGCCGGGCGCCTGCACATCGTGCCGGAACGATTCGACGAGAAGCGCCGGCTGAACTGGACCCGGGCCTGGTCGCTGACCGAGGACCGGCCCCGCCTGGTGCCGGCCGGCTACTCCTGGTTCGGCCACCCCGACCTGAACGAGCACTTCTACTGCTTCAGCGACGGCAACGGCAACGCCTCGGGGAACACCCTCGAAGAGGCGATCATGCAGGGCCTGTTCGAGAGTTGCGAGCGGGACGCGGTCGGCCTGTGGTGGTACAACCGGGCGCTGCGCCCGGGCTTCGACCTGGACTCGCTGCACGAGCCGTACGTGGACAGCCTGCGCGACTTCTACGCCGGGATGCAGCGCACCCTGGAGGTCGTCGACATCACCACCGACCTGGGCGTGCCCACGTTCGCCGCGGTCTCCCGGCGCACCGACCACCCGGTGGAGGACATCCTCCTCGGCTTCGGCGCCCACCTGGACGTGCGGATCGCGGTGTTGCGCGCGCTCACCGAGGTGAACCAGTTCCTGCCCGCGGTGATCAACCGCAATCCGGACGGCAGCACCGCCTACTGGGAGGACGACCCGCACACCCTGGCCTGGCTGCACACCGCCACCGCCGAGGCGGAGCCGTGGGCGCTGCCCGCGCGGCATCTGCCGCAGACCACGCTGGAGGGCTACGGCATCCTGCACAGCGGCGACATCGCGCGCGACATCCGCGGCACGGTGGAGCGGTTGCGCGCGGTCGACCTGGAGGTGATCGTGCTCGACCAGACCCTGCCCGACCTGGAGTTGAACGTGGCCAAGGTGATGGTCCCCGGGCTGCGGCACTTCTGGCGCCGGTTGGGTCCGGGACGGATGTACGACACGCCCGTGCGGCTGGGCTGGCTGGCCGCGCCGGTGCCCGAGGCCGACCTCAACCCGTACAGCGTCTTCTTCTGAGCACCTCCCGTGCCCATGGCCCGGGTCCGGGCCGACCGTCGGCGCGCTCGCGCCCGGTCGGCCCGGCCGGGCCGGGCCGGCCCCGCACCGCTCCGCCCGCACCGCCTGCTCCGCCCGCTCCGTCCGGGCCGCTCCCGCCGCGTAACCGATCCGGCCCGGCCCGACCTGCCCCGGAGGTTCCATGACCAGCCTCGGTATCCCGCCGAACGCGGCCGGCGCCGCGACGACGGTGCCGGTGGAACGCATCGCCCTGCATCCGAACGCGCGGGCGAGCACCAACGACGCCGGCGCCACCCTGCTCTTCCTCGGGCCGCGCGGACTGTCCCTGGGCGTGTTGACCCCGGGGGTCGCCGCGGCCGTCGCGCTGCTCGCCGACCGCCCGAGCAGCGAGGACGACCTGCACCGGGCCGTGCTCGACCGCGACGGCGAGGGCGCCCTGCTGAAACTGCCCGCGCTGCTCCAGCGGTTGCGCGCCGGCGGGTGGCTGAGCACCACCCTGGAGGTGGCCGGCCGACCCGTCCTCGCGCTGCGTCCGCTCGCCCCACCGGCCCCGCTCGCCCGCGGCGCGAGCGCCCCCGATCCGGCGACCCGGCGGTTGTCCCGCTTCGCGGTGCTCCGCCGCGAGGGCGAACACACCGTCCTGGAGTCGCCGTTGGCCCCGGTCGCCGCCGACCTGCTCGACCCGGCGTTGGCCGGGCTGGTGGCCGCGCTGCCGCACCACGATGCCGGCGCACTGCCGCCCGGCGCTGCGCGCGCCCTCGAACTGCTGGCCCGGCACGGCCTGTTGGTCGATCCGGAGCAGGAGGACGCCGATCCGGACCGGGCCCGGTGGTCGCCGCACGAGTTGTGGTTCCACGGGCGCACCCGGGCCGGCCGGCACGACCTGCCCTACGGCGGCACCTACTGGCGGGCCGCCGCCGAGCCGCCCCTGCCGGTAGTCCGCCCGGCGTTCGACGGACCGACCGTCGACCTGCCCCGCCCCGACCCGGACGCGGTCCGCCGGGCCGACCCGCCGCTGACCGAGGTGCTGGAGGGCCGCCGTTCGGTGCGCGCGCACGACGACACGAAGCCGCTGACCCTCGCGCAGCTGGGTGAGTTCCTGTACCGCACGGCACGCAATCGCGCCGTGCTGCACGAGGACCGCCAGGAGGTCGGCGACCGGCCCTACCCGTCGGGCGGGCGCTGTCACGAACTGGAGCTGTATCCGCTGGTGAACAACGTGGTCGGGGTGCCCCCGGGCCTGTACCACTACGACCCTCGCGATCATCGCCTCGAACACGTCGCCGACCCCGGCCCGGCGGTCGGCCGCTTGTCCGAGATCGCCCGGGCCACCGCGCTGATGAGCACACCGCCGCAGGTCGTGCTGCTGGTGAGCGCGCGGTTCGGGCGGGTGATGTGGAAGTACCAGACGATGGGCTACGCGCTCGTGCTCAAACACGTCGGGGTGCTCTACCAGACGATGTACCTGGTCGCGACCGCGATGGGCCTGGGCGGGTGCGGGCTCGGCGGCGGCGACTCCGACCTGTTCGCCCTCGCCACCGGGAACCGATGGGAACGCGAGGGCACCGTCGGCGAGTTCCTGCTCGGCACGATCGGCCCGGAGCCGAACACCGCCGTGCCGGGCGGGCCCGGAGGGGGACGGCCATGAACTTCCGTCGCGAGGCCCTGGAGGGGCTGAAGGCCCCCGAGGAACTCGACGCGCCCATCCGCCTGGTCCGCACCCGTGCCTGGGCGCTGCTGCTCGCCCTGGCCCTGCTCCTCGGCGCCACCGCAGCCTGGTCGGCGGGCGGCACCCTGCCACGCAAGGTCGAGGTGCCCGGCATCCTCACCCATCCGCTCGGCGTCTCCCGTGTGCAGAGCCCGCAAACCGGCCTGGTGTCCAACCTGTTCGTCGACTCGGCCACGCTCGTGCCCAAGGGCACCCCGGTGCTGTCCGTGGTCGACGCGCAGGGCGCCACGCAGATCGTCCGGGCGCCGTTTGCCGGCCGGGTGATCGGCCTGCTCGTCTCCAGCGGCCAATACATCTCCGTCGGCACCACGTTCATGACCGTCGAGCGCACCGACGCCAACGACGACCGGCTCCTGGCCACGCTGTTCGTATCCCCGCGCAGCGCGGGCATGTTGCGCCCGGGCACCCAGGTGGACGTGTCCGTACAGTCCGCGCCCTCCCAGGCGTTCGGGCTGCTGCGCGGCCGGATCACCGCAATCGACCAGTTCCCGTACACCGCCCAGCAGGTGGCCGACTTCCTCGGCGGCGACCAACAGGCCGCGGGCCGGCTGCTGTCCGCCGGCGGCGCGGTCCGGGTCACCGTCGACCTGGAGACCGACCCGCGCACGCTCAGCGGCTACCGCTGGACCAACAAGTCGGGCCCGCCGTTCCGGATCGACTCGCAGACCCCCATCACCGGCTTCGCCCGCCTGCCCGGCGAGCGCCCGCTCGATTGGCTGCTTCCTGGATGACCACCACCAGTTCGCCACCGCCCGCCGGCGCGCCGCCCGCCCCGCCCGAGCGCGGTCGCCGCCGCCGCGAGTCCGCCGAGCGCCGGATGTCGGTACGCACGCCCACGGTCATCCAGCTGGAGGGCGTCGAGTGCGGCGCCGCCGCGCTGGCCATGGTGCTCGCCCACCACGGCCGCTTCGTCCCGCTGGAGGAGTTGCGACACGCGTGCGGGGTCTCCCGGGACGGCGCCAAGGCGGCGAACCTGCTGCGCGCGGCGCGCTCGTACGGACTGATCGCGCGCGGCATGCAGATGGAGACCGCGGCACTGGCCCGGAACCGGCCGCCGGCCATCCTGTTCTGGAAGTTCAATCACTTCGTCGTCTACGAGGGCATGACGCGCCGGCTCGGGCGGCCGATGGTGCGGCTCAACGACCCCGCGCAGGGCCGCCGGTCGATCACCACCGAGGAGTTCGACGTCGCGTTCACCGGCATCGTGCTCACCTTCGAGCCGGGCCCGGAGTTCCGGCGCGGCGGGCACCCGCCCCGGCTGCTCGCCGATCTGCGCGCGCGCTATCGCAGCAGCGGCGGCGCGCTGCTGCTCGCGCTCCTGGCCAGCCTGTTGCTGATCCTGCCCGGCCTGGCCGCGCCCGCGTTCACCCGGGTGTTCATCGACCGGGTGCTCACCGGCGCGGACCACTCCTTCCTGCCCGCGCTGCTCGCCTCCATGGGGTTGGCGGCGGCGGTGACCATCGCGCTGACCATGCTGCAACAGACCCATCTGCTGCGGGTCGAATCCGCCTCCTCGATCCGCAGTTCGGTCCGCGTGGTGCGCCATCTGCTGCGGCTGCCCGTGGTGTTCTTCACCCAGCGCAACCCGGCCGAGATCAGCAAGCGGGTCTCCGCCAACAACACCATCGCGCAGATCCTGTCCCGCGACGTGGCCACCACGGTGGTCAGCATGCTGCTGGTGGTGGTCTAC
The DNA here is from genome assembly GCF_053618075.1 of Embleya sp. NPDC055664. Lineage (NCBI taxonomy): Bacteria > Bacillati > Actinomycetota > Actinomycetes > Kitasatosporales > Streptomycetaceae > Embleya > Embleya sp. NPDC055664. The sequence continues at coordinate 175,971 of NZ_JBSHGZ010000018.1, forward strand.
GCGGGCCTGCTGTGGACGTACGACGCGCAGTTGACCCTGGTCGGGGTCGGCGTGGCGATGCTCAACATCGTGGTGCTCAAACTGGTCTCGCGGATGCGCACCGACACCGTGGCCCGGCTGCGCGCGGACCGCTCGGGCCTGGTGTCGGCGTCGTTCAACGGCCTGCAATTGATCGAGACGCTGAAGGCTTCCGGCGCCGAGGGCGACTACTTCAAGCGCTGGGCCGGATTCCAGGCGCGGGTGGTCTCCGGACAGCAGGCACTGGGCGCGCCCACCTCGATCCTGGCCGTGGTACCGCCGCTGCTCGCCGCCGTGGACAGCGGTCTGCTGTTGTGGATCGGGGGCCTGCGGGCGATCGACGGGCACATGTCGATCGGCCTGCTGGTCGCCTTCCAGACCCTGGTCAACTCGTTCAGCCGGCCCGTGGCCCAACTGACGAACCTGGGGCCGAGGTTGCAGGACGTGACCGCCGACCTCAATCGGCTCAAGGACATCGAGAAGTTCCCGCCCGCGCCCGAGTTCCTCGACGACGAGCGCGACCGTCGGGCCGGCTCCGGCGCCGAGGAGCCGGCCACGGTGCTCGCCGGCCGGGTCGAGTTGTCCCATGTCACCTTCGGCTACAGCCCGTTGGGCAAACCGCTCCTCGACGACTTCTCGCTGCGGGTGGGCCCCGGGCGGCGGGTCGCCCTGGTCGGCGGCTCGGGCAGCGGCAAGTCGACGGTGAGCCGGTTGATCGCCGGGCTGTACGAACCGTGGAGCGGCGAGCTGTTGTTCGACGGCCGGCCGCGCCGGGACTATCCGCGCGACGTGATGGGCACCGCGGTGGCATTCGTGGACCAGGACATCTTCCTGTTCGAGGGCACCGTGCGGGACAACGTCACGCTGTGGGACGACTCGATCCCGGACGAGACGGTGGTCGCGGCGCTGCGCGACGCGGCCGTGTACGACGTGGTCGCGGCCCGGCCCGGCACCATCCACAGCGCGGTCGCGGAGAGCGGCAAGAACTTCTCCGGCGGCCAGCGCCAGCGCCTGGAGATCGCCCGCGCCCTGGTCCGCAACCCCAGCGTGCTGGTCCTGGACGAAGCCACCAGCGCACTCGACGCGCAGACCGAGGCGACCATCGACGACAACCTGCGCCGACGCGGCTGCGCGTGCGTGATCATCGCGCATCGGCTGTCCACGGTGCGCGACAGCGACGAGATCGTGGTGCTCGAACAGGGCCGGGTCGCCCAGCGCGGCGACCACCACACGCTGGCGGGCATCCCCGGCCCGTACGCCGAACTGATCCGCGACCTGTAGCCCGGCGCGCCGCACGCCCACCGACCGTCCGAGCACCCCCGACGCGGGCCGCGCTCCCCACGAACCGGGCGTCCCCCACGGAAAAGAGGAGGAAGGATGACCGCGCCCACGCAGGGCTTCGAGCCCGCCGAGCCGCCCGACGACGCGCCGCCGGACCTGCACGCGCTCGGTGCCGCGCTCGGCCCCGAACTCGCCGGGGCCTGCGCACTGGACGGCGCCCTCCAGGTCTGGTTCGTCACCGCCGGCATGGTGGACGTGTTCGCCACCACCCGGGAGGAGGGCGGGCGTTGGCAGTTCCTGTGCCGGGTGGGGGCCGGGACGGTGCTGTGCGGGGCGCCGGCCGGCGGTACCGCGATGTTGGGCAAACCGCTGCCCGGCGGGACGGTGCGGGCCGCGCCGCTGGCCGACGTACTGGCCGCCGCCGCGGCCGACGCGGCGTTCGCGGGCCGCTTCGCGGCGGGCCTGGACCGGGGCCTGGGCGCGCTGGCCGACGCGGTCCGGATGGGCCTGCCGCCGCGTACCTTCACCGCCCTGGAAGCGGGCGAGGGCGCCGAGTTGCCCGCCGACGGCGCGGCCCGCTCGGTCGCCGGCACGCTGTGGGTGCGCGTGTTGTCCGGGTCGGTGACCATCGGCGGGCCGGACGAGGCCGACGGGGACGCCCCGGCCGACGACATCCCCGACGCGGGCGCCACGGTCGGCTTCGGCGGCCGGCTGGCGATCGGCGCGGCCGACTGGCTGTACTCGGTCGGCGGCGCGCTCGTGCACGTCGTCCGCACCCTGGACGTGCTCACCGAGGCCCCGTTCGCCAACGACCTCGCCCACCACCAGCACACCCTGATGCAGCGCGTGGACGAACGCCTGCGCGGCCGGCGCGGCAACGCCTGCCGGGAGCTGGACGCGCGCCGCGAGGTCGATGCCGACGCGCTGCGCCGCTCCTCGCGCGCCCTCGGCGCGGTCCTGGACCCCTACCGGCCGGTGCACCGAGTCGGCCTGGACGCGGCCGACCAGGACGACTACCTCGCGGTGGCCCGGGTGGTCGGGCAGGCGAGCGGGGTGACGATCACCCGGGGCGGCACCTCGGAGGCCGCCGACGCCCGGCTGGACCCGCTGGAGCGGATCGCCGTCTCCTCCGGCTTCCGGGTGCGCGACGTGGCGCTCACGGGTCGCTGGTGGCGTACCGACTCCGGCCCGCTGGTCGGGCACATCCGCCCGGCGGACGGGGACCCCGACGCCCGCCGTCCGGTGGCCCTGATGTGGCGGCGTCGGCGCTATCACGTGCTCGACCCCACCGGCACCGACTGGACGCCGGTGGACCGCGCCCGGGCGGCCCGCCTGGAGCACCGGGCAACCATGTTCTATCCGGCCCTGCCCGAACGCCCCGGCGGCGCCCGCACCCTGCTGCGCTTCGGCCTGCGCGGCAGCACGGTCGACGTGCTCGTGCTGTTCGCCTGCGGCCTGGGCGCCGCGCTGCTCGGGCTGGCGGTACCGGTGTTGACGGGGAAGGTGCTCGGCGTGTTCGTTCCGCAGGGCGACCGGGTCCTGGTCACCCAGATGTGCGTGGTGCTGCTCGCCTCCGCGCTCTTGGCGGCGGTGTTGTCCGCGGTGCAGAACCTCTCGCTGCTGCGGGTCGAGGGGCGGTTCGAGGCGATCGCCCAGGCCGCCGTGTGGGATCGGCTGTTGCGCCTGCCCACCGGGTTCTTCGCGTCCGTCTCCTCCGGGTCGTTGAGCAGCGCCGCGCTGGGCATCAGCGCGCTGCGCGAGATCCTCAGCGGGGTCACCGCGCTGTTCGTGCCGGCGTGTCTGATCTTCCTGGTCAACCTGGGCCTGCTGTTCTTCTACAGCGTGCCGCTGGCGCTGCTCGCCCTGCTGCTCGCCGCCCTGGGCGGCGCGGTGTGCGCGGTCGCCGGGCTGCGCCAGATGCGCCGCCAGCGCGAACTGATGGCCGAGGAGCACGAGTTGTCCGGCCGGATGTTCCAACTGCTCATCGGGCTGCCCAAACTGCGGGTGGCGGCGGCCGAGGACCGGGCCTTCGCGTTCTGGGCGATGGGCTTCGCCCGCAGCCGGGCGTTGTCGGTGCGCACCCGGCGGCTGCAGAACACGGTCACGGTGTTCAACTCGGGCTATCTGCTGCTGTGCACGCTGCTCCTGTTCGCGATGGTCTCCGGCCCCGCCGACGGGGAGTTGGACGTCGGCGGGTTCCTGTCGTTCAGCGTGGCCTACGCCCTGATGCTCGGCTCGATGCTGCAGATGACCGCGAGCATCACGATGATGGCGGCGGCGGTACCGCTGTTCGAGGGGGTGCAGCCGGTGCTCGCCGAGTTGCCCGAGGTGCTGGAGTCCAAGCAGCCGCCGGGCGATCTGTACGGCGGCATCGAGGTCAGCCGGCTGTCCTTCCGCTACGCGCCGGACGCCCCACCGGTGCTGGACGACGTGAACCTGCGGGCCCGGCCCGGGGAGTTCGTCGCCATCGTCGGGCCCACCGGCTGCGGCAAGTCCACCCTGCTGCGGCTGCTGATCGGCTTCGAGCAGCCGACCACCGGCTCGGTGCTCTACGACGGCCAGGACCTCGCGTCGCTGGACGTGGCGGCGGTGCGGCGGCAGTTCGGCGTGGTGTTGCAGAACGGGCAACTGTTCGCCGGCAGCGTGCTCCACAACATCTGCGGACTGCGCAACTACACCCTGGACGAGGCCTGGGAGGCGGCCGAGATGGCCGGACTGGACCAGGACCTGGGCCGGATGCCGATGGGCATGCACACCGTGCTCTCCGACGGCGCGGTGACCCTGTCGGCCGGCCAGCGGCAACGGCTGATGATCGCCCGGGCGTTGATCGGCCGGCCGCGCATCCTGTTCTTCGACGAGGCGACCAGCGCGCTGGACAACCGCACCCAGGAGGTGGTCACCCAGAGCACTCGGCGGCTGAACGCCACCCGGATCATCATCGCGCACCGGTTGTCGACGGTGATGCAGGCCGATCGCATCGTGGTGCTCGACGCCGGGCGCGTGGTCCAGTCCGGGCCGCCGGACCAGTTGCTTGCCGACGAGGACGGTCTGTTCCACCAGCTCGTCCAGCGTCAGATGACGTGAGGCCGCGGGCGGTGGGTTCACCGCCACGGCACCCGACCACGCCCGCGAGTTCGGCCGCTATCGCACCCAGGAGGCCCCCGTGCCCGGATCGCCCCTCCACTCCGGTCCACCAGGATCACCCGGACCGCTCGGATCACCCGTCCACGCCCGGCCGCCCGGCCCCGCCGACGACCTCGACCTGGCCGACATCCGGGTCGACCCGCTCGCCTTCCTCACCACGCTCGCCGCCGAGTTCGGCGACCTGTGCAGCCATCGCACGCGCGGCGAGGTGGTGTGGTTCGTCAATCGCCCCGACCTGGTCCGGCACATCCTCAAGGACAACTACACCGCGTGGACGAAGGCCGGCACCCCGGACGACTTCATGCTCACCCCGCTGCTCGGCAAGGGCCTGCTGACCAGCGACGGCCCCGCCTGGGAGCGGCAACGGCGGTTGTGCGCGCCGGCGTTTCGGCCGCGTCGGGTGGAGGAGTTCGACACGCTGATGACCGACGCGGCCGTGGACCTGGCCGACGCGTGGGAGCGGGCCGCCGAGGAGGGGCGGACCATCCGCGTCGACCACGACTTCACCGCACTCACTCTGCGGATCGTCGCGGACGCGCTGCTCGGCGCCGATCTGGCCGCGGCGGGACAGGGGTTCGGCCGTGCGGTGGACGACATCAACCGCTTCATCGGCCACTTCGACGGCGAACCGGGCACGCCGACCGTCGCGGACGCGGACCTGGCGCTGCTGCGCCGGCGGTACACCGCCGCGCAGACCTTCCTGGCCCGCGTCGTCGGCATGCTCGTCGCCGCCCGGCGCTACACCGGCCCGCCGACGGATCGGCCCGCCGACCTGCTCGACGCGATGCTCGGCGCCCGGGACGCGCACGGGGACGCGCTGAGCGACCGCGAACTGCACGACCAGGTGCTGACCATGGTGATGGCCGGGCACGAGACCACGGCCAAGGCGCTGAGTTGGACCGTGCACCTGCTCGACCGCCATCCGGACGCCGCGGCGGCGGTCCGAGCCGAGTTGGCCGAGGTACTGGCCGGCCGGCCGCCCCGGGCCGCGGACCTGCCCCGCCTGGAGCTGACCCGGCGCTGCCTGGAGGAGGCGATCCGGCTGTATCCGCCGGTGTGGCTGATCTCCCGGCGGGCCGCGGCCGACGACGTGCTCGACGGCCGCCACGTGCCCGAGGGCACCCTCGTGTGCATCAGCCCGTGGACCCTGCACCGGCACCCCGCGGTGTGGGAGGACCCCGAACTCTTCCGCCCGGAACGCTTCACCGCGACCGCCCGGGTGGCCCGGCCCGCGCACGCCTACGTACCGTTCGGCGGCGGGCCCCGGGTGTGCATCGGCCAGTCGTTCGCCCTGACCGAGGCGGTCCTGGTGCTGGCCACGGTGTTGCAGCGGCTGGAGTTGCGCGGCGTGGCCGGGCATCCGGTGGTGCCCGAGGCGCTGGTGACCCTGCGGCCCAGGGACGGCCTGCTGATGACCGCACACCCGCTCACCACCGGTGGTCGGCCGTGATCGGCCCGGCCCGCCCCGGGGGCAGCTATCGGCCGCAGGCCGAACTCGGCGGGGTGCCGGCCGAGGTGCGCCGGTTGGAGATCCAGGCCGAGCTGAGCTGGGCACACGAGTGGCGGGTGTTGCGGGACACGGCCCCCACGGTCGCCGGCGCGGTGCTGGACGCCGGTTGCGGAACCGGGGCGGTCACCCGCCGACTGCGCGCCGAACTGGCCGATCCAAGAACCCGGTTGGTGGGTCTGGACGCGGACGAGCGGCTGCTGGCGGTGGCCCGGGCCGAGGCGCCCGAGGCGGGGATCGACTACGTGGCGGGCGATCTGGCCGAACCACCGCTGCCGGCGGACTCGTTCGACCTGGTGCTGGCCCGCTATGTGTTCCAGCACCTGGCCGACCCGGTAGGCGCCGCCCGGGCACTGGCCGCGCTGCTGCGGCCCGGCGGCGTGCTGGCCGTGATCGACGTGGACGCCGGGCTGTGGGGCTGCGCGGACCCGGACCTGTCGGCCCTGTCCGCCGACGCCTACCGCGCGCTCGGCACCGCCCAGGCCGCCGACGGCGGGGATCGCCTGGTGGCCCGCCGGCTGCCCCGGATCCTGCGCCGCGCGGGCCTGACCGGGATCACCGTGCGCCCGTTCGCGTACACCAGCGACGAGGTCGGCGGCGCGGCCGCGCTCGCCCCGCAGTTGTCCCCCGAGCGCCTGCTTCCGCTGGTCGAGCGGGGCGCGCTGGGCCTGGGGACCTACGCCCGGGCGATGGCAGCGTGGGAGCGCTTCGTCGCCGCCGACGGCTTCACCCTGCTCCTCGGCTTCGCGGTGGTCGGCCGAATACCCACGTCGTAAGGGAGGTTCGCCCTGCGGGGGCGTCGGGTGACGCGCGTCACCGTCACTGCGTCGAGGCCAGTCTCGTGGACAGCGCGGTGCGGCCCGAGATGCCCAACTTCCGGTAGACGTGCGTCAGATGCACCTCCACCGTGCCGCGCGTGACGCACAACGACTCGGCGATCGCCCGGTTGGTGTGCCCCGCCGCGGCCAGTTCCGCGATCTGCCGCTCCGAGGGGGTCAGCGAGCCGGGGCCGGACAGGCTGGTCCGGCGCAACCGGCCGCCGCAGGCGAGCAGATCCTTGTGCGCCCGCTCCACCAGCAGATCCCAACCGCACTCCTGGGCCAGCCCCATGCCGCGCCGCAACGCCACGCGGGCCGCCGCCGGTTGACCGGCCAGCGCGTACACCCGGCCCGACTCGACCAGGGATTCCGCCAGTTGCAGCCGGGCACCGGAGTGCTCAAGGATCGCCACCGACTCCTCCAGGAGCCGGATGGCGCCGCGCGGACCCTCGATCCGCGCCCGGTGGCGCAACGCCTCGCCGATCGGGGCGGGCGCGCCCCAGCGGCGGGCGATCTCCAGGCCCTCCTCGAACAGCGGCGCCGCCTCGGCCCGCCGGTCCAGGTCCACCAGGGCCAGGCCGGCGCCGCCGCGCCAGTCGCTCAGCGCCGGGTTGACGATGCCCAGTTCGGTCAGCCGTCGGCCGCACTCGAGGTGGTCGGCCAGGGCCCCGCGCGGGTCCCCGGCCGCGTACCTACATCGGGCCCGCACACCCAGCGCGGTGGCCCGTGCGCGCGGCACGCCCAGGGCCCCGCGCAACATCGTGGTCGCCGCGTCGTACTGGCCCAACACCACCCGGATGCGCGCCAGTTGCACCCTGGTCAGCTGGGTGAGCGCGGACAGTTCGGGGCCGCGCGCGAGCCGGCCGGCGGTGCGTGCCTCGGCCAGCGCCTCGGCCAGGTTCCCGGCGCGCAGCGCGATGTCCGCGCACAGGCAGTGCGCGACCACGGTGGGCAGGCCGATCCGCGAGTGGGCCGGGCCGATCGGGATCGCCGCGGTCAGGCTGCCCGCCCACGTGCGGGCCTCGTCCAGCCGGCCGGCCCAGGCGAGCACCACCACGCTGCGCAGCAGGAGCAGCGCCGACGCGCTGCCCCGGGGCGGTTCGCCCGCCAGCGCGCGTTCGATCAGGTCCAGCGCGATGCCGCTGGGCTCGGCCCGGCATGCGCTGTCCGACGCGAACGCGGCGAGCAGTTCGCGCTCGCCCGCGGTGACCCCGGTGACCTCGGCGGCGGCGCGGTCGAGACCGGAGCGGGCCTCCCGGTCGGATCGGGCCTCGGCGGTCGGTCCGCCCAGGTGCGCGATGGCCCGCAGCCGCAGCCGCACGTCCGGGTCGGGGCAGTCCCGCTCGGCCACTTCGCCGAGCCGCGCCGCCGCGTCCCGGGCGGGCCGCATCACCGCCTCCACACTGTCCCCCTGGCGCAGCACCTGCGCGTGGCACAACTCCAGTACTGCTTCGGCCCGTTCGCCGGGATCGGTGAGCAGCCGCAGCGCCTCCTCCAGGTGCCGTGCGGCCGCCTCGGGCGCGGTGGGCACCTCGGCCCGGCCCAGCAACACGAGCAGGCGCGCCCGGTGTTCGGCGGCCGGGTCGTCGCGCAGCGCGCGCCGGGCGTATTCGGCGCAGCGCAACGTCGCGCCCGCCTCCAGCGCGGCCCGGCCCGCCTCGTAGAGCACGGCGCCCGCCCACGCGTGCTCGTCCACGTGCAACGTGTCGATCCGCAACAGGTGTTCGGCGACGCGCGTCGGCGGCGCGCCGTAGTCGCCGAGCCGGCGGGCGGCCCGCACATGCCGATCGCGCAGCAGCGTCTCGGGGATGGTGTCGTGCACGGCGTCGCGCAATTCGGGGGTGCGGAACGACAACCGGCCGCCCGGGGGTGTACCGCGCAGCACGCCGACCCGGACGAGTTCGGCCAGTGGCCCGTCCAGCCGGTCCGGCCCGGTGCCCAGCAGGTCGGCCACGATGTCCAGGTCGGCGCCGTCGCCGAACAGTGCGACCGTCTGCGCCAACGCCCGGACCCGCTCGGGTTGTCGGGCCAGGCGGGTGGTCACCGCCGCCGCCTCGATCCGGGCGGCGATCCGGCGGATGTGGTCGGCCCTGGTCTGCCGGGGCCGCCCGTCGAGGTGTACCCCGGAGCGGATCGGGCCCAACTCCGGCGGCAGTCCGGCCTGGAGCTGGGTGTCGATCAACCGGACCAGATACGCCGGCACCCCGCCGGTGACGTGATGACACAGGCGCACGAACGGATCGTCGGGGACTCGACCGGCGTAGGCGCGTTGCACCAACTCCCGTGCGCTGTGCACGGACAGCGGGCGCAGCGTGCTCTCGTGGCAGGCGGCCTGCGCGCCGATGTCGTCGAGCGCGTCGCGCGCGGGCAGGTCGTCGTCCACGCGCACGCCGAGCACCACGAGCAGCGGCAGTCGGGTCAATCGGCGCACCAGGTGCGCGAACCACCGCAGCGAGGCATCGTCCATCCATTGCGCGTGGTCGACGACGATCACGCGGGGGCAGCGCCGGACGGCCGGCAGCAGCACCTCGTACAACTCGTCGAACAGCGGCCGCCCGTGGTCCTCGGGCACGGTGTGCGGGAGCGCGCGGCGCAGTTCGTCGAACCGGTCGTCCCCGGCCGGCTGCGCCGCGTCGCCGAGTCCGGCGAGCAACTGGCGCAACGCGGCAAAGGGTTCGCGGGCGTCGCGGTGCTGGCACGAGACCAGCACGGGAGCGGCGCCCGCGCGGCGTTGGCGCTCGGTGAACTCGACGAGCAGTTCGCGGCACCACATTCCCGACGCGGTACGGATGATCACGGCCCGTCCGCCGGCTCCGGTCCGCGAGGCGCGTGCGTGCGCCAGCAGATCGGAAAGTTCGGATACCCGCTCCGGTTCCACTGAAGCGACCCCTTCCCCCCAGCGCGGCCCGCACCGCGACACCCTGCGGGGAGACCGGGCAGCCCGATTGTCGTCGGGAACGCCGCCGACGGCTCCCCGCGGGGCCGCAGCGGTAGGACACGTACGTTCTCGACCACCGTCCCCCCGGGGTCGGCCGTGCGCTTGCGGTTCCGTTCCTGCCGCGCGGGCCCCCCGGTCCGACGCGGTGCACGGCGGCCCGAAATCGGGATGTGGGGCACGCCGATCAACTGTGTCTCCAGCAGCGGGTTCCTTGTTACGCCATTGCGGTGGCGTGCCACAAGACCCGATCTCCAACTCTACGCAAGGATCTTGTGACCGTCCGTTGAACGCATTTCAACACGATCCGACACGGCGTAAAACCCGCCGATCCGGGCCGAAATCGCCCCTTGACGCCGGGAATTGGGGCCACTCGGTTCGGCGATTCCCGTGACTGCGCCCGCCATCGGTTCCATGATGCGAATGCACCTGGTTTTGCACGAACGGCAAAACCGTCCGTGGTCGCGCCATCCGGGGCAGTGATCGGACGGAAGCGGGAAGGTGATGACGATGCGTGCCGGCAACGGGGATGCGGCGGACTCGTTCGGGTCGGTGACCTGGGTGAAGAGCAGTGCGAGTACGGCCGAGGGCAATTGTGTGGAGGTGGCGCTGCTGCCCGGCGGCGCGATCGCGGTCCGCGACTCGCGGCGGGCACGGGGACCGGCTCTGGTCTACTCCCGGGCGAGCCTCGCCGGCTTCGTCGCGAACCCCGGACTCCGGGGGTGCGCCGGGCCCATCGACTGACCCGGACCGCGACGCGGTCGCCCAACCGACCCGGGGACCGCGGCGCGGTCGCCCAATCGACGGACACGCGGGATCCCGTCTCGGGATAATGGCGGACGTCCGTCTGCCCCTTGGAGTTCCCATGTCCGCCGAACACCCGGCCCGCGCACCGTCGATCGCACCCGTGGTGTCCCTCACCCAGCAGACCAGTCCGGCCGCAGCCGTCAAGGTGCTCGGCGCGACGCTGCGCAAGTTGCGGCTGGACAACGGCCGGGGGCTGAAGGACGCGGCCGAGGCGATCCGGGCGTCGATGTCCAAGATCAGCCGACTGGAGCGCGGCGAGAGCCCGCCGCGTCCCCGGGACGTCTTCGATCTGGTCCGCTACTACGGGGTCCGGGACGAGGAATCCCTGTCCGAGATAGAGGAGTTGCTGAAGAAGGCGCTGGAGCGCGCCTGGTGGAGCCACTACAGCGACGTGATGCCGGGCTGGCTGGCCCGGTTGATCGGGATGGAGGACTCGGCGACCAAGATCGACACCTACGAGGTGCACGTGGTGCCGGGCCTGCTCCAAGTGCCCGAGTACATCCGCGCCGTGGTGCGCTCGGGGCTGCCCCGTGCCGCGCCCGAGGAGGTCGAGCGCCGCATCGAACTGCGGCTCCAGCGCCAGGCGTTGCTCGCGGACGAGCATCGCCCGGATCTGACCGCGCTGTTGGACGAGGGCATCCTGCGCCGACCTGTCGGGGGTCCGGCGGTGATGGCAGCGCAGATGCGGCACCTGTTGGCCGAGTCGGCGCGGGAGCGGATCAACATCCGCGTGGTGCGCTTCGATCGCGCCGCCGGTGTCGCCCCGCCGTCGCCGATGACGTATCTCCGCTTCGCCTCGGGCGGGCCGAGCGAGATGATCTACCTGGAGCAGGCCAACAGCGCGACGTACCTGAGCAGGCGCGCGGACATCGACGCCTATCGGGAGATCCTGCTGCGCCTGTGGGCGGCGGCCGAGAATCGGGCCTCCAGCGAGCGTATGTTGCGCGACACCGAACGCCACTTCACCGCGGCCGCCGAGAGCTGACCCGCCGGATCGCGCCCCGCCGGGGCACCCGGGTCAGGGTACCCGGGCCAGGCCGCCGTACTCGATCCACTCGTCGGTCTGTTGGCGCGCGGCGACCTGCGAGTCGGGGCGCCAGGTGGACACCTCCACCAGCCCGGGTTCGAGCACGGTCAGCCCGGTGAAGTAGTCGTTCACCTGGGCACGGTCGCGCACCCGACCCCAGTTGCCGCCGGTGGCCTGGTCCATGAAGTCGCTCACCCCGTCCCGGATCGCCGGGTCCTCGCTGACCAGTTGGCAGATCACCATGAAGCTGCCCGGGGGCAGCCGGTCGGCGACCCGGCGAATCATCGCCCCGGGCTCGGCGGACTCGGGCAGGCAGTGCAGGACCGAGACGAACAGCGCCGCGACCGGTTCGTCGAGCCGGATCAGCCGCTCGACCTCGGGGCGCCCGAAGATGCCGTCGGTATCGGTCATGTCGGCCTGGACGACGGCGGTGTTCTCGTTCTCCTCCAGCAACATCCGCCCGTGCGCGAGCACGATGGGGTCGTTGTCGACGTAGACCACCCGGGACGCGGGGTCCACGCGCTGCGCCACCTGATGAACGTTGTCCCGGGTGGGCAGCCCGGATCCGTGGTCCAGAAACTGCCGTACGCCGTACTCGGCGGCCAGCACCCGGACCACGCGGCGCAGGAACGCCCGGTTGTTCAGCGCCAGTTCGCGCGTACTGGGGACGATCTTGAGCAGTTCCTCGCAAGCCGCGCGATCGGCCGGGTAGTTGTCGGTGCCACCGAGATACCAGTCGTACATCCGTGCGGCACTCGGTGTGTCCACGTCGATCTCGGCCATCGGTCCGTCCGCGTTCCCCATCGCGCCCCCTCGTGCGTCCACGCTCGCCGGAACCCACCGCGGTCTTCCGGTCGCCGCCCGTGCGCGGACCAATGCTAGATGCGTGACGTGCGCCGGGGCAGGCACTCGGGTCGGGAAGTCGGTGGTCCGCACCCGGCGCGAAACGGCACGGTGGGGGAAAAGCGGGTCGCGCGGCACGGGTTGCGCACGACCCGCACGCCCTCATCCGCCGCCCGGGCCGTCGGGACCGCGGGCGTGGATCGGGGCGTCGCGGCCGTCCGGACGCGGCGCGGCGTCGGGACGGCGTTCGAGGGTCCTGACCACGGCGGTGGGCAGGCTGCGCTCGGCCAGGACCAGTTGGGCGGCCACCTCGGGCGGATCGGTGCCCATCAGGTCGGCCGCGGCGGTCAGGGTCATGCCGAGCCGGTAGTGCAGCACCACCGCGTCCGCCTGCGGCCACGGCAGGGCGTCGTACAGGGTGCCCCGGGCGGGGGTGTGCGAGGCGGTGACGGCGCGGCCCAGGATGCGCCAGGCCCCGGCGGTCGGGTTGGGCCCGCGCAGCATGTCGGCCCAGGTGCCGGCGAGTTCGGCCACGGCCGACCGCACGGCCCGCTCACCGCGGACGGGATCGCCCACCCGGTGCCGGGCGTACTGCGCCCACCGCGCCCGATGCAGCAGACAGAACGCGGCGAAGTCGATCGGCGCCCCGGCCGATCCACCGGGCCCGACCGGCTCCCCATCGGCGCGATCCGGCTCCGGCTCGACGGCCGTCGGCGCCACCGGGCGCCGCGCGGCGGATATCGGCGCCGGCGGCCGGGTCCGGACGGCCGCGAGCGCCGGCGCGCCCCGGTCAGCCGACATCGCCGTCGCCGATGTGCGTCCCGGTCACCGGGTCCGAGCGCCACCCGGCCCCCGGCAGGGCGGCGAACGGCAGTCCTCCGGGCGGGAATCCGGCGTCGCCGAGGCGGATCAGCACGCCGTAGTGCACCTGCTTCCACAACCGCCGGATCACGTCCGGATGCGTGCCCAGTCGCTCCACCAGCAGCTCGGCGCCGGCCCGGTCCGGGATCAGTTCACCGGCCAGGACCCGCTCGACCGTGCCGGGGCACAACGGATCGCCGCCGATCCGATCCGGCGCGGGTCGCCCGGCGGCCAGCCACAGGCCGCGCACCATCGCGGTCAACAACGCGGCCAGGGCCGGCAGTTCGCGCCGGATGCCGTGGTCGACCCCGCGCGAGCACTCCCACAGGGCACGCAGCTCCGCCGCCTCGCCGCCCAGCTTCCCGGCCAACGTCTCCACCACCGGCCAGGACGCGAACACCTCCCCGGCCAGGATTCGGGCCAGGAACTCCTCACTGATCCCGGCCTGCCAGGCCAGGTCCGCGACGGTGACCCCGGCGGTACGGCGCAGTTCGCGCAACGCCGCCGCCAGCCGCTCGCCGGCGTGCTGGGACGCCGACAGGTCCGCGTCCCCACGCGCGTCGTCGCCCGGATGCGACCGGGCCCCCAGACGCGCGGCCAACTGCGCGGACCACTCCGGGCGCAGCCGTACCGCCGTGCCTGGCCGGGCCTCCCCCACCACGGCGCGATATCGTTGGGTCTCCCCGCTCAGCCGGTCCGCGTAGGCCAGCCGGACCCGCAACGGCTCACGCGTACGTTCGGCCTCCTCCAGCGCGCAGGCCACCCGACGCAGAATCGCCACGATGCCCGCCTCCAACCCCCGAGGGTCGGCAGCCGGCGGCGTCTCCCGCTCCCGCGCCGTGCGCGCCCGCCGCCGGCAACCGGGGGCGCAGTAGCGCCGCTTGCGGTCACCCGTGTCGCGCCGCGCGAAGCGTCGACCGCACGCGGCGCACGTGGTGATGCCCCTGCGGGCGTTCATCCCGTGTCTCTCCCTCCGGTCCCGGGCGTGGCCCCGGAGCCGGCCGGCCGCCGTCCCCGCCTGCCGAATGCTTTCCCCGAACGGAAAGCAGGGAATGCCGTTCTCGGGAATCGCCGGAGATCGTCCGAAACTCCTCCGGCGGATAAGTCGTCCACCATGTCGATTCCTTGATCGTTGTTCCCTCGCGGCCCCGGGGCGACGACCGTCGATCCGGATCGTCCGACGCTCCGGAAGCTACCCCTAGAGTTTCCGAAACGCCAAGGAATCCCAAGAAATGCAAATGCACGGCCGCGCACCCCGACGCCGCGAAGCCCCCCTCGAACCCCGTCGAATCCGCCGACAACGATCCCACAGTGCCCAAAGAAGCGCAGGTCGCGCCGCACAACCCGACCACGACCGGGAGCAACCCGATCGGAAGACGTCACCACGCAGGAACGTCCCGTTTTCTCCGATCCACCGCCCCAAAGCCCACCCCGACCACGAATCCACCCCTGCGAGTGACACCCATGCAATTGCATATGCAAAGGAATCACCCATCGCCCCCACCAAAAAAATGCCCCACCGAATCAGCACGCCCGACACCGTCGCCACACAATCCCCATCACGCACGAACACCGGCCAACATGCGAACTCCCCAACCTGCCAGGTGACCGGTCCGGGGGAACCGATGTCGTCGGTCCCCCACGACGCAACGTCGCCCGGTCCGGGGCGGCAGCACCTCAAGCCCGGCCGACAACACACGGCCTCGTCGGATGGCGTGCATGGCGTCGGTGATCGCGCAGCGGCCACCCGACCGATCGCTGTCGACCACATACGAGCCGACCGGCCGTCGGCGGACAAGGTCGCGCATGAAGGTCGCCGAACGTCGGAGGCGCTTCCGAACCGCCGTCGCCGGTACGGCGACCGCACCCCCGCCGAGAAGATCGGCGATGTCGGCGATACGCATCAACGATGTAGGGCCGGGTGGGGACGCCGCAGCCGAGGTCGAGGATGCGACGCGCGAACGCCTGCGAGTTCCGCACGACGGCCCCGGCGGAGAGCGCGACGTGGAGAACGGCCGGGGCCGTCGGGTCATCCGGGTGGGTAGTTGCCGTCGCCGCCGGCCGGCCTGTCGAACACACGGGCGTCGGCGCCACGACCAATGCCGGACACGGCCGGCTCGTCCGGAGTCGCAGGACCGCGCTCCGGGTCCGCGCCAAGGAGTGCCCGCGGTCGGCACGTGGCGCAGCGACGCGGCGCAGATGTCCGCCAGGCCGTCGCGGTCGAATCCGATGCGGGTGCCGTTCGGGCCGGGGCGGCGTCCGGGTCACCGGCGGACGGGGCTGTTGTAACACTGTCCTTCGGAGCGACCTCTGATGGCTGTGACCAGGGCAAACGTGGTGTCGTCGGAGTGTCGGGTGGGGTGGTTCGAGGTGGTTCTCGTTCCTTCTCGTGACCTTGTCACCGGTCTGCGACAGCGGCGTCGTGGTGCGACGACCGGGGTATCGCCCGGCCCGGCGGCCCCGCCATGGTGGTTGGGCAGGCACCGAGGAGCCGAGAGTGCTTCGGCTTCAACCACCAGCTATCAAGGGGTCGTTCATGTTCCGCAACCGTCGCACCGCCCTCCTCGTTTCCGCGGCCGTCCTCGGCGGCGCGATGTCGATGACGGCGTGCCAGGGATCGGACTCGAACTCGAACGCGGGGGCCGCGCAGGGCTCCTCGCCCGTCGCCCCGCCCGGGGCCTCGACCACCGGCGGCAACGCAGGCGGCAACCCGGGAGGCAGTGGAGGTGGTGGCGGGAGCGAACCCGCCGGGAAGAGCTCCCTCGCGAAGGACTCCGCCGGGAAGAGTTCCACCGGACAGGGCACGACCGCCGCCGGCGGAGGCGGCGGAGCCGGTGACAACACCTCGATCGGCAAGTGCCGCACCGACGACCTGCGGGCCACCGCCCAGGACGCCACCATCAGCGGCGACGACGCACTCACCGTCGCCGTGACGTTCAAGAACATCGGCCACAACTGCACGATGTCCGGCTTCGCCGGCGTCGACCTCCAAACCACCAATGGACCCCTGTCCGCCAAACGCATCGGCGCCCCGGCAGACCCGTTCACCCTCAAGAGCGACACCTCCGTGTCCTTCGGCATCACCTACCCCAGCGGCGCCACCGGCCCCTACGGCGTCAAGATCACCGGCATCGAGGTCACCCCGCCCGGAGAAACCAAGACCATCACCCTGAACTGGCCCGGCACCCCCACCCTGCCCGTCATCGACGGCGCCGGCTCCCCCGTCGACGTCGGCCCCATCGGCAGCGCCGGCCAAGGCAACTGACCCCCCACGATGCGCCGGACCGGTGAAGACCTCGGGCAGCGATGCCGAACAGGACATCGACGTCCGAGGTCTTCGTCCGTCGACCCGATCCGCCCGTGGAGCCCAGCCGGGCGGGTCGGCACGTGCTCGGTCTCGAAGACGGCGAAGTCCACGTACCGGCCGCCTGCGATGCCCTGGACGACGCGTGGCCTCGGCCATCTCCTCGATGGCGCGTTCGTACCGCCCGGCCTTGCTCGGCGCCGTGCCGATCCACAATCGGGCCCGATCCTGGTCGCGCTCGCCCAACCTGCCATCACTCGCTGGGAGTTCGTACACGGGGGCGAACTCCTCCAGACGTCCGGTCATCTCGGCGAACGACGGCGACGGACGTGTCCACCACTGCTTCGCGCAAACCGCGGTGCGTCCCCCGGCCTCGTGGCCGAGGAGACGAACTCGAGCTCCAGCGGCTGCCGCCGAAGGTGGTGTTGATGACGGGCATGCCGTGGGCATCGCGCCCCGCGAAGGTGCTGCAACGAGTTGGCGAGCCTGAACAGGCGGACGGGCTGCCCAGCGCGGGCACCGTGCCGAAGGCATGAACTCCGTTGCCACCATTGCGCATTGCCACGTAGCCCGCACCGTCGGCGGTGACGGCCACGGATGATACGTCCGTGGCGGCATGCGCTGTGGATGCCGTGAACAGGCTGAGCGTGCTCGGCATTGCGGTGCAGACGAGGGTCGACGCCCAGGCTCGCCATCGACTGCGCGGCCGTGGTTGCCGGCGCCCGACATGGGACGGAGACGGGGCTTGGATTCTCGTCGCTCTTCCGCTTCTCCGCAGTTTGCCTGCGAGAAGCCACGAACGATCGAATGACAGCGAACCGGAAGGTCGGATTCTCTCTCCTGACAACGATTCTCATCGCTTCGACGAACATCCCGACTATTCCGCCCTCGCACGCTCCAGGCGAGTAATGTCGCACCCAGGGGCATTCTCCGGATCCGGAGCGTGGGGGGGCGATGGGGTGTGCGTTGTAATTCGTGTGGTCACGAGAATCCCGAGGGAGCAGATTTCTGCGGTAGTTGCGGTCTACAGATAAAGCGCGCGGACTACGTGCCACCGCAGCCGGCGGACCGAAACGACACCGCGACTCCGTCCGTGCGAATGCCCACCCGCCAGGCGGCCCCGCCGCCCGCCGCGCGCGTGGTCCATCACCGACCCCGGCAACCCGCCGGCACACCGAGCGGAACGAGCACACCGAGCACACCGAGCGCAACGGCGGATGAGGCAACACGCTACCTGTGCGCAGCCGTTCACCTGGACAGCAAGCTGGCCGAGAAACTCGTCGAGGATGTCCTCGAGGAGCCGCTCCGTGCGGTGGTGCGTTCCCCGGGTGTGGACCTCGTCGCGGTCATGAAGCACGCCATCGCCGCTCGTGCCCGGCATCTGACCCGCGACGCGGCCCTGGCCGTATTGCTGATCCTGGCCATCGTGAATTTCGCGACCGTCGGAGCAGTCGCGGGCATGCTCGTGGTCGTGGCGTCCTGGGCCGTGGTCGTCGCCGAGGCGTACGTCACCCGCTGGGGAGCCCTCGCGCAAACGCTGCGGCGCGGGACGTTCGACGCCTCCCGAGCGCCCGATCCACAACTCCAGGTGACGCGGGACCAGATCGACCTGGTCGCCACCTACGCGGCCGGCAACGTGAGCACGTACAGCGGATTCGACCCGTTCCTCGGTCACGGATGGACGTTGGACAGTTGGTCGTTCGCCCTGGACACGACGGTGGCGCGCGACGAGGATCCCGTCGGCTCCTTCACGGCCTCCGAGCTGCGCGAAAGGCTCACATCCCGGATCGCGCTTCTCGACCTTCCCGGGCTGAGCGTGCACGACCGGCTGTTCATCAACGGTGCCGACATCCACCACGACAGCCGGTTCCTGACCGGCCGGAACCCGCGCCCGGTCGACCGCGTCTCCGACGCGGTCGTCGCATACCTCACCGAGCATCCCGAGGATCGGGCCCGCCCCTATCTGGTGGTGGAGATCGTCGGCTGGGGCGGGCAGCTCGTGTACACGCTCTTCCTGCGGGTGACCGTCGGTTCCTCACATCTGTTCGTCGAGGTGAACCACTCCCTGCTGCCGCCTCTGGACTGGCGCTACTACGAGATCGACGACCTGCTGCTGCATCCCACGTTCGGAGAGTTCGCGCGGCTCGTCGTGGCCAGTGGATTCCGCTGGTTCGGCCTGATGTTCCGCTGTATCCCACGCACCCTCAAGCAGGTCTTCGCGGGCCCTCGACGGCGTTGGAAGCAGGCTCGTCAACGGCGGATGGTCGCCAGGCGCTTCACCTTCAACCACGGCGCCCTGTTGAGCATCCGGCAGGAAGCCAGCGACCTGCGCTCCCGTGTCCCGAACCGTTTTCCCTCGCTGGGCCCCGTCCTCGACCCGATGCTGAGCCCGGTCATTCGAACAATCCTCCGACTCGGCCTCGACTCGGACGGGCTCCTGATCGGCTATCACCGATATTTCCAGAAACTTGATCAGGAAATGTATACGAAGGTCGTGGAAAAGAGGATCTTCGACACTCTCGTCGACTTCCTCGAAGAAAAGAACATCGACCCCGCAGAACTCAAGCGGCGCGCCGAGACGA
Organism: Embleya sp. NPDC055664; assembly: GCF_053618075.1. Taxonomy (NCBI): domain Bacteria; kingdom Bacillati; phylum Actinomycetota; class Actinomycetes; order Kitasatosporales; family Streptomycetaceae; genus Embleya; species Embleya sp. NPDC055664. Next base: position 195,098 of record NZ_JBSHGZ010000018.1, read on the forward strand.
TCGTCAACAACAGCCTCACGGTGGGCGCCGGAGCCACCGTCACCGGGTCGGCATTCAGCGTCGGCCGAGGAGCCTCGGCCACCTCGAACGGAAAACCCTAGAAACCGCCCGACCCGAACCGCAACCAAATCCGATACGAAACGAGCGGAGTCGACATGAGCAAGGAAACAAACAAGGTCGATATCGGCGAGAACGCGAGCGTCAGCGAGTCCGCGATCGCCGTCGGCCACAAGGCCCGGGCGGAACAGACCACGACCACCGGATCGGCCACCCCGTCGACACCCCGGACCCCGGACGAGCTGCGGGCGGCGGTCGACGAACTCATCGTCCGCATTCGGGCGACCGAAACCACACTGCCCGACCGTGAACAAGCCCTCGCCGACGCCGAGGAACTGCGCCACGAACTCGCCCTGACCCCACCGAGTCGCGTGCGCCTGAAGCGAACCGCCACCTCATTGCGCGACGCCGTGGGCGGCGCCACCGCGTTGAGCGGAGCGATCGCGCTTGTCATCCAGGCGATCAACACCCTGTTCGCGTCCTGACCGACCGCCGAGGGGCGAACTCCGCTTCCACGGCACGGCATCGACTCCCCGAGAGGCGAGCCATCATGATCATGTGCGCCCACTGCGGGGCCGCCCTCTCGGCGGCGGCGCTGCGCTTTTGCACCGTCTGCGGCGGTGAGGTAGGCCCCTGGAACGCCGAAACGACCGCGCCGGCGAGCACCCCCGCGGACGCGGGGAATCGGCGCGTCCTCCTGGCGGTCCTGACCGTCCTCGGCGCGGCCGGCATCGCCGTCACGATTCTTCTGCTCCGGGAGATCGGTTCCGGCTCCGACACCACCACCGCGGCAACCACGACCTCCGAAGCCGCCATCGCCCCCGGAACTCGCACGCCGCTCCCGCCGACCCCGGTGTTCGTGCCGAGGACGGCAGCCGCCTCGTTCTCGACCGGCCGGTCCCCGAGCGCGTCGTTCTCACCTACGCGCCCGGCCCCGGCCGGCACAACCGCCCTCGCCCCGACCGGCACTCCGGCATCGGACCCGGCCACCGTCGTCGCCCGCTACTACGACGCGATCAACCGAGGCGACTACCCAACGGCCTGGACCCTCGGCGGCAGCAACCTCGGATCGACCTACGCCACGTTCGTCGCCGGCTTCTCGGACACCGTCAGCGACCGGCTGTCCGTCGACTCCGTCAGCGGCGACACCGTGCAGGTACGAGTCGCCGCACAGCGCACCGACGGCAGCGTCCACCTCTTCGCGGGGTCCTACACCATACGAAACGGCACCATCACCAAGGGCACCCTGCGCGCAACGGGCACCACGCGCCCGTGAACTCGCGCCGACCACGCTTGCGAATCGTCCGCGCGCGGCCGGCCTGGCCAGGACCTCCCACGGGCGGGCCACGCGTACACCACCACCGGGTTCCGCGCCTTCGCGCGGTGGTTCTTCGTCATTCGTGAGTCACGACGGCCCATCGCGGGCTAACGTGCCGGACACCAAGGACGTGGGGGTGGCGGATGAGGCCGGTCGACGATGCTCGAAGGCAGGAGCACGAGATCGAACAGATCGAGTTCGCGGAAGAGCGGGAGCGCCTCAGACTCTCGGGCATCGAGTCGCGCCGGGGCGTGGGGATGACTCCCGAGCTCGCCGCCTTCGTGACCGACGTAGCCGGGCGGCTGCCGACACGGAAGCTCGTATCACTGTTCCTGCACGTCGACACGCGCACGGAGAAGGCCGGCCTGTTCGGCCGCAAGACACACGTGGTGCGGGTCTTCGAGGAGGTCGGGAAGGGCTGGGAACTGGCCACGTTCGCACCGGAGACCGGCTCCGGCGAGCACCGCCTCGTACTGTCTCCGGATGGGCGTCTGCTCGAAGCGCGTAGGGTCGACGCCGCATTTCACCGCGGCATCCCCAAGGGAGGCGGGTTGACGTTGGTCCCGACGAGCGAGGACGTCATCGCCCTGACCCCGGATCTGCAATCGTTGTTCCTGGACTACCTGAACCCGCGAACCGCCACCTGAACACAACCTGCGTCGCGTCACGGAAAACCGCTTCCCCACGGTGCCGGTATCGAGATTCGCGACGTCCGAACCCCACCCGAGGTCCGATGGCTGTGCGAGGAGGTGTTCCGTGTCATCACCCTGCGATCCTTTACACGCCCCCGTCGGCGACGTCGGTGCGGCGCTCATGATGGTGGACTCTCGCCTCAAGAGCATCCACGGCGACCGGATCGACACCGATCCGGAGCAGCAGGAGTTGACGGACCGGTTCGTCGCGTCGCTGGGCCCCGAGGGAGCGGCGGCCGTGTTGGACGGCGCATGCACGCTCATCCTCCTCTTCATGGAGTGGTTGCGGGTCGCCTACGCGGAGCATGGCATGGACGCCATCGAACGTGTGGTGCCCAACCTCGTGGCCACGCTGCGCAGGATGCCCGTGAGCATCCGCCCCGAAGCCATCCCCACCATGGCCGGCCTGGTCGTCGCCGCGGGAACGGGCCTGAGCCCAAGTCTGTGGCGCGCACAGTACGGAAGCTGGACCGAGGACGAGATGACTCCCTTGGAGGCGACCGCCTTCCTGCTCGCGGCACACATCAATCACCTCACCGACGACCCCGACTTCGCCACCCGCATGGTCACCGACACCCTGTCCGCATGGGACCGCGACTAGAGCCTGTCTGACAAAACGATCATGGTTGTGGTTCGCGGAGCCACAGGATCAGTGAGGCCAGGACGACGCCCGCCGTGTAGCGGGCGGCGAGCTTGTCGTAGCGTGTCGCGATCGCCCGGAACTGCTTCAGGCGGGCGAAACACCGCTCCACGACGTTGCGTTCGCGGTACGCCTGCCGGTCGAACGCCGGCGGGCGCCCGCCGGCTCGACCCCGACGGCGACGATTCGCCCGCTGATCCGCCCGTTCGGGAATCACCACCCGCACCCCCGCCGCCCGCAACCGGGCACGGATCGCCCGCGAGGAGTACGCCCGATCCGCGATCACCCGGATCGGCCGCACCCGCGGCCGACCCGGACCGAGCCGCGGCACGCGAATCCCGGCGAGCACCGCGTCCAACGCCGGCGCGTCCCCCGTCTGCCCCGGGGTGACCACGATCGACAACGGCAACCCCCGCCCGTCCACCGCGAGATGCAGCTTGGTGGTCAACCCGCCCCGCGAACGGCCGAGTCCCTCGCGGCCCGCAGGCGTCGGGCGCGGCGCCGCACGCTCCATGCCGCCCGGTTCGTCCCCGTCCGCAGCCCCTTTTTGCGTGCTCCGGCCGCGTGTTGGTGCGCGCGGACGACGGTGGAGTCCACCGACACCGACCAGTCGACCCGGCCGACCGCGTCGTCCCGCACCCGCACGTGTTCGAGCAGCGCGGCCCACGTCCCGTCCGCCTCCCACCGCGAGTACCGCTCGTACAGCGTCTGCCAGGGCCCGTACCGCGCCGGAACATCCCGCCACGGAGCACCGGTGCGCAACCGCCACAACACCCCGTCGATCACCTGCCGATGATCCCGCCACGGCCGACCACGACCATCCACCACCGGCAACAACGGCTCGATCCGAACCCACGCCGCATCCGTCAACCCACCCCGAGACACCACAAGATCATTATCAGACACGCCTTAGGGCACCCGGGCGACGCCCCCATGCATGGGAACCTCCCAACCTCCCTGGTGGGCAGTTCGCAGGACGCCTCCCGGCCGTGCTTCCCAGGTCCCCTGTCGTGGGGCCCAGTGCGCCCCGGCTGACCGAAACCGCCGTTGTGCAAACCAGCGTTGAGCACCCAAGAAGGTGATGAACGACATCGCGGATTCATCGTATGACCCGTTGTCCGACGAACAGGGCGTCTCGTACGCTCCGCAAGCCGGCTCTCTTCGAGTCGGCGACAACCGCATGGTTCGAAGTCCAGGGGAAGCCGGTCGAAGTCCGGCGCTGACCCGCAACCGTAGGCGGTGACCGGCAGGCCACCGCGAGTCGGAACACCTGGATTCGTACGAGTTTGAGGCTCCAGCTGTCGTGGACTGCACGCTGAGGCCCGGATTTCACGTAAGGCGATGTCTTGTCGGTGGATACCGGGGGTGCGCGGTCCCGAGAGGAACATCGCTCGGCCCGGTCGGCGTCGCTCTCGCCGCTCGTGCCGACGCCCGTCGCCCGAAGGGATCCGCGCGTGAAGATTCGTGGAAACAAGGCTCGAATAGGTCGGCTGGTCGGGGCGCTCGCCCTGCTTGTGCTGCCCGCCACCGCCCAGATCACCGTGAACGCCCCGCCCGCCTACGCCATCGATCCCACCAAGGGCTCCGCCGGTGTCTGCCCGGATGCCAACGGGGTGACCGTGATCGTCGACTTCCAGGAACTCGGCGGGGCCACACTCACCCGCTGTGCGCCCGGCGACCAGGCCACGGGCTTGGCCGCGCTGAAGAACGCCGGCTTCCGGATCCAGGGCACCAACCGCTGGGGAGAGGCGTTCATCTGCCGGATCGAGGGCAAGCCCGGCGTGGACACCGAACCGTGCGTCAACACCCCGCCGGCATCCGCCTACTGGTCTTATTGGCACGCGCCCGACAACGGCACTTGGACCTACAGTTCGTGGGGCGCGAGCGCCCGCAAGCCTCCGCTGGGCAGCTTCGAGGGTTGGTCGTTCTCCAAGGACAAGACGACAAGCACCAACCCGCCGCCGCGCGTGACCCCGACGCGCCCGTAGCACCGGCCGAACCGCCGAAGACTCCGACGCAGCCTCGCCCTCGGTGTCGCGACCGCCGCGTTCGTTCCGACAGGATCACCGCCCGTGGGGGCACGCCGCCCGGGACGAACGCGGCACTAGGGCCTGTCTGACAAAACGATCATGGTTGTGGTTCGCGGAGCCACAGGATCAGCGAGGCCAGGACGACGCCCGCGCTGTAGCGGGCGGCGAGCTTGTCGTAGCGCGTCGCGACCGCGCGGAACTGCTTCAGGCGGGCGAAACACCGTTCCACGACGTTGCGTTCGCGGTACGCCTGTCGGTCGAACGCCGGCGGACGCCCGCCCGCAGGACC
>NZ_JBSHGZ010000019.1:0-141468 GCF_053618075.1 Embleya sp. NPDC055664
GCCTCGGCGGGCGCCGCGCCGTTGTCCGCCGCGGCGGCGGCGGCCTTGGCCCTGGTCGCCCGGGCCGGCTTCGTGGCGGCAGCGGCGGCGGGAGCGGCGTCCGAACCACCCTGCTTCGCCTGGATGGCCTCGATCAGCTGGCTCTTGCGCATGCGGCCGGTGCCGCTGATGCCGAGACCGGTGGCGACCTGCTGCAGCTCCGCCAGCACCATGCCGTTGAGGCCGGTGCCCGTCGAGCGGCGGCGCCGCGTGGCGGGAGCGGGGGCGTCCGCGGTGGCAGCCGCGTCACCCGAGGCGGACGCGGCCTGCGGCGTTGCGTCCATGAGTTCGGTGGTGTCGCTCACGAAGGGTCCTTCCCTGGAGCGGGCGTCGGCCTTGAGGGGGCTCGGCGACCGGTTGTGCTGTCCGTCCCGCTTCCAGTGCGGTCCGGTGCGGTGGTCCGCCGGATGGCGGGAATCGTCGAAAATGTGCCCGGTACTGCGAGGATCGGGCTCATGTATGCCTGTGGGGGCTCGTATTCCTGTAGGGGCTCGATTTCCTGCGAAGGAACAGCCCTCGGGTCCCCGGGATGAGCTCGACGCGGCGCGGTGGTCCCGCCGGTCTGTATCGGGGAGCCACGTTCGTCACGAAGGACAGACAGGAGGGGAAACTCCCAAAGGATCGTGGCCACAGAGCACCGAACGCGCCCAACCCTGTGCGGGCGGGGGATCTGGTGCGGTGATGACGCTAACACTACCGGACCCAAGAGACATTCCCCCACCCCATCGCTCCCCCGGCGCAGCCCATTTTTCCTGCGGTAGTGCAGTGGAGTGAACGGATCCACCGTCGTCGCCGACCCGCCGCCCGGCTGCGCCGAGTATGCCGCCGGTCCGGTTCCGACCTACCGGGCGTACTGCCAACGAACGGCGAGTACGCAGGTCACGCCAGTGGCATGACGCTTGCTCCGGCCCCGTCCACGTCCAATTGCCGAACCACCCAATCGGGCCCGGCAGTGCCGATCGCCTCGTCCACGCGGTCCGGTGTGACCAGGGCGAGTACGGTCGGCCCCGCGCCGGAGACGACCGCGGCCATCCCCTGTGCGCGCAGCTTGTCGATCAATTCGGCGCTCGCCGGCATCGCGGGCGCCCGGTATGTCTGGTGCAGTCGATCCTCGGTCGCGGCGAAGAGCAGGTCGGGCCGCGAGGTGAGCGCGGTGACCAGCAGCGCGGCGCGCGCCGCGTTCGCCGAGGCGTCGCGATGGGTCACCTTGGCCGGCAGCAGACCGCGCGCGACCTCGGTGGACAGCGGGGTGGAAGGTACGAACACGACGGGAGATATACCCCGATCGGGGCTCGATCGCACCGCCCGGGGCCCGTCCTCGTCGGTCCACGCGATGGTGAAGCCGCCGAGCAGACACGCCGCGACGTTGTCGGGGTGGCCTTCGAGTTCGGTGGCCAGGGCGAGCGCGGCCTCGTCGTCGAGCCGCTCGGCGCCGCCTATGGTCAGCGCCCGGGCGGCGATCACCCCGGCGCAGATGGCGGCGGCCGACGAGCCCAGGCCGCGGCCGTGCGGGATGCGGTTGGCGCAGACGACGTCCAGGCCGGGCGGACGGCCGCCCATCGCCTCGAACGCGGCGTGGGCCGCGCGAACGACCAGGTGGTTCTCGTCACGGGACAGCTCGTCGGCGCCCTCACCTGCGATGTCGATCGACAAGCCCTCGTCCGCGACCCGGATCGCGACATCGTCGTACAGTCCGAGCGCGAGTCCGAACGCGTCGAACCCGGGACCCAGGTTGGCGCTCGTGGCCGGGATGCGAACCCGGACGGGGGCGGCACGGAATGCGGGGCCGGCCATACGCGTGGACACTCCTCCTCGTGGAGTTCCGGGCACCTTCGCGGGGCGGTCCGAACCGGTGACGCATTCGGGAAATCGCGGGTGCTGCGGAACGGCAGGAACAGACGCGAGACTCGGGCGGCATGCGCCGCGGAACGAGTGGAAGGTCGCGTCCGGTGATCAGCCTACCGAAGGTGCGTTCCCTCGCGGGACACCGTAACCACCGCGTCGTGGGATTGGTACCGGAAATGGGATCGAAAAGGATCGCGGGCGGTCGACGCTCGATCATGGGCCGACCTGATTCGATCTTGTCGTCGGTCGTGCGCCGATCGGGTGTTCCTGCCGGTGGCGCGCCCGAACGGCCGCGCCGGGCGGCCGTCGCGCGGGTCGGGCCGGGGCGCCGACCAGGCACTTCGGGAGGATGTGTCGGCGGAGCGCCCGGGCGGTGGCGGCATCGGGTACGCCCGCCGAATGGCGCGACGGAGCCGTGGTGGGGCTCGCTCGGGTGTGTCCCGCCCGGTCGCTCGACGTGCGAATTTTCCCGAGTCGCACGCTTGGTCGGCGGCTTTCCCGGCGGATATTCCGCGGGCGCGCGGCTTCGGAGGGAATTCGACTTCGGGAGTGTCGGCCGCGCGGGTATCGGCTTCGCGGGTGCGACTCGGCCTGTGTGGGCGTTACACGTATCGGTACCGAAGTCGGTGGTGGTCGTGGTCGCGCGTGTCGGCCGTGGCGCGTGCGGGTCGCCGTGGCGCGCGTGGCGTTGTGGCGTGCGCGTCGTTGTGGCGCGTGTGTCGGCGTCGCGCGTGCGCGTCGGCCACCCGCTTTCGTGGGTGGCCGACGCGTCGTGGTCGATGCGGCGCGGTGCGGTGTGCGGTCAGCCCAGGCCGAGTTGCGCGGCCGCGGCGGCGGCGTCGATCGGCACGACGACCGGCTTGGGCGCGCCGGCGACGGCCCAGTCGGGGTCCTTGAGGCCATTGCCGGTGACCGTGCAGACGATCCGCTGGCCCGGGTCGACCCTGCCCTGTTCGGCCGCCTGGAGCAATCCGGCCACACTCGCGGCGGACGCGGGCTCCACGAAGACGCCCTCCTGCGCGGCCAGGAGCCGGTACGCCGACAGGATCTGACGGTCGGTCACCGACTCGATGTGGCCGCCGGATTCGTCCCGCGCGGCGATCGCGAGGTCCCACGAGGCGGGGTTGCCGATCCGGATCGCGGTGGCGATCGTCTGCGGCGAGAGCACCGGCGCGCCCTTGACCAGCGGCGCCGAACCGGCCGCCTGGTAGCCCCACATACGCGGGCGGCGGGCGGCGAGGCCGTCGGCGGCGTACTCGTTGTAGCCCTTCCAGTACGCGGTGATGTTGCCCGCGTTGCCGACCGGCAGCACGTGGATGTCGGGCGCGTCGCCGAGCATGTCCACAATCTCGAAGGCGGCGGTCTTCTGGCCCTCGATGCGCACCGGGTTGACCGAGTTCACCAGCGCGACCGGATACTTTTCGGCCAGATCGCGGGCGAGGGTCAGGCAGTCGTCGAAGTTGCCGTCGACCTGCAGGATGCGCGCGCCGTGCACGAGCGCCTGGCCCATCTTGCCGAGCGCGATCTTGCCCTGCGGGACGAGCACGGCGCACACCATGCCGGCACGCACCGCATACGCCGCGGCGGAGGCCGAGGTATTGCCGGTGGAGGCGCAGATGACCGCCTGGGCACCCGCCTCCTTGGCCTTGGAGATGGCCATCGTCATCCCGCGGTCCTTGAAGGACCCGGTCGGGTTGGCCCCCTCGACCTTGAGGTGAACATCACATCCGGTGCGCTCGGAGAGCACCTGGGCCGGGACCAGCGGCGTGCCACCCTCACGCAGGGTGACCACCGGTGTGCTCGCCGAGACCGGCAGTCGGTCGCGATATTCCTCGATGACCCCGCGCCACTGCGTGGTGCGGACGCCTTCCTTGAGCGCGCTCACGGTCCTCTACTCCCCTTCGACCCGCATGATGCCTGCGATGTCACGGACGATGTCCATACCGCGCAGATCGGCGACGGTCGCCGCGAGCGCGGCGTCGGTGGCGGTATGGGTGACGATCACGAGTGTGGCATCCCCGTCCCGGCCCTGCTGACGCACCGTGTCGATGGACACGTCGTGCTGGGCGAAGACCGCGGCGACCTGGGCCAGGACACCGGCGCGGTCGGCCACGTCCAGGCTCAGGTGGTAGCGGGTGCGGGCGATGCCCACCGGCTGCGGGGTGAGCGCCGCGTAGGCCGATTCACCGGGTCCGGTGGCGCCGGAGAGCTTGTTGCGGCAGACCGCGACCAGGTCGCCCAGGACCGCGCTCGCGGTCGGCGCGCCACCCGCGCCGGGGCCGTAGAACATCAGCTGCCCGGCCGCCTCCGACTCGACGAAGACCGCGTTGTACGCCTCGCGCACCGACGCGAGCGGGTGCGAGCGTGGGATCATCGCGGGGTGTACGCGAGCACTCACGCTCTGTCCGTCGGCGCCGCGCTCGCAGATCGCGAGCAGCTTCACCACACAGTCCATCGCCTTGGCCGAGGCCACGTCGGCGGCGCTGACCTCGGTGATCCCCTCGCGGTACACATCGGCCGCGGTCACCCGGGTGTGGAACGCCAGGCCGGCCAGGATCGCGGCCTTGGCGGCGGCGTCGAAGCCCTCGATGTCGGCCGTCGGGTCGGCCTCGGCGTAGCCGAGCGCGGTGGCCTCGTCCAGTGCCTCGGCGAAGCCGGCGCCGGTGGAGTCCATCCGGTCCAGGATGAAGTTGGTGGTGCCGTTGACGATGCCGAGCACCCGCTCGACCTTGTCGCCGGCCAGCGACTCGCGCAGCGGGCGCAGGAGCGGGATGGCGCCGGCGACGGCGGCCTCGTAGTAGAGGTCCACGCCGTGTTTCGCGGCGGCGGCGTGCAGCGTCGAGCCGTCCTCGGCGAGCAGGGCCTTGTTGGCCGAGACCACGGAGGCGCCGTGCTCCATCGCGGACAGGATCAACCCGCGGGCGGGCTCGATGCCGCCGATCACCTCGACCACCACGTCGATGTCGTCGCGTTTGACGAGTTCGACGGCGTCGGTGGTGATCAGCCCGGGGTCGATGCCCGCGCGCTCGCGCCCGGCCCGGCGGACGGCCACGCCGGCGAGTTCGATGGGGGCCCCGATCCGGGCGGCGAGGTCGGTCGCGTGCGTCGTCATGATGCGGGCCACTTCGGAGCCGACCACACCACAACCGAGCAGCGCCACCTTCAGCGGCTGCGTACGCATCATCCGACCTCACTTCTCGAAGACAAAGGTTGTCCGAGTCTGCCGCCCCGGCGGGTTTCCGGCGACGGGCAGTGCCGACAAGTGTCGCTCGGATCAGGCCCCGAACCGGCTGCGGTCCAGGATCCGAGACGGGAATTCTTGCGGCTCGACTCGGTGTCGACGGGATTTTCTCCCGCTGATTTGCTGCCGTGATGTTCTTCCGTGTGCGGGGGCCGCCGAGCGGCGGCCCCCGACGAGGTGTCCCGCTCAGCCGACGTCGAGGGCCAGCAGGTCCGCTTCGGTCTCGCGGCGCACGATCACGCGCGCCTCGCCGTCTCGTACCGCGATCACCGGCGGGCGGGTCACGTGGTTGTAGTTGCTCGCCATCGACCGGCAGTAGGCGCCGGTGGCGGGCACCGCGATCAGGTCGCCGGGGGCCAGGTCGGCAGGCAGGTACGCGTCGCGCACGACGATGTCGCCGGACTCGCAGTGCCGGCCGACCACGCGCGAGAGCATCGGCGCGGCGTCGCTGGTCCGGGAGACGAGCGTCACGGTGTACTCGGCGTCGTAGAGCGCGGTGCGGATGTTGTCCGACATCCCGCCGTCGACGCTGACGTAGGTGCGCAGGCCCTCCAGGGGCTTGATGGTGCCCACCTCGTACAGGGTGAACGTGCCCGGTCCGGCGATCGCGCGGCCGGGTTCGACCGAGAGCCGGGGCGCGGCCAGGCCGGCCGCCGCGCACTCGCGGCGCACGATGTCCAGGAGCGAGGCGGCGATGGTGGCGGGCTGCTGCGGGTCGTCGGCGGAGGTGTAGGCGATGCCGAGGCCGCCGCCGAGGTCGATCTCGGGCAGCTCGACCCCGTGCTCGTCGCGGACCGCGACCAGCAGGGCGACCACGCGGCGCGCGGCGACCTCGAAGCCGGCCGTGTCGAAGATCTGCGAGCCGATGTGCGAGTGCAGGCCGATCAGTTCGAGCGAGTCGAGCTTGCGGATCCGGCGCACCGCCTCGGCGGCCTGCCCGTCGGCGAGCGAGAAGCCGAACTTCTGGTCCTCGTGCGCGGTGGCGATGAACTCGTGGGTGTGCGCCTCGACCCCGACGGTGATCCGGACCAGCACCTTTTGCCGGACGCCGCGCCGGTCGGCGAGGAAGGCGAGGCGGCTGATCTCCTCGAAGGAGTCGACCACGATCCGCCCGACGCCGGCGTCCAGGGCGCGGTCGAGTTCGTCGGTGGACTTGTTGTTGCCGTGGAAGGCGATCCGGGCCGGGTCCATGCCGGCGGACAGCGCGATGGCGAGTTCGCCGGCGGTGCACACGTCCAGGTTCAGGCCCTCCTCGGCGATCCAGCGCACGAGTGCGCGGCAGAGGAAGGCCTTGCCGGCGTAGAACACGTCGGCGCCCTCGAACGCCTCGCGCCAGTCCCGGCAGCGGGCCCGGAAGTCGGCCTCGTCCAGGATGTAGGCGGGGGTGCCGAACTCGCGGGCCAGGTCGCGTACGTCCAGGCCGGCGACGGTGACCACGCCGTCGGTGCCGCGGGCGGCGGTGGTGGGCCAGATCTTCGGGTCGAGCAGGGCCAGGTCCTCCGGCGCGACGGGCGGCGCGCCGTCGGGCAGGACGTCCGCGTGGCGGGGACCGGCGGGGTGGGCGGAGCGGCTCATGTCGTGGTGCTCCCCTTGGAGTCAGGGCGTCGGTGGGTGTCGGGGGTGTCCGTCGGCGGGTGTCGGTGGGCGTCCGTCCCCGGCTGTCCGTCTGTACGCCGGGGCGGATATGACCGAAGGCCGGGCAAGTACTTCCGCCCGGCCTTCGACCTGTCGCCTGTTGCGTTGTGACGATCCGTCACATGCGCTCGGGGGCGGACACCCCCAGGAGGGCGAGGCCGTTGGCCACCACGGTTTTCGCGGCTTCGGCCAGCCACATTCGGGCGTACGTCAGGTCGGTGACCGCTTCCTCGCCCTTCGGCAGGATCTGACAGTGGTCGTAGAAGCGGTGGTACGTGCCGGCCAACTGCTCGAGGTAGCGCGCGACGTGGTGCGGCTCGCGCATCTCGGCGGCCTTGGCGACCACGCGCGGGAACTCGCCGAGCATGCCGAGCAGGTCGGACTCCCACTCGGTGGAGAGCAGTTCCGGCTTGAACTCGCCCTTGACGATGCCGCGTTCGGCCGCCTTGCGCTCGACGGAGGACATCCGCGCGTGCGCGTACTGAACGTAGAACACCGGGTTCTCGTTCTTGTGCGAGGTGAGGATGTCGATGTCGAGGGTGATGGTGGAGTCGGTGGACGAGCGGGCCAGCGAGTAGCGCGCGGCGTCGACGCCGATCCACTCCACGACGTCGTCGATGGTGATGATGTTGCCCGCGCGCTTGGACATCCGGACCTCTTCGCCGGCGCGCATCATCTTCACGAACTGGCCGACGATGACCTCGATGTTGTGCTCGGGGTCGTCGCCCGCGCAGGCCACGATCGCCTTGAGCCGCCCGACATAGCCGTGGTGGTCGGCGCCGAGCATGTACACGGCGACCTCGTTGCCGCGGTCGCGCTTGTTCAGGTAGTACGCGGCGTCGGAGGCGAAGTAGGTCTTCTCGCCGTCGGACTTGATCAGGACGCGGTCCTTGTCGTCCCCGTAGTCCGTGGTGCGCAGCCAGATCGCGCCGTTGTCGTCGTAGACGTGGCCCTGCTCGCGCAGCCGCTCGATCGCCTTCTCCACCGCGCCGGACGCGTGCAGTGTGGTCTCGGAGAACCAGACGTCGAAGTGCGCGCCGAAGTTCTCCATCGAGCGCTGGATCTCGGCGACCATCAGCCGCAGTCCGGTGGCCCGGAAGATCTTCTCCTGGAGGGCCTCGTCCATGCCGAGCACGTCGGGGTGCTCGGTGAGGATGTCGGCGGCGATGTCGTTGATGTACGCGCCGACGTAGCCGTCCTCGGGCACGGGCCGCTTGTTCGCCGCCGCCATCAGCGACTTGCCGAACTTGTCGATCTGTACGCCGGCGTCGTTGATGTAGTACTCGGTCGTGACGTCGGCGCCGGACGCGCGCAGGATCCGCCCGAGCGAGTCGCCGACGGCGGCCCAGCGCACCCCGCCGATGTGGATCGGCCCGGTCGGGTTGGCGGACACGAATTCGAGGTTGATCTTCAGCCCGTCGAACGCGTTGTTGCTGCCGTAGTCGGCGCCGGCCTCGACGATGGCGCGGGCCAGCTCGCCCTGGGCGGCCGTGTCGACGGTGATGTTGAGGAAGCCGGGACCGGCCACGTCGACCTTCGCGATGCCGGGCACCTGCGCGATGCGCGCGGCCAACAGCTCGGCGATCTCCCGCGGCGCCCGCTTCGCCGGCTTCGCGAGCTGCAGCGCGATGTTCGTCGCGTAGTCGCCGTGCTCGCGGTTCTTCGGTCGCTCCACCGTCGTGCTCTCGGGCACGGCAACGGCGAGCTCGCCCGCCTCGACGGCGGCACGAACCGCGGACAACACTGACTGCGAAAGCTCTGCGGGGGTCACGCGCACAAGGGTAGGCGACCCGCCGACCGACCCGCCCGGCGGGCGGGGTAGGTCATTCGGGTGACAGTTCCGGCGACAACGCCCGCACGAGGCGAATCAACTGCTCGGGATGAAACGGCTTGGTCAGATACCCGTCCACGCCCACCGCCCGCGCCCGGGAAAAATCCTCGTCCTGCGCACAGGCGCTGATCATCAAAATCTTCAACCCTTTGGTCCGCGGATCCGCCCGCAACCGCGCAGCCGTCCCGATCCCGTCCAAATGCGGCATGACCACGTCGAGCGTCACCAGATCCGGCCGCACCTCGTGCACGAGCCGCAGACACTCCTCCCCGTCCCGGGCGGTGCTCACCACGAACCCCTCCAGCCGCAGATTGACCGCGATCAGCTGCCGAATCACCTCGTCGTCATCCACGACAAGGACCCGCGCCGCCTCACCACCAATCCCGCCCACGCCAGTGAGGTTAGGCCCCCCACACCCACGAGGGGGCCCGATCCGCACATCTCGTCCCCACCCCACCCACCCCCAACCCCAACCCCTTCGCAACCGCCCCCGAAGAACTGGTAATGTTCACGTCACCCGAGCCCCTGTAGCTCAGGGGATAGAGCAACGGCCTCCGGAGCCGTGTGCGCAGGTTCGAATCCTGCCAGGGGCACACAGCGTGAACAGTCTCAGCAGCCACGATCACTCGTGAGCTGCTGTTTTTGTTTTGGGGTGGTTGGACCGTGCTCACTGTGGGTGCAGTCGTCGGCCGCCGAATGCAGGTGTAGGACAGCCGCCGTGCAATATACGTGCAATGATCTTGGACGCGTTTCCGCAGGTCACGGTGCGTATTCGAGGTCTGTGCGGCGTATCCGCGGCGTGGCTTCGGACATGACTCGGGACATGGCGAGAGCCCCGGATCGCTCCGGGGCTCCCTGTCGGGTGACGGGCGGTCAGTCGTGTTCACCGAGGCCGTCCGAGATGCGCTTGTTGATCATGTCCCGCTGTCCGTCGATGCACTTGGCGTAGATCTTGAGCAGGACATCCACCGAGTGCCCAAGCCGTTCGGCGACCTCCGTGGGCGGTACGCCCGAATTCAGCCACAGGGACGCGCAGGCGTGCCGCAGGTCGTACGGCCGGGCCGCGAGTGGGGACGAGACCTGTTCCTCGGTCAGCCCGAGGGGGCGTGCCTGCTTCCACACGCGAGAGTAGGTGGAGGAGGCGAGGACGCCGCCACGCTCGCTCGGGAAGAGTCGGCCGTCGGCGGAGGTGCCGAACTCTTCGAGATGCGCCCGGAGAATCGCCACGAGTTGCGGCGGGATCGGCACGGGGCGGGTGTCCTTGTCGGCGCGTTGCTTCAGGCCCCGCTCGTCGTGCGCCTGGCCGTTGTCGGTCCAGGTCTTGCCCGCGGTCGGTCGAGTGGCCTGAAGGGTGAGTTCTCCCCAGCCGGACTCGGGCAACTTGCAGTCGGCCCGGCGAAGATTGACCGCTTCGGCCGGGCGGGTTCCGGCGTAGTAGAGGACCGCGAAGAAGGCTTGGAGCCGTCGCCCGCCGGCCCGCTTGTAGCCGGCGACGTAGGTGACGGCGGTCAGGAGTCCACGAGCCTGGACGGGGTTGGCGACGGCGCGCCGATCCACCGACGTCACGACCATGACGCGCTTGCGCTTGATCCGGTCGATCGGGTTCGCGGGCAGGTGCTCCAGTTCCACGGCGTAGTCCAGGACGTTGTACAGAACCGCCCGCTTGCGCCGCAGGGTCTCGGCGCCGGCCGCAGTGCCGTCGAGCTTGCGGCCGAGTGCGTCCAGGAGGCCGTGCACGGTCTTGGCGTCCTGGAGATCGGTGATGGGTCGGGACGCCTTTTCGAGCCATGTGACGGCCTTGGCGATGTCCTTGGGCCGGTCGATCTCACGGCGTGTGGGCGGAAGGGCGAAGAGCCGAAGGGCCCTGCGGAGAGTCTTGGGGTCGGGGCGATTCTTGGCGTCCTTGACGAACGCGGGCAACGCCGTGGCCAGGGCATCCGTCATGCTGTCGCGCGACTTCGCCGCCGCGCCGGGCCACTTCATGTCCATGTAGGCGAGCGCGAAGGCGTAGAGCGATGTCGCCGCCTTGGCCTTCTCCATGGAATCCGGAAGACCTGATTCCACATTGAACGCTTCGCCGTCCTCCACCGCCCGGAGAAGGCGGGAACGGAACCGGTCGGCCAGGCCCTTGGAGCCGAAGGTGGTGGATTGGCGTTCGTCCGCGACCTTCCAACGCACGACGTAGGAGGGCTTCTTGCTGCTCTGGTTGCGCAAGACGCCCCAGATCCGCACCCGATACGACTTCTCGGTCATGCCGCCTCCTCCCTCCTGCTGTCGAGCCAGTCCGCGAACGCGTCGCGAGAGATCCGGAGTTCACCGTTCGGGAGCTTGATGCAGGCGGGAGCCGTGCCCAGTTGGCGCCAGCGGTAGAAGGTCCGAGGAGAGATGTCGCACAGTTCTTCGAGGACTTCCGGCACCGTCATGAGTTCGGCCCGAGCAGATGTCTTTCTTCTGGTCATGCGGCCCTCCCCCGCGGTGCGGTTGCCGAATTGGCGAGCGACCCGGTCGCTCTGGCCTTCGCGTCGTCCATGGCCCGGCGCCAGCGCACGCGTTCGGCGACGGCGCGAAGGAGCCGATGAGACAGCGGCGCGACGTCCGGGTCGTCGCGGCCCACGGGTTGCCAGATGAAGCGGCTTGGGTCGGGCACGTCGGCCGGGTCGCCGATCAGGTCGAGGACCCAGGCGCGGCGCTCGGCCTTGTGGTCGGCCATGGTCTTACCGGACCACTTGCGGGAGACGAGTACGCGCCGCCCGCCGTAACCGAGGTGGGTCCGGCGATGCGCCTTGGCCTTGCAGCGCCCGGGGTACAGGCCCGGACGGGCGTTCTTGGGCTGGACCCCGTACAGCAGCCAGTTCGCACAGGTGGGCGAGCACGGCTCGTACCGCAGGGCTTCCACCAGTCGGTCCACATGGGCGTTCTGAGCCCCGCTCTGGGCCTCGTGGGACTCGTGCGCGGACTTGTTCAGGTACTTCGTCAGGTAGCCGATGCAGCGCCGCGCATCGGGCGAGCCGACGAGGACGCCCTTCGCGTCGACCTGGGTCCCGAACCGGGCGACGTGGATCGGCTCGGCATCGTCGCCCAGGTCGTCCAACGCCTCATCCCAGGTGGGCAGTTCGGCGCCTCTCGCCGGGTCGAGATATGCACCGACCTCCGGGTCCCAGACCGGCGGAAGGTCGGTCGAGTAGACCGGCTCGTCACATGCCGGCCACCACACTTGGTGATAGGTGGCCGCCACGACCTGACGCAGTTCGGCCCGCGAAACCGTGCCCCGGATCGCGAGATGGATGTGTGGAGCCAGCCGTCGCTGATACTCGACCGCGGCGAAGTACTGGACGTCGAAGCCGACCAGGCGCCGCAGGTTCTGCACGAACCGATCGACCAGCTTCGAGAAGTGCAACGCATCCCGGGCAGCCGCCCGGTAGTCGTACGCCGACGCGTTCACCGGCGTCCCGTCGCCGCGCACCCGCCCGTACGAGGGCAGGGTCAGTGTCACGAACATCGACGGCCGGAAGACCTTCCCATCGGGCGCCGTGTACGCCTTCCCGACCGTCCGCGCGTCGACCTCACGCCGGGGCAGATCGGGCGCGTCCTGACGCCGCCGGGTAGACCGCACCCGCCGGGCCACCGGATCCGGGTCGATGTTGCCGCGCACTCCCGAGTCGGCCAACTCCTTGTCGACGGCGGCCAGGTCGTCGGCGAGTTCGTCCCGTTCGCCGCCGCGCGCCAGGTCGTGCTTCTTCGTCCAGTCGGCCCGCAGTTCTGCCAGCACCCGCTGTTCGCCACTCGGTTCGTCGGCCTCCTGAATCGGCTCCTCGGTCAGGTGCCACCCCTCCCGACACTGAGCCATCCTCAGCCGCCGCTTGCGCTCCGCACAGGACGGGCACACGCTCGCCAGCGTCGCCCCACACGGGACGTCCACCACGGTCGTCTCACCGGTCACCACATCGGTCCGCCGCAACGCGATCGGCCGCACACAGACCCCGTGTTCCTGCGCCACGGCCCGCACGACCTCACGAGCGAGCGGCATCCGGGCACGCTCGGCCCGGGTACTCATCGGGTCCTCTCTTCGAGCGTGGTCCACACCGTCACGGAGTGGCCGTGGACGGTGCCCGCGACCTCGATCCGGGTGTACTCCCCCGTGTACTCGCTGCGACCCTCGAAACGCGTGGTCACCACGTCGTCCATGGCCGATGCCCAACGCTCCAGGTCCCGCACGATCCCGCCGAACAGGTGGATCGTCACGGACCACGCCTTGTCCACCGGCGACCACCCGATGTCCATCGAGGTGACCGGGGGAAGAGTGGGCCGGCAGCCGATGAAGTCCGCGACGCACCGCAGGACGGTCACGCCCCGCCCCATGTCCGAGTCGAACTCACCGCTCCTCACGCCGCACCCCCGAAGCCACCGGAGGGCCGGCCGTACTCGCGCACCATCGCATCGATCGCGTCATCGGACACGAACGCCGCCCGCACCCGCACCGGTTCGGGCTGGGTCTCCCGCTTGACGTAGCCCACCCCGGCACCGATCTCCGGATCGGGAGAGATCAGGTCGGCCGCCGCACCCCGCTCCCGCGCCCCGTTGCCCAAGACCATGTCGACCTGATTCGGCTCATCCAGCCGCAACGCGATCCGATCCGGGAACAGGTTCCGGATGTTCATGACCTCCTTGCGCGGATCCTGCAAGGCCCCGATCACACAGAACCCGACCGACCGTCCCTGACTCGTCAGCGTCGCAATCGCCGCATCCGCCCGCTTCCGCAGATCCCGATCGGGTTGATACGCCGTCAGAAACGCCAGCTCATCCACGATCACCACCACGAACGGGCAGGCAGCCGAGGGTTCGTGCTTGCGAACCCGCCCCGCGAACGCCTGCGCCCGCGCATTCATCTCCGCCGCCGCGGCCTCCAGCAGCTCCACCATCGCCGCCGGCTCACAGGCGTACCGCCGGAACAACGACCGCCCGTAAGACAACTCCATCCGCTTCGGATCACACGCCCACAGCTGCACAAGCCCCACCCGAGCCGCCGGAAGCAGCGCCCGCACGACGCCCCACAGCACCGAGCCTTTCCCGGCCCCGGTCACACCGGCCACCAAGACGTGCGTCCCGTGCAACCGCAGCCGCCAAGGCGACCCGTCGTCACACCGCCCGACCTCCGCCGCCGCGAACTCCGGCCGCCACGGATCCTCCCTCTCGGCCGCCGGCTTCCCGTACCTGACCGCAGCCAGCCCTGCCGCCCGCTTCACCACATCGCCCAACCCAGGCATCGGCGGCGCCTCGAACGACTCCGCCAACGGATCCGCAAACCAGGCCCGCAGTACCACCACACCCCGCCCGGGAGACGACGCCTCCACCCGGAAGACGCCCAGGTGTGGGCGATGCCTTCCACGTGATCACCGAGGTTCTTCGGCGTCTGCCCCGGCAGCAACGAGACCGTCACGTCGAAGCCCAGCTCATGCCGCCGGATACGCAGAATGCGCGGAAACCGATACTCGAACGTCTCGTCAATCCGAGACACCGGCTCCTGCTGCCAGGCCCCGATCGCCTTCGACAACGCCGGCCACCCCCGCCGCACCCGAGCCGCGAACGAGAACAACCACCACCAGGCGGACACGACAGCGACCACCAGGTAGACGACCAGCAGCAGCGACGAGGCCAGGACCCCGCCCCGCGCCCGCACCACCTCGAACAGCACGTACAACACCGCGAGCAGTAAGGCCCCGAACCGCACGACGGGCCGCTGAAACACATGCATGATGGAAGAACCCCTTCGAAGATCACTTGGTCGTTCGGATGGGAAGCGGCCCCGGTGCGACGAACCCGCCAAGATCTGCTCGCACCAGGGCCGCGCCTGTCTCACACGACGAGCCGTCAGGCCGCCGCCGTCTTGATCGCGCTCTTCAGCGGTCCGCCGGGAGCCCGCAGGCCCGACGCGCGGTAGGAGAACGCCACACGGTTCGTCGACTGGTTCAGGTAGGCCGTCACCGTCAGGCCCTCGAACTCCACCGGCCGGAACGGCAGCCCCGGCAAGGTGTCCGGCAACACCGGCTCCACCTCCGCCGCGACCTTCACCTTGACCGTCGACTCGTTCGCGTCCGGGTCGCCGTCGACCACCGACACCGCCCACACCGGCAGCCCACTCACCTTGTCCCGCGCCTGCACCTTGGCCCCGCCCTTCGACGCCTCGAAGTCGGCCACCGGCGCCACCGACTTCGCGAACGCTCCGAACGGGAACACCGCCGCGAAGGCCACCGGGATCGCACCCTTGATTGCCATTTCGGATCACCCTCCAGGAGTTCGGTCTAGCACCCGTACTACGGGTGCTATCCAGATTGCGACCCGTACTACGTCTTGTCAAGCCGACTGCCTTACGAGATGCTTCCAGCGGGCGACATGCCTGTAACAACTCGGGCAAGTAGGAAGGAATCGGGCCATGGAGAAGTCGCCGCGCAAACCGCGCTACCAAGAGGTGGCGGACTACCTACGGGAGGGCATCCTCAGCGGCACCTTCCCCGCCGGCCAGGCGCTCCCGTCCGAAGAGATCCTGTCCAAGGAATTCGGCGTCTCCCGCCCGACCGTGCGCCAGGGCATCGCGGAGCTTCGCGCCGCCGGCCTGGTCGAAGTCCTCATGGGTCGCGGAATGTTCGTCCGCTCGCCCAACGCCCGCCCGAACATCACCCGCCCCCGCGGGGTCCGGAGGGATCGAGAGGGTCGCTACGTCGAGGCAGACGCCATCCAATGGATGACCAACGACGAGCCGATCGCCACCCGCACGGACGCCCCCTTGGCTCTCGCGGATCTCCTCCGCATCCCGCCGGGTGAACCCATGTTCACCTACGACGAGTTGCAGACGGCGGAGCGAGGACGACTGCGCCAGTCCCACCGCACCTACGTCCCGTTCTCTCCGCTCATCGGAACGCCCTTCGAAGAGACCGCGCCGCCGCCGGCACCCGCTCTGTACGCCGAACTCGAACGTCTCGGCCACGTTCTGCACTGGACCGAGAGCATTCGCGCCCGCATGCCCCTCCCGGACGAGGCAACCGCTCTTCGTCTGGTCGACGGTGTGCCGTTCTTCCAGGTCTTGCGTCTGACGCTCAATCAGCACGACAAGCCGCTCGCACTCGAAGAGTTCAAGATCCCGAGCGACGATCTGGAAATCACGTACGGATTCGGGACCATCTGACCACGCTGCCCGAGTCCGGCCGAGAACGATCGGAGACGCAAGAATCCCCGCCCGTCGACCACACGGGCGGGGATTCTCTCGTTCGACCAACGAAGTGCGGGCTCCGCCGATCGAAGAATGGTGGGTCAGTTCGCCGGAGTCACCCCGTCAGCGGGATCATCGACATTCGAGGCGTGCGCGATCTCTTCGCAAACACCACGCAGCAGGGCCCGCAGGAAGGCCCGCCCGGCGTCGGCCGTAACCCGCTCCAGCCGAACGAAGCCCTCCCCGAACCCGTTGACATCCGCCTTGAGATAGGCGAACGCGTCCTCCAGGCCCAACGCCCGCAGTTCGACCGCAAGTTCCTCGGTTGCCGCGCTCGCGTCGGCCCAGCCCCGCACGTACGGAACGTCGGGGTAGAGGTTTTCGGCCCGCGACTCGTGGTCCTCAGTCATGATCACACCCCACCCGCCCCGTCGGTCCGATCCCCGTCCCCGCCGCTGCCCAGGCCCCGAGCGAACTCCTCATCTCCCAGCGACTCGCGGGCCGCCCGGAGGAGTTGAGCAAGCCGACGAGCCGCAGCCGGAGTCGTGCGCCCCAGAACGACGATGCCCTTGCCGAAAGCGTTGATATCGGCTTGGAGATACATGAACGATTCGGCGAGGTTCGCGGCCAACAGCACATCCCGCAAATCCGAGACGACCATCCGCGCCTCGTACCACTCGTCACCCGAAAGACTGTCCTCATCCGAGTTGTCAGGCACCGGAATCGCCGCCTTCCTGAACACCGCCGAACGACTGCGCGGATGCGACAATCCTTCTCGCGGCCACGAGATGCGCGATCAAATCGTCCACCGCAGAGCCCAGTTCCTCCAGCGACTCGGGAGGCACCTTCATCCACGCGTAGCGTTCGCCCGCCATCACATGAGGGCCCGGTAGCACCACGAAGCCACCGGCACCGGTATAGCGGTGAAGGACCCTCCCCGATGCGTCGACGTCGCCAAGCGCAGAGCGGAAAACTTCGCTCGACCCGACCGGGACCAGGAATGCCACCCGCCAACTGCCGAAGTCGACCACCGCCGGAGAGCACAAGGCCGTGGACGACCCCATGAGCAGCAGCGAAAGGGCCTCGATCCCGAGGCGGTAGGTCACACTCACGGCGTCGAAGGTTCGACCAGTGGGCAGAGCCTGCACCAGACGCGGGTTGTCCCACCACTGCTTGCGGCATTCCTGCGGCTCGTCCGCAGCGTCCGACAGCCATTTCGGTACATCCAGAGACAGCCAGTTCACATGCGCTCACCTCATCCTGTCCGCCCGATCGGCGACCTTCGATCGAGGCGTGAATTCGCTCGACCTGACGAACAGCGTTGACCTCATCCACCCGTAGTCAGAAGATGACGACAGGTGACGGGGGATGACGGGGAGCGCGTCACCCCCCCCGCGTCACCGACCCCAACACGGAGGCGACCGATGACCACGGACCCCACTCCGACCGGACCGCCGCGTCCTCTCGCGGACGCGCGAGCCGCACACGGGTGGACAAAACCCCAGCTCATAGCCCGCATGCGCCGCGCAGCTGCCGCAGATGAGCGGACGTTGCCGAACGAGGCGAGCCTGTCGCGGCTCTTGGCCTTCTGGGAGAACGGCCACCGCGAGCCGGACCAGATGTACCAAGCGCTGTTGTGCGAGGTGTACGGAGCCACCCCGGTCGAACTCGGATTCGCCCAGCCGTCTGACCAATCGTTCCAAGCCGACCCCGACGACTTCGCGTTCGAACTTCTGACCCGCCTCGAGACGTCCGCCCGTGTGGACGCCGGTCTCGTCACGCTGCTCCGCGACCAGACACATAACATCCGCCTGCAAGACCGTAGGTTGGGCGCCGCCGCAGTGGCGGACCAGATGCGTGCCCACATCCGCCAGGTCGACAACCTCTTGCAGCACACGATCGTCCCGAACCAACGGGGACACTTGGCCGGCGTACTCGCCGCGGCATCGACGTTGGCCGGATGGCAGGCGATCGACACTGGCGAACTGCAAGAAGCGTGGGCCCACTACGAGCGAGGCAAGACAGCCGCCCGCGAGGCGGACGACCCGGCCGTCCTGGCCCATGCCACGGCCGAGCAGGCATACGTACTCATGGACCTCGGTCGTGCGGAGGCGGCCTTGGTCGTCATCGAGCACGCCCACCAACGCGACCAGGCGAAGCTGCCGCCGCTGCTCCGGAGCTGGCTCTACGCCGCAGAGGCCGAAGCCCACGCAGCCAACAACGACGAACGCAACGCCCTCCGAGCGATGGACGCATCGGCGTCCATGCTGCCGGGCGACGCGGAGAACAACCCCGAAGTGCCCTACGTCTCGCTCAACTTGGCCCACTTGGCCAGGTGGCGCGGCAACTGCCTCGCCCGACTCGGCGACGAGACCGCCATCTCCGACCTGACAGACGCCCTCCAAGGCATGGACGGCACATTCACCCGCGCCGAGGCCGCACTCCGCTGCGATCTCGCGATGGCGCTCCTGGCCAAGGGTGAGAGCGCCGACGCCCGCCGAGAAGCAGCCCGCGCCCGACGCTTGGTCGCCGTCGTCGGCTCAACACGCCAACGACGGCGACTCGAAAACCTCACCCGCCGCTTCTAGTCCGCGTCGCCCGCCAGCCCGGCCCGGATGAGCTGCGTCTGCATCAGCCCGACAAGCGTCCCGGAACTCCAGATCTCCCCGCGGCGGATCAGCCGAGGAATCTCACTCAACGGCACCCACTCGTTCCGCTGAGACTCCGTCACCTCAACGGGATCCCCAACCTTCTCGGCGCCCTCACACAGGTACACGTCGTGCCAAGAGTCGACCATCCCGACCATGGGCTGGAACCGAGAGATGTGCCGCATCGACCGACACCGATAGCCGGTCTCCTCGATCAACTCCCGGATCGCCGTGTCCTCAGGGTCCTCCCCCTCATCCACCAGCCCGCCGGGCAACTCCCAGCCCCACCGATCCGACACGAACCGATGCCGCCACATCAGCAGCACCCGCTCGTCATCGTCCACCAGGACCATCACAGCCGCCGGCTTCAGCTTCACCACGTGATGCTCGAACCGATCCCCATCCGGCAGCTCAACATCCGTCAGAAAGACCCGGATCCACTCGTTGTCATAGACGACCCGCTCACCATGAACCCGCCAGGCCGTAGAAGTGTCATCGTCAGTAGCCACGCAACCGAAGGTACCGGCGGACCCGCACGCTCGTGCCCTCCCAAGCGAAGATCAGCGACGAGCCTTCAACGCGAGTGGTCTTGCTGCGGTTGGCATCAGCAAGCCCCTGTCTTCCTCAAAGCCGACAAGGCACCATCGAACCACTCGGATCGCAGCTGGCCCGCTCGCTCCGACCGATGCGCCAACGCCAGGCACGACGGTGTCGAAGGCTCCTCGAATCCGCGTCCCCACGGGGACAGCCACGTGCAACAGCCAGGTAAGGGAGCCTGATTTTCGGATCGCAAACGATCCGATCGGCATAGGCGATCCAGGCCAAGTAGGTGTCATCATCAGTAGTCACACGGTTACGCTTCCCAGGCGCGCCACTCATGCGTCGTCTTATCACGTCAAGTGATATTCGTTCTATATCGCACATACCGACCCAAGGAGAGCATTCAGTTGAGTGACCAACTCGAGCGCAGGCAGTCGCTCCAGACGATTGCATGGTTCAACGATCTCTATCGCAGGCAGCTCCTCGACCTGGACCCCCCGTACCAGAGGCGCTCCGTCTGGAATCTTGAGTACCAGCAATTCTTTATCGAAACTATTCTACTCCGCTACCCAGCTCCGGCGATTTTCCTGCACGAAGAAATCGAATCCGACGGAACTACAAACTACCACGTCGTCGACGGAAAGCAGCGATTGACCACTCTATTTGAATACGTAACGGGTGATTTTGCCGTAGCCGAGGATTCGTCCATCGAGCGTCATCAAGGGAAATACTTCGCCCAGCTAGACGATGCGACAAAGAAATCCTTCTGGTCTTACCAATTTTTGGTCGAGTACCTGCCGACAACAGACGAAAGTATTCTTAACAACGTATTCGATAGAATCAACAGGAATGTTGCCAAGCTTACCCGCCAAGAACTCCGCCATGCCAAATTTGACGGCCGCTTTGCAAGTTCCGCAGAAGAGATGTCGGAGCTCATGGAGCAGCGTCTGCCTTCCGGCGTTCCTCATATTGCATCAGCATCACGCCGCCAGATGAAGGACGTGGAACTCGTAGCGCAACTGCTACTACTGGTCGAGAATGGCCCGCAGTCATTTTCGCAAGACGAGTTGGATCTCGCCTACAGTATTCGAGATCCCGAATGGGAAGGCGAGGTGGATGTACGAGCGCGATTCACAGACGCCATTACTTATCTCAGCGATGTATTCAAGCATGATGATTTTGCCATCTCACAACAACCCGCACGTCGAATCAAGAACCAGGCGGACTTCTATTCACTATTCGGCGCTGCGGTAGAGCTGAAAAACCAAGACAATCTTCCACCCGCGGGAGAATGCGTTGCAAAATTGAATGATTTTCTCAGTGCTGTACAGGATGAGGAAAAGCGCGAAACGCAGGAGAACTACCGTCGCTATTACGAGGCGGCACGGTCCGCCTCGAATGATCTTCGCCAGCGCAATACCAGGATTGATATCCTGATTGACCTCCTCAAAGAGGATCGATCCGTATGAGCGTTCCCGAAAGGACACGGAACGCATACAGTTCAGTTACAAGCGACCTTCAGGCGCTGGATAACTACGTTTCGACCACAATGCGACGATGGTCCGATCTGCGCGGATATCCCTTCAAGAGGCGGATCAAGACTGTCGAGTCGCTTTCCGAGAAACTGGAGACCGGGAGATATTCGAAGTGGTCTGATCTGGATGATCTCTATGCGTGCACAATTGTCATCCCCACAGTTTCCCACGAAGCCGACGTTCTTGAATTCCTAGGTAAGGTATTCAATCAAGTAGCGCTCCGCGGTAGAAATACCACGCAAAAAGCCCCAGAAGTCTTTCGATTTGATTCCACTCGCTTTGTCGGAAAAGTTCACGCAGGTCCCGATCTTCCCTACCCTGCTGGCATGTCCGATATTCTGTTCGAGGTCCAGGTTTCTACAGCCTTCGAATATGCCTGGGCTGTGGTCACCCATGAACTCGTATACAAGTCATCAGATTTTGACTGGAGAAAGGCCCGGTTGGCAGCGCAACTCAAAGCATCAGTTGAGCAGATCGAACTGGTCATCGCCGGGTTCGAAGCAAATCTGGACTTCGTTCCTAGATCGAAGCATCAGGAATCAGATGCCAAGCAGTCCATTGTAGTTACATTCAAGGAGTTGATCGCGGATGAGATCATTCCGCAAACACTCGAGCCTGCGAGCTGGACTCGTTTCGCCAACAACTTATTCGATCTAGTGAAGAGTTTCGCAAAGAAACCTTCCCAGACTCCCTATAAGGTTGACGAATTTATCAAGGCCGTCGACGTTCAGCTTCGACGAAAGGACCTCCAGCCGACTCCGACAAGTGGCTCGCTCTTTCAGTTAGTGGCAAGCGAGGCGCATGCTGGTCGCATTGGTGGTGCTTCGCTGGAGAATTTCACAATTGTCGAGAGTCCAGAGTTGCGCGATTTCTACGGAATCCGAGATGTCCCAAAACCATTCAACTTCGAAGCCTAGTTAGTTCAAGTAGTCGACCACTGCCGAACTTAGCTGTACTTCATCAAGAGCGCCGCGCTTCGCGCGCCGCTTATGGGGCTTGCTCGGGACGCGCCGCGCGTGCGGCGCATCCGCCGTTCCCGGCGTGTCCCGAGCAAGCCCCATCTGTCAGCCGCCTGCGATACGTTGCCCAGACCTGACTTGACTCAGCCTCGGGGGCATTGTGCAAGAATTTCCGGCAACAAGAGGTGTCATTTATATTCTGTCGAATCCAAGCATTCCGAGCGTACTAAAAATTGGACAGACGACACGCAATGCGGTTGCTCGCGCTCGGGAGCTTTCAAGGCCTACAGGAGTTCCAACAGATTTCGAAGTTGTCTACGAGGTAATTGTCTCTGATATCAGCAAGGCAGAAGCAAGGATCCATTTTTTGCTAGATGATACTCGAGTCAACAGGAAACGTGAATTCTTCCGAGTCGACCCGGCCAGGGCCATCCAACTTCTCAAGAATGTGGCGCTAGAGTTTCCCGTAAATGAAGAAAAGGAAGCAGACGGAGCCGAGATCCTACCCGACCTTGACAGACGAATGCGGCGCTGGTTGCGACCGGATCTTGTCTCTGTAAGATTCGTCCAGTTCTCAGATCTATGCATTATAAAATACGTGGTACAGCCAGACTTGAGATCTCCCGAAGCAATTGAAACGATCTTCGACCTGCGAGGAATCGGCGACTACGACGCACCTGACGGAGAGCTTTTCAGCCCCACTCGTAAGACTTTCGATCAGAACAAGCATGAGTTCCTCATCCTGGATCCATATTCAATGATCATGACGGGATTGAAAATCCTTTCTCCAGAAGCGGAAGATTATGTCGCATTCCTCTGGGAGAAATGCAACGTCGAACCCCCCTTGGAATCACAATGGGCAATTCACGACGTTGTCTACGATCTATGGGGGACAGCCACTGACGACGAAGATGAGCTTCGCATTCTCCAGCAGGTTCGAGAGCGTACCCAAAGACCAGAGCTCAACAGGCTATTTTGATTTCCTTGGAGCACGGGAACATGATCGCAGCTGCG
Organism: Embleya sp. NPDC055664; assembly: GCF_053618075.1. NCBI lineage: Bacteria > Bacillati > Actinomycetota > Actinomycetes > Kitasatosporales > Streptomycetaceae > Embleya > Embleya sp. NPDC055664. The sequence goes on from NZ_JBSHGZ010000019.1 coordinate 22,492, forward strand.
CTGCGAGCCGGCTGGGGCCGGCGACGCGACCTTTGGTCGCGACCGGGGCGCGCTCGTTGCGTAGGACACCCGTTGGTACTGGGCTCTGGGGGTCGGGCCGCGGTTGCCGAGCACCTGGGTTGTTGGTCGGGTTGCGTGACCCGCGCGCATAGACCACGGCATGCCACCCGGTCCCCGGCATGCCGTGGACCGGGTGCGTGGGTCGGGTTTTGGGGGCAGCTGACTGGTTGTGCAGCATGCGTGTAATGATCTTGGAATTGGGTGGGCCCCGGCGCGGTTCATGTGCTGGTCAGAGGCCGGTTTTGGGAATGCGCTCACACCCGCTCCGGAGCCGTGTGCGCAGGTTCGAATCCTGCCAGGGGCACAAGCAGGTCAGAGTGTGCTAGTTGGACTTGACCAGCAGGAACGCCAAGACGAGACGCCCGGACTCAGTCCCACTGAGTCCGGGCGCTTCTCGTTGTGCTGCGCTGTCCGCGCCCATCCTGCGCCCAGCTTCCCGGGCTAGGTGGTCGGCTCCTCCAAGGCCCGCTCGATCGCCCGGTTCGCGGCCTCCTCCCCGCCGTCCATGCACCCCTGGTACCGCTTGTGGATAACCTCCACCGAGTTGCCCGCCCTGCGTGCCACCTCGGCGACGGGCACCCCGGCGTTCAGCCATCGGGTGATGGCTGCGGCCCGGAGGGCGTAGGGCTTCTCGGCGAGGATCGAGCGCACCCGAGCAGGAGGCAGGGCAAACTCCCGCGCTTCCTGCCAGACCCGCCAGTACGTGGAAGTCCCCACCAGTTCGCCCCGCTCGTTCCTGAACACGCGCCCATCCTTCGCGGTACCGAACTCCTCAAGGTGCGCTCGGAGGATGGCCGCCAGGACCGGGGGAATGGGCACCGGACGATCCGTCCCCGGCTCCCGGCCCTTCAAGCCGCGCTTGTCGTGCCGCGCCCCGCTGTCGGTCCACTGCTTGCCCGACACCGGACGCGTCTCCCAGAGCGTCAGGACGCCCCACCCCGACTCGGGAAGCTCGCAGTCGGCCACCTTCAGCCCCACCACCTCCGCCGGGCGCAGGGCTGCGAAGTACATGACGGCGAAGAACGCCACCAGGCGGCGCCCACGCATCCGATCCCACGAACCGACGTACGAGACGGCCGTCAGCAGCTGCTGAGCCTGCGTCGGATTCGGCAGCGTCCGGCGATCGATCGGGCGCATCGTCGTCTCCAACTTGGACCACCCACCGGCGAAGGGATCGCCCGTCAGTGCCCCGATCTCCCGGGCGTACGCCACGGCCCCTTGCAGGGCCCGCCGTCGCCGCTTGACCGTCTCGGCCCCGGCCGGGCCGCCGTCCAGCTTGTACGTCACCCGGTACCGGACCTCCCGAGCGACGGCGGGATCCTCCAGAGCCGAGACGGGCAGGGCGTTCTTCTCCAACCACTCCCACACCGGCAAGAGTTCGGCGGACAGGTCGTCAGGAGTGTGGTCCGGGATCACGATCCACCGCATGACCGCCCGGACGTCCAGAGGCGCCGGCCGCCCCGGTGCATCGGGCGACACCATCGCGATGGCGACGGCGGCCAACCCGTCCGCGATCCCCTCGCGGCTCTTGCCTGCGAGGGTCCGCCACCGCACCCCTGGATAGGCCCGGCTGAACGCGGGCCACAGGGCATCCCCCGGCAGGACCACCGGAGTTGGCGGCGCCGCCTCCCCCTCTTCGGCCTCCCGGGCGGCCTGGGCAGCCTGCGCGGCGCGGTACTCGGACTCGGGCGGGCCCGTGAGAACGTGGAACGCCTCACCGCGGCGCATCGCCTGCGACAGCTCCGACCGGCGGCTCTCCGCGAGAGGCAGCGTGGCGAACTGCTCGTTGGCCGGCCACCCCGCAACTCGCCAACGCAGGCGCCACGGCGCGGACTTGCCGGCAGACTTCGCGACCCGCCACAGACGGACGTTGAACGAAAACTCGTCAAAGGCGGGGGCAGGGCGCCAAGGACGGGCGCCCCTTCCCTCGGCCGCTTCGGCGGTCACGCGGCGGGCCCCTGCCGGACCCGGTACCCGGCGGGCCTTCTCCCGCAGCTCCAGCGCGCCGAGTAAGGGCGGTCAACTGCCGGACCAGCGAGCCCGGCGGCGAAACGACGACGCGCAACCGGCATAGCCGGCACGGGGCCGCCCTGGTCAGTACCCCTCGCGCACCTCGAAGACGCCGCTGTCCCAGTACACGGACGGCTCGTCGGTCTCGCTCGGCCAGTCGCTCTGCAGACGGCGGCGGCGGTGTCCGAGGGCCCCGACCCGGTGCGGGCTCAACCGCCCCGCCATCAGGTCGTCCGCCTCGGCGTCCGTGATCGGCAGCACGGTCCGGTACTGCGCGTCCCTCGACGCGACCCAGTCCACGTACTCGGTGAAGACGCTCACAAAAGCCTGCGAACACAGGCCGCAGCGGTGAACGGAGACGATGAAATGCGAGTCGTCCCGAATCATCCTCTCGACCCGGACCCCGGCCGGGCTCCCGTGGTGCGCCCGCGCCACCACCGCCTCCTCGGCACAACATGCCGCACACCCGAAACCCGCGGACTCCGTCGTGTCCCCCACCATGAACGCGCCCCCTTCGACCGTGGGCCACAGGCTACTAATCGAGTCGCGCGAGTTCCGGCGTAGTAGAGGGCCGCGAAGACGGGCCGCGGACGCCGGCCGCCGGCCGCCCGGCCCGCTTGTAGCCGGCGACGTACGGGACCGAGGTCAGCAGATCACGGGGCTGGACCGGCGAGGCAACCGAGTGCCGGTCCACGGACTTCGCGACCGGGATCTTGCTGGACCCCGTACAGCGGCCAGTTGGCCAGGGTGGGCGAGCAGGGCTCGTAGCCCAGTGCTTCCACGGGTCGGGTCCACGTGAGCATTCCGGGCCCGCTCTGGGCATCGTGGGACCGGTGCAACGCCGCGCGGCGGGCGACGTGGATCGGTTCGGCTTTGTCGCGCAGGTCGTCCAACGCATCGTGCCAGGTGGGTGGTTCGGCGCCGCTCGTTGGGTCGAGATACGCACCGACCCCTGGATCCCGGGCCGTTCGAGGGTCGGTCGCGTAGAGCGGCTCGTTGCACGCCGGGCTTAGGGGATGCGGGCGAGGGGTGTTGATGGTGGCTTGGGTTGTGTGTTGTTTGGGGTGAATGGCCGGGCGCGCGAAAGGGTGCCGGGGCTTGGGCCGTCGTGAGGATGGCCGCGGTCGTGTTGGGCGGGGGCTTGTTGGTGTTGGGCCGTGGATTCGTGGCCCTCGGGGTCGGCGAAGCGGCCGAGGTTGCTGTTGCGTTCGGGAGGCTCGGTTCTCCGGCTGAGGGTGGGGTGTTGCGGTTAGGTGGATTGGTGGGCGGGGATTTGGGGTTCGGGATTTTGGGGGGTGTGGTGGGGGGTGGTCGGGGGCTGGTCGGTGGGGGTGGATTTGCGGGCGTCGAGGGATTTGATGACGCGGCGGCCCACTTCGACCATGGGCTTTTCGAGGCGGTGGTGGAGGGCGTCGGCGGCGAAGAGTGCGACCAGGGTTACGGCGATGGCGAACAGGACCGTGCCGGGGCGGAGGTGGGGGGCCATGGCGACCACGGCGATCTCGGCGGGGCCCTGGATCAGATATAGGCCGTAGGAGCGTTCGCCGACGAATACCAGGGGGCGGAGGGACAGGGTCCATTTGCCGATGCCCGGGGCCAGCAGGGTGGGAAGGAAAATGGCCACCGCTACGCCGTAGAGGAGGACTACCGGGCGTTCGTCGTCGAAGTATTCGACGAGGTTTTTGAGGTTCAGGTGCAGGGTCACGAAGCCCGCGCCGACGATTGCGCCGACCACGGGGTGGGTGAGCGGGCTGAACAGGGCGAATCCGCGCGGCTGGTGCAGGATGAGGGCGAGCAGGGCACCGGTGAGCAGGACCGCGTAGTGGATGCCCATTCCGCGCCAGGTGTCCGAGTAGGGGACCAGGACCAGGCCGATCGCGATGATGGCGAGGGGAATCCGGAGGCGGCTGGAGACGAAGCTCACCAGGATGAGCGCGAGCGGCCATACCAGGTAGAACTTCTGCTCGATTCCGATCGTCCAGGAATAGAGGTACGGCACGTCCCCGGCCGGGAGGTGGTACTCGTTCATGAAGCCCAGGTAGTTCGGGAGGTGCTCTTTCAGCAGGGTCCACGAACGGCCGTTTTTGTAGGCTCCCACGACGACTACCGCAAGCACCACGTAGTAGAGCGGCATGATGCGGAAGATTCGGCGGATGTAGAAGTTCCGGAGGGATACCCGTCCGGTTCTGTCCCGCTCGCGCAGCATCAGCGTGGTGATCAGGAAGCCGGAGATGATGAAGAACGCGTGAACGCCGATCCAGCCGGACAGGAATTCGACCTTCCGACCGCCGAAGTGGAAGAAGATCACGATCACGGCGGCAAAGGCGCGCAGGCCGTCGAGCGCGTCGAACCTCCGCATCGCCAGGAATTCGCCGTGTGTCAGTTTCCGCATTCTGGAATCTCCGAGTGGGCGGCGGGAGTGCGCGGTCGTGGCGGCCGTGATATCCCTACACGGCCTGGTCCTGGTCGCGGGCGATCTCGCTCGGCCTGCGACGGATATCGAGTGAGCCGATGATCCGACGACCTGATGATCCGGTGTCGAACGGTCGATATGCGATATCCGCAACAGGAACTCGGGCAGCGGGCCGGGAAATGTGCGTCCACGCCGTTCCGTGAGTCGTGAGCCGTGATCATGTGCGTGCCGATCGGCGGATCGACCGGGGCTTGTGCGTACGGCAGTATCGCGGATCGTGTCGGCTCTTGACCAGCGGGGGTGGTCGACCGGCCATGGCCCGGCCGCGGGCCGACGGGCCGACCGTCGGCGGGCGACGACCGACCGGCTCGAACCCTGGCCGACCGGCTACGCGTCGTTCCCGGCCGACAGGTGGCGCAGGGCTGCCAGGAGGGCCGGGCGGTCCGGGGTGGTGGCGAAGAAGGTGGTGTCGGCGGCTTCCACCGCCTCGATGGCTTCGGCGGCCAGGCGGGCGCCCGCGTCGGTGATGTGCAGCAGTTTGGCGCGGGTGTCGGTCGGGTCGGTGGCCCGGACCAGGAGGGACTTGGCTTCCAGGCGGCGGAGGACCTGGGAGGCGGTCTTGACGTCCATGCCCGCGTGGTTGGCGAGGGCGAGCTGGTTGGGGCGTACGCCTTGGCCCTCCAGCCACCACAGGCTTGCCAGCAGCACGAATTGAGGGTGGGTCAGGTCGAGCGGGCCGAGCGTGGCCGCCATCGTGCGCTGCCAGCGGAGGGTGGTGTGCCAGAGCAGGAAGCCCGGACTGTCGTCGGGGGCAAGCGGCATGGTGGACCTCCGTGGGCGCGGGTGTGGGCGCGGGCGCGGTGCGGTGGGCTCGGATGGGGTGGGGGCGGAGGGATGGAGGGCGTTCGGGAACGAACAGACCACCGGACCACCGGCCGGACATCGCCCGGCCCGACCAAACCCGCGACCATCCGAACGGGTGGCCCGTTGGGCGTTCGGGCAATCGATCAGCTGATCGACCAGCTGATCGACAAGCCCGCCGACGGCACGTGCCGACCAACCAAGTGGACAGCTGTCCACCCAACTCACCACACCAGCCGACAAACCGAGCGGCCCGACGAACCGAGCGGCCCGTCGAGCCGTCGAGCCGTCGAGCCGTCGAGCCGTCGAGCCGTCGAGCCGTCGAGCCGTCGAGCCGTCGAGCGCAGATTATCTGCGCGGGGATAATCTTTACAAGGACTACCCGAGCCCCGGCCCACTCGCGCCCTCGGCCCGGCCCTACAGGCCCTCTCCCGTATACACTGCCTTGCCCTCCACGAATGTGGCCAGTACCCGTGCCTCGGCGATTTCGGTCGGCGAGGCCGCGTACGGGTCGCGGTCGAGGACCACCAGGTCGGCGAGTTTGCCGGCCTCGATCGTGCCGGTGTCGTGGTCGCGGTGGTTCACGTACGCCGTGCCGACCGTGTAGGCCGCCAGCGCCGCCGTCAGGTCGATGCGCTGTTCGGGCAGGAAGATCGTGTCCGACGGCTCGGCGAACGCGGGCAGCACTCGGTTGACCGCCGTGTGGATGCCCCACATCGGGTCGGGAGCGCTCACCGGCCAGTCGCTGCCGGCGGCGAGGGTCGCGCCGGAGCGCAGGAGGTCGCCGAAGGGGTATTGCCAGGCGGCTCGTTCGTCGCCCAGGAACGGGATGGTCAGCTCGTCCATCTGGGCCTCGTGGGCGGCCCACAGGGGCTGAAGGTTGGCGGACACACCCAGTGCGGCGAAGCGCGGGATGTCGTCGGGGTGGACCACCTGGAGGTGCGCGATGTGGTGCCGCCGGTCGCCGGGGCCGTTGGTGGCGAGCGCCTGGGCGAAGCCGTTCAGGGCCTCGCGCGCCGCCCGGTCGCCGACCGCGTGTACGTGCACCTGGAACCCGTGCGCGTCGAGGAGCGTGACGTGTTCGCGCAGTTCGGCCGGGTCGACGAAGCTCAGGCCGCTGTTGCCGGTGTGGCAGCCGCAACCGTCGAAGTACGGCTCGTTCAGCGCGGCGGTGAAGTTTTCCGCGACGCCGTCCTGCATGATCTTCACGCTCGTCGCGGTGAACCGGCCGACCGTCGAGGACGCGCGGAGCTCCAGCAGGCGCTCCAACTGCTCGGCACCGCGATCGCGTTCCCACCACAGCGCGCCCACGACGCGTGCGGTCAGCTGCCCGGAGCGGGCCGCCGTCAGATAGGCCTCCAGCGGATCCAGGCCCGGATGCGCGGAGCCGACCATCGCGTCCTGCCACGACGTCACGCCGACCGAGTGCATCCGTGCCTGGCCGGCGAGCAGCGCGCGCAGGCCGTCCGCCGCGTCCAGACCCGGTACCAGGTCGCCGACCAGGGCGGCGGCGCCCTCGTGCAGGGTGCCCTGCGGCGTCCCGTCCGGCTCGCGCTCGATCCGCCCGTCGGCCGGATCCGGGGTGTGCCGGTCGAGCCCGGCGAGTTCGAGCGCACGGGTGTTGACCCATGCGCCGTGGCCGTCGGCGTTGATCAGGAACGCCGGCCGATCCGATACGAGCGCGTCCAACTGTTGCCGACTCGGCGTGCCGCCGGTGAACGCCTCCATGTTCCACCCGCCGCCGGTGATCCACTCCTCGTCGGGCCGATCGGCCGCGTACGCCCGGATCAGCGCGAACGTCGCGTCGGCGTCCCGGGCTTCGGACAGATCGCAGCGGATCAGCGTCATCCCCGCGAGGGCGGGATGTACGTGCGCGTCCTGGAACCCCGGCACCAACGCCCGCCCCGCCAGGTCGATCACGTCGGTACGCGGCCCGATCAGGTCCCGCACGTCCGGATCATGGCCCACCGCCACGATCCGCCCATCCCGCACGGCGACCGCCGTGGCCCGGCGACGCACGGCATCGATCGTATGGACCGCACCACCTCGGAAAACGACATCGGCGAAGGCAGACATGTGGAACTCCCGGCGCTGTAACGGAGAAGGAGAGGAAGGAGGGGAAGGAGAGGATGGAGAGGCAGGAGGGGAAGGAAAGGAAGAAGCCAAGAGGCTCACGGGGACTAAGCGGGAGCCAGGCAGACGATTCGGAGGACGAAGGGCAGGCGCCCCCTCAACGCCCCGGCGTCCCCACCCCCGCGTAGTCCCACGGCCGAACCCGTTCCACCGCCGCCGCCACCCGGAACACCGTCGCGTCGTCGTAGAACCGCCCGACGATCTGCACCCCCGTCGGAACCCCGTTCGCCGCCCGTCCCGATGGCACGCTCAACACCGGGCACCGGCTCGCGATGTTGAACACCGTCGTGAGCGACGCCTCCAGGTAGTGCTCCAACTCGACGTCGTTGATCGTGACCTTGGTCGACGTGTAGTCGTCGTCCGCGAGGAACGCGGGAATGCCGGCCGTCGGGCACAGCAACACGTCGTATCGGTCCAGGAGTCCGCCGATCTCGGCCTGGATCGCCGCCTCGCGTTCCAGGCCCGAGAGCAGTCCGCGCCGGTCCGCCGCCGCGACCGTCTCCTCGGCGAACCTGAGGGTGTACGCGTTGAGTTGATCGCCGTAGTCGTTCGCGACCCCGCGCACCCACGAGCCGAAGATCGCGCCGAAGTGGATCATCGCGGTGTCCATCACGTCGCGTCGGCGGATGTCGACCGCCACCTCCTCGACGATCGCACCAGCCTCGCGCAACGCGTCCGCGACCGCGCGGGTGTTGGCCTCCACCTCGGGGTCGATCTGCCAGTCGCCCAGCCCGATCGACAGCGCCACCCGCAGCCCCGCGACGTCCTCCGGCACGGTCGGCAGGATCAGCTTGGGGCTGAGCGCGACGCCGTCGAGCGGATGCGGGCCCGCGATCACGTTCTGGAGCAGTACGCAGTCGCCGACCGTGCGGGTCATCGGGCCGTCGTGGCAGTACGTGTCGAGGTTGAACGGCGGCAGCGCCGGCACCCGCCCGTAGGGCGGCTTGTAGCCGACCGTGCCGGTGAACGAGGCGGGGATGCGGATCGATCCGCCGATGTCCGAACCGGTCGCGAGCGTCGTACTCCCGGCCGCCAGCGCCGCGCCCGCGCCGCCCGAGGAACCACCGGGCGAATAGTCCGGGTTCCACGGATTGCGGGTCACACCCCACAATTTCGAGCTGGTGAACGCCGCGCAGCTGAACTCCGGGGTCGTGGTGCGCGCGTGCACGATGCCGCCGGCCGCCATCACCCGCTCGACCACGGGGTGGGTCGTCTCGGCGATCTCGGTAGCGAAGGGCAGCGAGCCCTCGGCGGTGATCCGGCCGGCGATCGGCTGTTCCTCCTTGGTCGCCACCGCGAGCCCTTCCAACGGCCGTGGCGCGTCGCCCTTGCCGGCGTAGCGGGCCTCGGCCTCCCGGGCCGCGGACAGCGCTTCGTCGTACAGCCGCTCGGCGAGGCAATTGACGACGGGCTCGACCGCCTCCGCGCGCGCGATCACCGCGTTCATCAGTTCCACGGGCGACAGGGATCGGTCCCGGAAACGACGCAGGGCCTCGGTCGCGGGCAGGTAGGCGAGTTCATCGACGGCGTGATCGGACATGGGAAGTTCGCATCCTTTCGTTGTGTTTGCGTCGCGGCCGGGTGCACCGCGACGAGTTCGGCTCCGTCGACCGGGGATCACTCCCCCGACGAGCCCCCCGCTTCCCGCTCCAACGCCCGCCGATCCGCCGCGATCCGCGCCGGATCCCACCCCACCCGCGGCACCGAATCGAGCAGCAGCCGCGTGTACGCGTGCTGCGGATCCGTCAGCACATGGGCCGTCCGGCCCGCCTCCACCACTCGCCCGCCGCGCAGCACCACCACGTCCTCCGTGATGTGCCGGACGACCGCGAGGTCGTGGCTGACGAACAGGAAGCCGACTCCCGCGTCGCGCCGAATCCCGGCCAGGAGGTCGAGGATCTGCGCCTGGATGGACACGTCCAGCGCGGCGACCGCCTCGTCCAGGATCAACACCTTCGGCTCGGCGGCCAACGCCCTCGCGATCGCCACCCGTTGGCGCTGTCCACCCGACAGCGCCTTCGGCAGCGCCCCCGCCTCGCGCTCGCCCAGCCCCACCTGGTCCAGCAATTCGTCGACCCGCGCCGTCCGCTGATCCCGGGTCAGGTCGAAGTGCAGGCGCAGCACCTCGTCGATGCACTCGCGCACCACGATGCGCGGATCCAGGGACAGGTAGGGATCCTGGAACACCATCTGCATCTCCCGGGCGCGGGCGAGGCGTTCGGCCCGGTTGCGGGTACGCACGGCCCGCTCCCGACCCCCGATGCGGATGCTGCCCGAGTCGGGCGAGACGAGCCCCACGAGCATGCGCGCCGTCGTGGTCTTGCCGCATCCGGACTCGCCGACAATGCCCAGCGAGCCGCCGGGCGGGAGCGTGAACGACACCCCGTCCACGGCCCGATGCCCCCCGAACGCCTTGCACAGGTCGACGACTTCGAGCGTGCCATCGACGGAACCCTCGGAGCCCGTGGAACCCCCGGCACCCGTAGACCCCTTGGAGCCCCCCGAATCCCCGGCGCCCGCGACTCTCCCGCCCTTGCCCCCACCCTTCCGGGCCACCGAGCCGGTCACGTCACAATCCCCTCGTCGACCCGAAAACAAGCCGCGTACGCGTCGTCGGCCCGCACCAGCGCGGGCGGCTCGACCAGGCACTCCGGCCCCACTCGCGCACAGCGCGCCGCGAACGCGCACCCGATCGGCGCCTCGGCCAGCGACACCGGGCGTCCCGGAATCGGCTTCGGCGGCCCGGCGTCCGGGTCCAGGCGCGGCGTGGACGCGAGCAGGCCGGCCGTGTACGGATGCCTCGGTCGCGCGAACAACCCCGCCGCGGTCTGCGACTCCACGATCCGCCCCGCGTACATCACGTAGACCCGGTCGCACATCGCCGCGGCCAACTCCAGGTCGTGCGTCACGAACAACATGCCGGTCCCGCGCTCGGCCTGAAGCCGGGTCAGGATCCCGATCACCTCGGCCTGCGTGGTCACGTCGAGCGCGGTGGTCGGCTCGTCGGCCAGCAACAACGACGGCTCCCCGGCCAGCGCCGCGGCGATCACCACCCGCTGGAGCATGCCGCCGGAGAAGTGGTGCGGATAGCGGCGCATCGCGCCCTCGGGGTCGCGAATGCCCACCGCTTCGAGCAGTTCGACCGCACGCCGCGCGGCGACCGCCGGAGCGGTCCCGGCCGCGCGCAGCCCCTCGGTGAGAAAGTCGCCGACCCGGCGCATCGGGTTGACCGATGCCCTCGGATCCTGGAAGACCATCGCCACCTCGCGCGCCCGAAGCGAACGCAACTCGGCGCGACGCAAACCCAGTACGTCACGTCCACCCACACGCACCGCACCGCTCACCGAGGATCCCTCCGGCAGCAGCCCGAGCACCGAGCGGCACGCGACCGATTTGCCCGAGCCGGACTCGCCGACCAGGCCCACACTTTCGCCCTCGTCGACCCGCAGCGAGATGCCGTCCAGGATCGGTCGGGCGGCCCGTCCCTTGGGCAACCGCACGCTCAGCTCGTCGATTTCCAGAAATGCCATGGCCGGATCAGCGCTCCCGCTTCGCGACTCGGTCGGCGATGCCCTCGCCGACGATGCCGAATGCCACGACCGCGACGACGATGCACAGGCCCGGCGCGAACGACGGCAGCATGGCGTCCTGGAGCAGTGCGGCCTGACCCTCGTTGATCATCGATCCCCAGTCGGAGTCGGGTGGTTGCACGCCGAAGCCGAGGTAGGACAGCGCGGCCAGGTCCATCAGCGCGTAGCCGAAGTTGATCGCCGACTGGGCCAGCACGGTCGGGGTGATGTTGGGGATCAGGTGCCGCACGCAGATGGTCCATCCCGACCAGCCCTGGACGCGGTAGGACTCGATATACGGCCGCGCCTTCTCCTGCGCGGCGATCGAACGCACCAGGCGGCCGACGTACGGCGTGTACGCGACGCTCATCGCGATCACCGGCGCGGTCAGTCCGGACCCGAAGACGGCGACGAACAGGATGGCCACGAGCATGCCCGGGAATGCGAAGATCAGGTCCATCGAGCGGGACAACATCGCGTCGATCCACCCGCCGCGCCACGCGGCGGCGACGCCGAGCACGATGCCCAGGATCGTGGAGATGCCGACCACGAGCAGCGGGCCGAGCAGACCGGTGCGGGCGCCGTGGATGACGCGGGACAGGATGTCCCGGCCGGACTGGTCGGCGCCGAGCAGGTGATCGGACGACGAACCGGCGAGCGTGGCGGTCAGGTCCACGGCGTCGGGGTCGTAAGGCGCGATCAGCGGTGCGAACACCGCGATCAGCACGAGCAGTACGAGGATCACGGCCGCGCCGGCGAACAGCGGGCCCTGCCGCAGCGCGCGCAACACCCCGAAGCCGGGCCGCCGGGCGATCCCGCCGCCGGCGGCCTTTCGGTCGATGGGGATCGTACTCACGAGGCACCTCGCCCGGTCAGGGAAAGCCGCGGGTCCACCAGCGGCTGCAGCAGGTCCACCACGAGGTTGACCAGAACGAACGCGGCCACGGTCAGCAGCGTGATGGCCTGTACCACCGGGAAGTCCTTGACGTTCACGGACGACACCAACAGTCCGCCGACGCCCGGTACGGAGAACGCGGTCTCCACGATCGACGTGGTCACCAACAGGCCCGCGATCATGGTGCCGACGACCGTGACGATCGGGCCGAGCGCGTTGCGCAGCACGTGTCGGCGCACCACGTCGGTCTCCGCGACACCGCGGGCGCGGGCCACCTCGACGTGTTCCCGGGCGAGTTCGTCCAGCATCGAGGCCCGGGTCACCCGGGCCAGCAACCCGGACAGGGTGAACGCGAGCGCCACCGCGGGCAGGGTCAGGTGCTCGACGCGGCCCCCGAAGCCCTGGCCGCCGCCGAAGGTGGGGAACCAGCCGAGCTTGACCGAGAAGATCGAGACCAGCCCGATCGCGGCGACGAACGACGGTGTCGCGGTGGCCACTCCGGTGCCGATCAGCACGAACCTGTCCACGAATCCCGGGCGCAGCGCGGCCAGGATGCCCAGGAGCACGCCGGCGAGCACGATCAGCAGCGCCGCGTAGCCGATCAGGAACAACGTGGTGGGCAGCCGGGACGAGATCAACGCGCCGACGTCCTGCCGGAATTGCACCGAGCGGCCGAAGTCGCCGGTGCACACGTCGCCGAGCCACTGCGCGTACTGGGACAGGAACGGGTCGTCCAGGTGGTACTGGGCACGCACGGCCGCCCTGGCCTCCGGCGTCGCCGGGTGGCCCTTGAGCAGGAAGGTCACCGGATCCCCGGGGGCGAGGTGGATCGCGCTGAAGACCAGGAACGAGGTCGCGAGCAGCACCATCGCCAACCCGAGGAAACGGCCCAGGAAGTAACGCGCCATCAGCCCGCGGCCCCGACGGTCGCGGCCCACGGCCAGTAGAGCGCGGCGCTGCTGACCGTGGCGCCGGTGATCCGCTTGTTCATGTACAGGTTCGACGGCTGCTCGAAGAGCGGGATCGAGGCCAGGTCGCGCATCGCGATGTCCTGGAGCTTGCCGGTCAGGTCCGAGCGGGCGCCGGGGTCTGCGGTGGCCGCCGCCTGGTCGTAGAGCTTGTCGTACTCGGGGTTGGAGTAGTTGCCGTAGTTGGCGAACGCCCCCGTGACGAACGACTCGTAGAACTCCAGCGGGTCGGGGGTGTTCGTGTATCCGTTGGTCACCACGAGGTCGATGCCCTTGCGTGCCTCGGGGTCGGTGAACAGCGCGGTGTACGCGTCGGGGGTGACCGTCTTGAGCTCGATGTCCAGACCGATCGACTTGCCGGCGGCCTGGATCGCGGTGGACGAGACGGAGATCTCGGGGGCGAGCACGCTGGTGGCCAGCACGATCTTCTTGTTCGCGCCGCCCGCCTCGGCGACCAGCTTCTTGGCCGCGGCGAGGTCCTGCTTGACCGGCGGCAGGGTGGCGTAATAGCCCTGTGCCCGGTCGGGGGCCAGGCCCCAGGCGGTGATCGGGAGCAGGCTCTTGGCCTCGTTGGCGTAGCCGCTGGCCGCGGCCTTGATCAGGCCGGGCCGGTCGATCGCCATGGACAGCGCCTGACGCATCCTCAGGTCACCCATCGGGCCCTGCATGTTCGTGACGCCCAGCAGGTAGGCGCCGGTGCCCGGGCCGAAGTACATCTTGCCCTGGGGGGAGTTCAGCAGGCGGCCGTAGGCGTTGGACGGCACGGTGTAGCCGCCGTCGACCGAGCCGGACAGCAGCGCGTTCACGCGCGCGGCCGGGTCCTGGATGAAGACGAACTTGAACTGGTCGTTCTTCGGGGCCAGTTTCGGATCCCAGTAGTTCGGGTTCTTCTTGAGCACGATCGAGTCGCCGGCGGTCCACTTGTCCAGCGAGTAGGGGCCGGTGCAGTTCACCCCGCCCTGCGGATTGCCGTAGTCCTTCCCGGCCTTGGCGATCGAGGCGGCGCTCTCCACCGTGCCGGGCGAGGCGGCGAGCAGCGAATTGAGCAGCGCGTCCGGCTTGTTCAGCCTGATGGTCACCTGGAGCGGGCCGGTGGCGTCGATCGAGGCGACGTTGCGGAACGCGGTACCCCACGCGGAGGCGAGTTCGGGGTCCATGTGCCGCTTGAGACTGGCCACCGCGTCGGCGGAGGTCATCGGCGTGCCGTCGTGGAAGGTGACCCCGGGCCGCAGTTCGTAGACCCAGGTGAGGGGGTCCGGGTTGGTGTACGAAGCGGCCAGTCCCGGCTCGATCTTCATGTCCGGCGTGGTGCGCAGGAACTGCTCGCACACGTTGGCCAGCACCGTATTGATCGGGAAGTCCCAGGCGTAGAGGTAGTCGAGCGTCTGCGGCTCGGCGTACAGCGACCAGGTGACCGAGGGGATGTTGCCCTTGGCCGCGGGGGTGTCCGGGCTGATCTTGAACCCGCCGGCCGGCTTGGCCGAGTCATTGGAACCACCGGAGCACCCGGCCACGGCGGCGGCCATGACGGCAACCGCCGCGACGGATCGGAGCATGCGCAAGGGAACCCACCTCTTCCAGGGGGTAGCGGGGACGCTGGGGTCGTCAGGAGTATTGATGCGGGAACGTTCCCGCACAAGGGTTTGCGGGAACGGTTTTCTGAAGGTCGCAGCGGGGTGCGCGGACGTGACGCAGGGCTGCCCAGCCGGCAGCATGTGGCGACATGACCACTTCACCGCGAAGCGGCGGCAAACGACCTGCGCCCGTACCCCGGGTCCGCCTCGTCGACGTCGCCCGCGAGGCGGGGCTGTCCAAGACCACCGTCTCGGCCGCCCTGAACGGCACCGGCCGGCTGTCCGACGCGGTCCGCCTGCACGCCCAGGAGACCGCGCGCCGGCTCGGCTACCGCCCCAACGCCACCGCGCGGCTGTTGCGCGCGGGACACGCCCGGCTGATCGGTTACGCGGTACGCGAGTACGTGGAAACCCCGTGGTCGTACATGGAGTCGCCCTACTTCGCCCAACTCACCAGCGCCACCGCGCAGGCCGCGCTCGCCCACGGCTACGCGCTGGTCCTGCTGCCCACCCAGTCGGCCCGCGACGAGTGGGCGGATCTGCCGCTCGACGCCGCCGTACTGGCCGATCCGCTCGCCGACGACCCGCTGGTGGAGGACTTCCTGGCGGCGCACATCCCGGTCGTCTCGGACCGACGCGTGCAGGGCAAGCCGGGGGCGCACTGGGTGGACATCGACCACGAAATCGCGGTGCGGGGCGTGCTCGATCACCTGGCGGCGGGCGGCGCGCGACGGATCGGCGTGATCGGCGCGGGGACCACGTCGCTGTTCTACGAGTTGGCGCTGACGACGTATCACGAATGGTGCGCGGCACGAGGGTTCGCCCCGCTCGTGGAACTGAGCGAACGTCCCGGGAGCCGGGCCACCCGCGCCGCGATCGACGTCATGCTGGCCCGATCCGACCGCCCCGACGCGCTGTTCGTACTCACCGAGGCCAACCCGCCGCTGATCCTGGAGACGATCCGCGCCCACGGCCTGAGCACCCCGGACGACCTGCTGATCGTCTGCGTCAGCGACGACCCGACGGCCGCCCAGACCGACCCACCGATCACCACTCTGAGCCTGCGTCCCGTCGAAATCGCCACCGCGGGCATGGAGTTGCTGATCAAGGCACTGGAATCCGGCGACCAGTCCCCCACGGGCCGAACCATCGAAACCCGCCTGGAGATACGCGGAACGTCACGCCGGAGCGGCGGTCACGACTGATCCGTGGTCGACCACGCACGGCGTGGTCCTCGGCCGCCGGGCCCGGAACACGCGGATGGGCGTGGTTCGATGTCTCCCGAACGCCGCTCGCGCCCTCGCTCGTTCATTCGTCGTCCCGGAGGAAATGCCGTGATCGAGTCGACTTCGACTGCCGGCGCCATCGTGCCCGCCGCCGTGCAGGGGTTCAGTCCACGCACCGGAAAGCCGATCGGCGCGCCCGTACCGGCGAGTTCCGAGGCCGAGGTGGATCGCGTCGTCGCGGCGGCCCGGGGGGTGTTGCCCGGGTGGGCGGCGCGGGCGGGAGCGGAGCGGGCCTCGGTGTTGGAGGCCGTTGCCGATGCACTGGATGCGGCGCGCGAGGAGTTGGTGGCGATCGCCGACGGGGAGACCGCGTTGGGTGTGGTCCGACTGGGCGGGGAGGTCGGGCGTACCTCGGGCCAACTGCGCATGTTCGCCGGGCTGCTCCGGGCCGGCGCGCACGTGGGCGCGGTGCTCAGCCCGGCCGATCCGGCGCTCGGCCGGCCCGACGTGCGCCGCATGTTGCATCCGATCGGCGTGGTCGCGGTGTTCGCCGCGAGCAACTTCCCGTTCGCGTTCTCCGTGGTCGGCGGCGACACCGCGTCCGCGTGGGCGGCGGGGTGTCCGGTCGTGGTCAAGGTGCACGAGGCGCACCCGGCGACCTCGATCGCGGTGGCCCGGGTGGTCCGCGCCGCGCTGACCGCCGCCGGTGCCGCCGAGGACCTGCTCGGCCTGGTCGTCGGCCCCGCCTCCGGCGCTCCACTGGTCACCCACCCCGACATCGCGGCCGTCGGCTTCACCGGCTCGCTCGCGGGCGGCCGGGCCCTGTTCGACCTGGCCGCCGGCCGGCCCGACCCGATCCCGTTCTTCGGCGAACTCGGCAGCGTCAACCCGGTCGTGGTACTGCCCGGCGCGGCAGCCGAGCGGGCCGACGAGCTGGCCCGGGGCTACGTCGGCTCGCTCACTCTGGGCACCGGCCAGTTCTGTACCAATCCCGGCCTGCTGTTCGTCCCCGAGACCGGCGGCCTCCCCGACGCCATCGCCGCGCACACCCGCACCGCTACCGGCGGCCCGATGTTGTCCGAGCGCATTCGGGACGCGTACGAGCGGAGCGCGGCGGCGCACACCGGGCGCGAACCGGCGAGGGGCACCGCCGGCGAAGGCGCCTGGGCGGTCGCCCCCGTGGTCCGGCACGCCGACCTCGCCGAGTTCGTCGCGCACGCCGCCGCGCTGACCGAGGAGACCTTCGGCCCGGCCGGCCTGGTCGTCACCTACCCCGACCCGGACGCCCTCCTCGCCGCCCTCGCCGTACTCCCGGGCAGCCTCACCGGCTCGGTCCACGCCGTCGAGGCCGACCACCCGCTCGCCGCCCGGGTCGCCGCCGTCCTGCGCCCGCGCGTCGGCCGGCTCGTCCACAACGGCTGGCCCACGGGCGTCGCGGTGTGCTGGGCCATGCACCACGGCGGCCCCTGGCCCGCCACCACCGCCCCCGGCCACACCTCCGTCGGCGGCACCGCACTGCAGCGCTGGCTCGTCCCGACCGCCTACCAGGACTGGCCCGACGCCCTCCTGCCCCCGGAACTGCGCGACGCCAACCCGCTGGGCGTACCCCGCGAAATCCAACCCTGACCCGTCGACGACCCCGACCCGACCACTTGTCCACAGACCGCACTCGGCTGTCGCCACAAGCTCTTAGACTGCTCGGATGACAGCGCTCGACGACGGTCCCCAGATCAGCGAAGCGCTGCAGGTTCTGCATCGCGTCTTCGGCTACGACTCCTTTCGCGGCAGCCAGCAGGAGATCATCGAGCATGTGATCGGCGGCGGCGACGCCCTCGTGCTCATGCCCACCGGTGGCGGCAAGTCGCTCTGCTACCAGATCCCCGCCCTGGTCCGCAAAGGCGTCGGGGTGGTGATCTCCCCGCTGATCGCGCTCATGCAGGACCAGGTCGACGCGCTGACCGCGCTCGGCGTGCGGGCCGGATTCCTCAACTCGACGCAGAACCCCGACGAGCGGCGCATGGTCGAGGCGGAGTTCCTGGCCGGCGAGCTGGACCTGCTCTACCTCGCGCCCGAGCGGCTGAAGGTCGACGCCACGCTGCGGCTTCTGGACCGGGGCATCGTCTCGCTGTTCGCGATCGACGAGGCACACTGCGTGGCGCAGTGGGGCCACGACTTCCGGCCCGACTACCTCACCCTGTCCCAGTTGCACGAGCGCTGGCCCGACGTGCCGCGCGTGGCGCTCACCGCGACGGCGACCGAGGCCACCCACGCCGAGATCGCCTCTCGGCTGAATCTGCAGCAGGCCAGGCACTTCGTGGCCAGCTTCGACCGGCCCAACATCCAGTACCGGATCGCCCACAAGGACAAGCCGCAAAAGCAGCTGCTCGACCTGCTCCGGGCCGAACACCCGGGCGATGCCGGCATCGTCTACTGCCTGTCCCGGGCCTCGGTGGAGAAGACCGCCGGGTTCCTCGTCGACAACGGCATCGATGCGCTGCCGTACCACGCGGGCCTGGACTCGCGGGTGCGCGCCGCCAACCAGGCCCGCTTCCTGCGCGAGGACGGCATGGTGATGGTGGCGACCATCGCCTTCGGCATGGGTATCGACAAGCCCGACGTGCGCTTCGTCGCACACCTGGACCTGCCCAAGTCGGTCGAGGGCTACTACCAGGAGACCGGCCGCGCGGGGCGTGACGGGCTGCCGTCCACCGCGTGGCTGGCCTACGGCCTGCAGGACGTCGTACAGCAGCGCAAGATGATCGAGGGCTCGGAGGGCGACGCGGCCCACCGCCGCCGACTCGGCACCCACCTGGACGCGATGTTGGCGCTGTGCGAGACGGTCGAGTGCCGCCGGGTGCGCCTGCTCGCCTACTTCGGCCAGCAGAGCACCGCGTGCGGCAACTGCGACACCTGCCTGTCCCCGCCTGCCGCGTGGGACGGCACGATCGCGGCGCAGAAGGTGTTGTCGACGGTGTGGCGGCTCAAGAACGAGCGGCGCGGGCAGAAGTTCGGCGCGGGCCAGATCGTCGACATCCTGCTCGGCGCGAAGACCGCCAAGGTGATCCAGTTCGACCACGACACGCTGCGCGTGTTCGGCATCGGTACCGAGCTGAGCCGGACCGAATGGATGAGTGTGGTGCGGCAGTTGCTCGCGATGAAGCTGCTCGCCGTGGAGCCGTCGTACAACGCCCTCGTGCTCACCGAGGGCAGCGACGAGGTGCTGGGCCGCAAGCGCGAGGTGATGTTGCGGCGCGAGCCCGAGCGGCCGGCGCGCGCGGCGAAAGCGGCGAAGGCGGCCAAGACCGCCAAGGGCAAGGCGGCGCCGGTCGAGATGCCGGCGGCGGCCGCGCCGATCTTCGAGGCGCTGCGGGCATGGCGGGGGGCGACCGCGAAGGAGCAGGGTGTCCCGGCCTACGTGATCTTCCACGACGCGACCCTGCGCGAGATCGCCACGGCCCTGCCGACCACGCTCGCCGAGTTGGGCACGATCAGCGGGATCGGCGAGAACAAGCTGGCCAAGTACGGGCAGCCGATCCTGGACACGCTGGCCGGCACGGCCCCGACCGGCGCGGCCCCGGTGGCTGCGCCCACAGTGCCCGCACAACCGACGAAGCCGGCGCGGCCGACGGCCGAGCTCACCCGCGAGCCCGTGTCCGAACTCATCCGCGAGCCCCTCCCGGACTACCAGCCGGACTATCAGGCCGACTACCCGCCCGACTACGAGCCGGACTTCGAGCCCGCCCCGGAATACGACCCGGACTTCGACCCGGATCCCGACTACCGGGGCTGACGTACCGAGCCGAGGGCCGGGCCGCGGGGACCACGCCGTACCGAGCCGAGGGCCGGGCCGCGGGGGACCTCCGCGGCCCGGCCCGAATGCCTCGCCATCCGAAAAACCCACGCCCGCGTCCACAACCACAGGCCCACCCCGAAAACGAAACGACCGGCCCCGGGGAATCCACCCCGGAACCGGTCGCCTCGAAAGCGTGTCGGTCAGCCCTTGTCCGCCGCGCCGCCTTCCGGCGTCTCGTCGAGCTCGGCCAGCTCCGCCATGAAGCGCTCGATCACGTCACTGTCGGCCACCAGCGTGCCGACCGGCTCGCCGAGGACCTTGCTCGCCAGCTCGGTCGCGATCAGGCCCAGCTCCGCGTGCAGCGACGCGGTCGCGAGCGTGACGTCGCCGTTCAGCTTCTCGTGGCCGGTGGTCACCAGCTCCTCACGAATGCGCTGCCCCTCGGCACGCGCCTCCGCGATCAGCCTGGCCCCCTCCTCGGCCGCCTGCTGCCGAACCAGCGCGGTCTCGCGCCGGGTCTCGGCCATCTGCGCCCGCAGCTCGGCCAGCGCGGCCTCGCTCTCGGCCTGGATGTCGGTCGCCCGGTCGAAGCCGCCTTCGAGCGCGTCGTGCCGTTCGGCGAGCGTCTTCCCGATCCGCGGCAGCAGGACCTTCGCGAAGACCGCGAAGACCAGTCCGAAAACGATGACTCCGAAGATCAGTTCGCCGAGATCCGGCTTGAGAGGTCCCATGGTCCGAAATCCTCGAACACGACGGACCACAAATCAAGTCACGCCCACATCGCTGATCACCCAACGTGACGCGGCGACTCCGATCCGCACCCCGCAAGGTCGCCCGAGCCGCCCGACTCACCGCTCACGACCGCCCCACCGGGAAGTCGATCAGCACGATCGGCTCACCTGAAGGTTGCGCCGAGCCGCCCGCCGGCTCCACCGTCACCCCGACCCCCGACGCCCGATCCAACCCCGACGCCAGCAGCGCCGTCCCCGGCCGGATCAGCCCGATCGACCGCATGTGGCCGTGGTCGTTGTACCACCCCTGGTACACCCGCGCGTCCGGCAGCGCCGGCAGCCCCGAGGTCAGCACCACGGTCCGGTCCAGCGCGGGCGAGGCGATCACCCGCACCGTCCCGCCGCCACCGGCCGGCGCCGACCCCCCGACCGCGTCCGGCGCGGTGATCACCGCCTCGATCGCCGCGCCTCGCGCCCGCTGCTCGGCCACGGCCCGTTCGGCGTCCCGCGCGTCCCGGTACTGATCGATCGCCACCCCGCCCAGCGCGCCGATCGCCGCCAGGCAGGCCGCCAGAACCACAACCACCACCCGCCGGGTCCGGCGCGGCTCCACCGGGGTGGGCGAGGGCCGATCGGGCAGCTCCGGCGGCAGCTGACGCACGGTCGCGATCTCGTCCATCACCCGCCGCTTCAGCTCCGGGCTCGGCGTCTCGGCGACCGCGACGGCCAGTCGTGCCGAGGTCTCCCGGAACTCGCGCACCTCCCGAGCGCACGCCGGACACTCGACCAAGTGGCTCTCGAACTCCCGCCGTTCGTCCTCGTCGAGGGCGTGCAGGGCATACGCACCCGTCATCGTGTGCAGGTCGGCGGAGGTCATGCGCCCACTCCCAGGCAGTCGCGGAGGCGGATCAGACCGTCCCGCAGGCGGGTCTTGATCGTGCCCAGCGGTACGTCGAGCAGGCCGGCCACCTCACGGTGGGTACAGCCCCGGTAGTAGGCCAGGGTCACGGACTGGCGCTGCAACTCGGTGAGCGTGCGCAGGCAGCGCCGTACCTGCTCGCGTTCCAGCCGCGCCTCGACCTCTTCGATCACCTCGTCGTACTCCGGCGTGTGCTCGCGAAGCGCGGTGCGGTGCTCCCGATCGGTGGCCGCCTGGGCCGAGCGCACCCGGTCGACGGCGCGACGGTGCGCCATCGTCAGGATCCAGGTCATCGCGCTGCCCCGATCGGGGCGAAAACGCGCGGCGCCGCGCCAGACGTCGAGCAGTACCTCCTGTGCCACCTCCTCCGACTGCGCGGGATCGCGGACCACCCGCCGGGCGACGCCGAGCACCGCGCCGATCACCGCGTCGTAGACGAACGAGAACGCCTCCTGGTCACCCTGTGCGACGAGGGCGAGCCGGTCCTCCAGCGTGGGCCCGCGCCCACCCGGCGCGGCGATGTGTACGACGGTCCTCACCCGGCCTCACCCTCCTGACCGAGCCCGTCTCGGCGGCGGTGCCCGTGCCGATCGTCCATGTCCCACTCCCACTCGCGCCGACCCCGAGGCGGACACCCGCGCCGGGCGTCCGGGCCCCGCCCGGCCTCGTCACCGCACACGGCCATCCGAGCCATATTCGGCGCCGCGGACCGCCCGGATTGGTCCCCGCACTCATCGATTTCCGGGCCGGATCGCCGCCCCGACCCGTTCGAGTGAACGACCAATCCGAATGGCCGACGGCGGCGAATGGCCCCACGTGAAGGCAACCGAAACCCGCCGATGGCTCCGGGCCGGAGCAGGCGCGCTCGGCGGACTGCTGTCCGCCGGCGTCGCGTTGGCCGTCGCCGAGTTCGCGGCGGCGTTCGTTCGCCCCGAGGCGGGCCCCCTCCCGGCCGTCGGCGGAGCGGTGATCGACCGCACTCCGCCGGCGGTCAAGGACTGGGCCGTCCGTCACTTCGGCACCGACGACAAACTCGTCCTGCAGACGGGGATCCTGGTGGTCCTCGGGCTGATCGCGATGGGCCTGGGCGTCCTGTCGCTGCGGCTGCGCCGCACGGCGATGGTCGCAGTGTTCGCGTTCGGCCTGGTCGGCGCATACGCGGCGATACATCGCGCCGGCGCCGGCCTCGTCGACACGGTGCCCTCCCTGCTGGGCGGCGTGCTCGGCGCCGCCGCGCTGTGGTGGTCGACCGAGCCGGTGGTGCGCGTGCGCGCGGAGGATCGCGCATTCGACCGCCGGGCGTTCCTGATCACCGCCGGCGCGCTGGCCCTGGGCTCGGCGGTGGCCGGCACCACCGGTCGCATCGTCACCGACGGCAGGCGCGCCTCGATCGCCGCCTTCCGCAACCGGATCCGGCTGCCCGCCGCGGCGGAGCCGGCCGCACCGCTCCCGCCTGGCACCGACCTGCGCCTGCCCGGACTGTCCGCCTTCACCACCCCCAACGCCGACTTCTACCGCGTGGACACCGCCTTGGTGGTCCCCCGCGTGGACATCGAGAACTGGTCGTTGCGGATCCACGGCAAGGGTGTCCGCACCCCGCTGCGCTACTCCTACGACGACCTGCTGCGCCGCCCGCTGATCGAGCGCGACCTCACCCTGACATGTGTGTCGAACGAGGTCGGCGGGCCGTACACGGGCACCGCCCGCTGGCTCGGGGTACGCCTCGCCGACCTCTTGCGCGAGGCCGGCGTGCGTCCCCCGAGCCGGGGCGGGCCCGCCGACCAACTGCTCTCCCGGTCCGTCGACGGGATGACCATCGGCACCCCGGTCGAGGTGGCCATGGACGGGCGCGACGCGCTGCTCGCGATCGGCATGAACGGCGAACCGCTGCCCTTCGAACACGGCTATCCGGTCCGGATGGTGGTACCCGGACTGTACGGCTACGTCTCCGCGTGCAAATGGCTCGTCGACCTCGAACTGACCACGTTCGCCGACTACGACGCCTACTGGGTCGAGCGCACCTGGGCCCGGGAGGCGCCGATCAAGACCCAGTCGCGGATCGACACGCCCAAACCGTTCGCCCGCCTGCGGGTCGGCGTTCCGGTACCGATCGCCGGCGTCGCGTGGGCTCAGCACCGGGGCGTGGCCGCGGTCGAGGTGAGCGTGGACGGCGGGCCGTGGCAGCCGGCCCGGTCCGCCGCGGTGCCCGGGCCCGACACCTGGCGGCAGTGGGTGTGGGAGTGGACGCCGACCCGAATCGGCGCACACCGGATCGAGGTCCGCGCCACCGACGCCACCGGCGCGGTGCAGACCGACAAGCGGGTCGGCACGGTGCCCGACGGTGCCACCGGACGACATTCGGTGGTGGTCACCGTCGCCTGACCACCCATCACCCCCTCGCCGCCTGTCGGCTCCCCCGATCCCGTCACCCGTTGGATTCCGCGGCGCATCCGTCGCGGACGCAATCCGCAGCAACTCGACCAAGGAAGTCACGCCATGACCGTCATCCGTCTCCCCCGCACCATCGCCACCGTCGCCACGGTGGCCGCGCTCGCCCTCCCGCTGGCCGCCTGCGGCAGCGACGACAAGAAGGACGACTCCGCCTCGAAGACGGCGGCATCCGCACCGGCCGCGGCCCCCTCGGCTGCGGCCGGCGCCCCCGGCACCACCACGTCGGCCGCCGTGCCCTTCGGCGCCGGATGCACCGCGGTCCCGGCCACCGGCGCGGGCAGCTTCACCGGCATGGCCCAGGACCCGGTCGCCACCGCAGCCTCGAACAACCCCGTGTTGTCCACGCTGGTGGCCGCGGTCAAGGCGGCCGGCCTGGTGGACACGCTCAACACCGCGCAGAACATCACGGTGTTCGCGCCGACCAATGACGCGTTCGCAAAGATCCCCAAGGACACCCTGGACAAGCTCCTCGCCGACAAGGACGCGCTGACCAAGGTCCTGACCTACCACGTGGTGGGACAACGCCTGGCCCCCGCCCGGTTGACCGGCGGCTCGTTCGAGACGCTGGAGAAGCAGCCGCTGACCACCAAGGGTTCGGGTGACGCGTACACCGTCAACGACACCTCGAAGGTGGTCTGCGGCAACGTGCCGACCGCGAACGCGACCGTGTACCTCGTGGACACCGTGTTGATGCCGCCGGCCTCCTGATCGATCCACGCGCCCGCCCCGGGGCGAGCCGGTTGGACGGTCGGCCCCCGTGCGTGGGGGCGCGACCGTCCACCCGGGTGCCGTGCACCGTCGGGCCTCTCCCTCCCAGGCCCGGGGGTGCCGGCCGCCGCGCCGGTCGAAACCGCCCCCATCGGTCGGCCACATCGACCTCGCGCCCCGAGTCGTGTCCGCAAACCCCCGTCGGCTAGGGCGTGTCTTCAATCTCCCGTCGGGCTCCGCGGCGTTCGGTGCCGTGCATCGGCGTGCCGGAGAAGCAGGTGCATAGTGGTTCTATTCGCCTGTTTCTCCGGGGCGGCGAGGTGCGGTGCCGGGCGTCGTGGTGCTCGGCGGGAGATTGAAGACACGCCCTGGGTCGGGGGCTTGCGGACCCGACCCGGTTCGTCACCACCCACCACGTCAGCCGGGCGAGCGAACCTCCCCGTCGAAGGTGAAGCCCCTGTCCAGCCCCCCGCGCCGGACAGTCGTCTTCTTCCCTCGCGGCGGATTCGCCGCCCGCTCGGTGTCCGTGGCGGGTGGGCGCTGATACCCGGGTACGTACACCCAGGCCGTCTCGTCGACCTCCTTGGCCCGCACGTGGACCTCCCCGTAGGCCGCGCTCTCCAGGCCGCCCCGCTCCGGGACGACCACCGCCTCGTGCCAGGGCTTGGAGACGATCAGCGCCAGACACGCACGCTCCGCGGCGGCCAACACGTCGCGCAGCGGGTCCGCGTTGACCAGTCGGCAGGCGGTGTTGATCGCGCTGCCCGACCAGCCCCGGGTGTCCTGCACCACGTCCCCCGCGTGCAGCGACACCCGCAGTCGGATCCGTGCCTCCTCGCTTGCGTGCCGGTCGTGGTTGCGCAAGCCGGCGTGCAGGCGATCGATGAACAGGTCGGTCAGATCCTCCTTCGGCACGTTCGCCGGGATCAGCAGGATCGCCCCGTCACCACGATCCTCGACCACACACGCGTCCCAGGCGATGCCCGCCGATTCGAGGGCGGAGTGCAGCAGTTCGTACAGACGTCCCCGTACCCACTCCTGCGTCACATCCGAGCGCCTGCCGAATCGCTCGACGTCGAGCACCAGGATCGACATGTATCGCGACTTGGCTCCCACGGAATCCCCCTATCGGGCCGTGCGCTCGCGCGCCCCGCTCGCCACTCCCTGCCTTCTGCCCCTCAAGGAGTACTCCGGCGCCGGCCGCTTGTACGCGTCAGATGACACACAACGCGTTATCCGTCGGCCCATTCCCGTAAAGCGGGTGGATCGGACACCACGATGCTGCCGCGCCGGGTCTGCACGAGGTCCGACTCGTGCAGCACGCGCAGTGCCCGGACCACCGATTCCCGGGAGATGCCGATCGCGTCCGCGAGTTCCTGCTGGGTGGTCCGGATCACACACGGACCCTCGGCCCGGCCCAGCGTACGATCGGCCAGCGCCCGGGCCACCCGCCGCCCGGTGGCCAGCGCGCCGTACTCGACCCGCCAGCGGTCCGACTCGCGGATCCGCAACACCGTGCGGATCAACACCGCGTACACCAACGGGGCGTTCGTGCTGAGCAGTTCGCGAAATCGGGTCAGCGGCACGAGCACCGCCACCACCGGGCCGAGCGCGACCACGGTCGCCGAGCGGCCTCGCCCGTCGATACAGGCGAGTTCGCCCACCAGCTCACCCGGCCCGCGTACCGCGATGGTCACCGCCGAACCGTCCGAGGTGGCCCGTTCGATCTTGACCTGCCCGTGTTCGATCAACACCACGTGGCGCGGGTGATCGCCCTCCATGAACAGCGCGTCACCCCGGTCGTAGCCCAACCGGCGGCCCGATTCCCGCAGCACGTCCCGGAGTTCCTTGGGCAACGCCCTGTCTTCCTCCGCCACACCCGCTCCTCCGTCGCCCGTGCCGCCAGAGCTTAATCACGCGTATCGGGGTTGGGCAGGCGTTCGGCGATCTGGTCGAACCGGCCCAACCGACCGTGCGTCGCCCCGCACGCGGGCGCACGATCCGTCCCGCCGACCGGTCACCCCTTCGATGGATTTCCGACGGTTTCCCGACGGGTTCTCCCCCTCGCCGCCACGATCGGGGAGTGAATCGGCCCGTTGCCGGGGAGGAATACGGCTCCCGCACCAGGGCCGCGCGCCGAGGTCGCGTGAGCGCCGGGACCGACGAGTGGAACGGTGGACGATGGACGCACGAATGCTCTATACCCAGGTCGTCCAAAACCTGACCGAGGGCGCCGCGAACCGGTTCGTGGACCGCGCCGAGGCCGGTCCGGTCGACGTCGAGGCGTTGCGCCGGATCGCGGGCGAGGAGTATCGGATCATCTCCAGTGACGGGCGCTCCTTCGCCCTCCTGGCGGCCCGCTTCCCGGATGCCGCGCCGCTGTTCCTGGCGCTCGCGAGCGGCGAGGCGCAGGCGCTGGAGTTGCTGACGCCGTACGCCGAGGCGGTCGGCATGGGCTGCGCCGAACTGCGCGGCTACCCGCCGGTGGCCGCCGCCCAGGGGTATCCGCATCACCTGGCCTGGTTGGCCCAGTTCGGCTCGCGAGCCGAGGTGGCGCTCGCCCTGCTGGTCAACTTCGGCTTCTGGGGCGGCTATTGCGGACGCTTCGCGCAGGCGCTGCGCACCCACCACGACCTGACCGAGGATCAGGTGGCCTTCTTCACCTTCTTCTCGGCGCTGCCCCCGGGCTTCGAGGACGCGGCGCTGACCCTGCTGCAGACCGGCCTCGACGGGGGCGACGACCAGGAGGGCGCCAAGACGGCCGCTCGACTGATGCAGAGCTACGAACTGGCCTTCTGGGACGCCCTCCCCACGTCGTAGCCCACCCGCACGGCCCCCTACCGGTCCTCCATCAGCCCCGCTCCCGCCGCGCCCTCGGACAGCACCGCGTCGACCACCGTCGACCGCGCCGTCTCCAGCAGCGCCCGGGTGGCGGCCGGCGTGCCCGGGTCGGCGAGTGCCCGGTTCACGTCCAGGATCCGAAACGGCGGGCCGGGGTGGGAGTACAGCGGCCGAAACCGCGCCTGGGTCACGCTCCACCGCCCCGCCGTGTCGCGCGCGAAGGTGAACATCCCGGCCGAGCTGTAGTTGCCGCGCGGCTTGTCCGGGAAGTTGGCCAGCTCGTCGCCCATGCCGTAGATCACCCAGGTGCCGTTGACCTTCTCGTACGCCTGCGGCACGTGGTTGTGGGTGCCGACGATCAGGTCGACGTCCTTGACCCCGTTGTCCGTCGAGGCGGTCAACTCCCGGGACAGCGTGCGCTGTTGCTCGTCCGGCTCGCGCTGCCACTCGGTGCCCCAGTGCAGGCTGAGCAGGACCACCTCGGCGCCGGCCGCGCGGGCGGCCCGGGCCTGGGCGATGATCCGCTGCTTGTCGATCACGTTGACCGACCACGGTTTGCCGTCCGGCAGCGGGATCCCGTTGGTGTCGTACGTCCAGGACAGGTGGGCGACCTTGACCCCCTTGACCTCCAGGATGGTCGGCGCGGCCTCCTCCTCGGTGCGCGCGCTGCCGGCGTGCCGCACGCCTGCCGTGTCCAGGGTGTCCAGGGTGCGCCGAACCCCGGCGAAGCCGCCGTCCAGCGTGTGGTTGGACGCGGTCGAGCAGCCGTCGTAGCCGGTGTCCGCCAGCGTCGCGGCGATCTGCGGCGGCGCGGCGAAGATCGGATACCCGGTGAACGGCCCCTCGGGCGGCCCGTACGGGGTCTCCATGTGGCACAACGCGAGGTCGGACCCCTGCACGAGCGGCCGGACATCGGCGAAGATGCGATGGAAGTCGTGCCCCGAACCGCCCGCGTCCTGCTGCGACTGGGCCATGATCGTCGGGTAGGCGAGTACGTCGCCCGTGGTGGTCAGGGTGAAGCTCATCGGTGCTTTCCCGGCCGGCCCGCTCCCCGGTGCCCCGGATCCGGACGACCCGCCCGCGGTCGCGCTCGGCGCCGTGATCGCATCCCGCCGCGCGCCGCCCTCGGTGCGGTCCGCGTCCCAGACCACGGTGATCAGCCCGGTGAGCAGGCCGACCACCACCAACGCGACCCCGGCCCGGCGTCTCGTGCGTGCCGTGTCCCTCGTACGTGACGTGTCCATGGCCCCGTGTTCCCCTCCAGGCGCGACCACAGCCGAAGAGCGACCGTTCGGCCGAACGCGCCGGGGACCTTCAGAGCCGCCACACCTCGGGGAGGCTCGCCTGCGTGCCCGTCGCCGAGTAGTCGTGGCCGACTTCGGTCAGCTCGGCCATCCGGGCCTGCCAGGCGACGTTGACCGGGAGTTCGGCCAGTTCGGTGAGCAGCCGAGAGTAGTCCTCGCAGTCGATCAGATGGAACAGCTCCGACCCGCTGCGCCAGATGCTCCACTCGCGCACTCCCGCCGCCCGGATCGCCGCGGTCAACTCCGCCGGCACCTCTCGGTGGGCCTGCTCGTACTCGTCCTCGTGTCCCGCTCGCAGCCGGGTGTGCAGTGCCACGCGCATGTCGGCGCCCTTCGAGTTCCGGATCGACGCCTGCGGCGGGTCGTGGTGCGGACGGTTTGCCTCCGACCCGACCCAACCTTGACATTGATCCGATCATTAAGTTTCAGTGGTCGAGTCAATCTTGCATATCGGCAGTATCAAGGCCAGGGCTCCGGAAAATCGAATCCCATTGGTCCGATGACTGAGTCGCATGCAGACCTTTCCGTACCTCTGGAGTGACCTTCCGTGAAATTCCTGCGGGTCGGCGCCCCCGGCCTCGAACGTCCCGCCGTGCTCGGCCCGGACGGCGCGGTGCACGACCTGTCGTCGATCACCGCCGACCTCGACGGCGCGTTCCTCGCCGGTGACGGTATCGCCCGGGCCCGCGCGGCGCTCGCGGCCGGCGAACTGCCCCCGATCGCCGAACCGGGTCGGATCGGCGCGGCCCTGGCCCGCCCCGGGAAGGTGGTGTGCATCGGGCTGAACTATCTCGACCACGCGGAGGAGACCGGCGCCGAGGTGCCGGCCGAGCCGATCGTGTTCATGAAGGACCCGGGCACGGTGATCGGCCCCGACGACGAGGTCCTGATCCCCCGGGACAGCCACAAGACCGACTGGGAGGTGGAACTCGCGGTGGTGATCGGCGCCCGGGCCCGCTACCTGGAGTCCGACGCCGAGGCCGCGGCCTGTATCGCGGGTTACACCATCAGCAACGACGTCTCCGAGCGCGAATTCCAGTTGGAACGCGGCGGGCAGTGGGACAAGGGCAAGTCCTGCGAGACGTTCAACCCGCTCGGCCCCTGGTTCGTCACCGCCGACGAGGTGGCCGACCCGCAGGCACTGGATCTGCGGCTGTGGGTCGACGGGGTGCCGCGCCAGAACGGTTCGACGGCGAAGATGATCTTCGGTGTGCATCACCTCGTCCGCTACCTGAGTCGGTTCATGGTCCTGGAGCCCGGCGACGTGATCAACACCGGTACTCCGGCCGGCGTCGCCCTCGGCCTGCCGGGCACGCCCTACCTGCGCGCCGGCAGCGTGGTCGAGGTGGAGATCACCGGACCGGGCGGCTCGCTCGGCCGGCAGCGGCAGCGGATCGGACAGGCGTGAGCGAGGCCGCGCGGCGGATCGACGCGCACCACCACCTGTGGGACACCGACGCCCACCCCGACGCGTACGGGTGGATGGACGGCCCGTGGGCCGACCCGCTGCGCGGCCGGTTCGGTCCGGACGAACTGGCCCGGGCGGCGGGCCCGGTCGACACGGTCGGCACGGTCGCGGTCCAGGCGCGCACCGACACCGAGGAGACCCTGGACCTGCTCGCGATCGCCGCCGATCCGAGCACGCCGGTGGTCGCCGTGGTCGGCTGGATCGACCTGACCGCCCCCGACCCGGCCGAGCGGGTGGCCGCGCTGCGGGCCGCGCCCGGTGGTGAACTCCTGGTCGGCGTGCGGCACTTCGTCCAGGACGAGGCGGATCCGCAGTGGTTGGCGCGACCCGACGTGACCCGCTCGCTGCAAGCGCTGGCCGCCGCGGGGCTGACCTACGACCTGCTGGTGCGGGAACCGCAGTTGCCCGCCGCGGTGCGGGCCGCGGAGCGGCATCCCGGGATGTCCTTCGTGCTGGACCACCTCGGCAAACCCGCGATCGGCGCGGGCGCGTGGCAACCGTGGGCGGACACGATCGAGCGCCTGGCCGCGCTGCCGAACGTCGCGGTCAAGCTGTCCGGCCTGGTCACCGAGGCGCACTGGCGGGATTGGACGACGGCGCAGATCCTCCCGTACGCCCGGCACGCACTGGCCTGCTTCGGCCCGGAACGCACCATGTTCGGCTCGGACTGGCCGGTGTGCACCCTGGCCGCGTCCTACGACACGGTGCTCTCGATCGCCGACCAGGCGTGCGCCGAGTTGTCCGACGCCGAGCGGGACCTGGTGTTCGGCACGACCGCCCGCCGGGTGTACGGCCTCTGACGGCACGTCGGGCCGGTTGCTTTCGAAGGCACGTCGGACCCGTCGCTTTCGACGGCGCATGGCACGGGGGGAGCCATGCGCCGTCGGGAGCGACACGAGGGTCGCCCGCGACTAGCCGCAGGCCTCCAGATACTTGTGCAGGATCAGCCTGGCCACCGCGGTGTGCGCGCCGATCGGCCCGGCCGCGGTACAGCCGGCCTGTTCGGCGACCTCGTCGATCCGGCCGGCCTCGACGTCCGGTCCGAGCACGTGCGGCGCGAGCGCTATCGACGCCGCCCCCATCTCGCGCAGCCGCTCGGCCGCGGCCACCACCGTCTTGGGGTCGCCCAGGTCGGCGGTCATCACCGGCAGCGCCAGCCGGGCCGCGAGGAGCACACCGGTCACCTCGGCGGCGGCCACCGCCTCGGGGCCACCGTCGGTGACCAGCACGATGCCCTCGGCGGCGGTGGCCACACTGAACAGTCGGGCCCGGTCGGCCCGGGCCAGGCCGGCCTCGGACAGCCGCTCGTGCAGCACCTCGGCCAGCAGCGGGTGCGGGCCGAGCACGCCGCAGTGCCGGAATTCCCCCTCCGCGGCGGCGAGCGCCGCCTCGGTACGGGCCGTGGCCGCGGCGTTCGGGCCGAGCAGGAGCGGGACGACGACCGCCGCCGGGGCACCGTGGAGGACGGCGGCCAGATCGGTGCCGTCCTCCTCTATCACCACCGGTCGGAGGTCGAGACCGGGCAGATCGGCGCCGGCCAACAGCGCGACCTCGCCCACGAGGGCGAGCAGTTCGCCGTTCGCGGGTCCGGGCACGGCGAGAATCAACGGTTTGGCGGCCTCCGGGAGTTCATGGGAGTCGGGCCGACGGTGCCGTCCGCCCTGACGGGGTTGCGGCACCCGGGTGGGCAGACCTGGGGTGCGGGCGGGCAGCGGGGACGCTGCGTCCGAGGAGGAGCTCATGGGATCGGATTTTATGGAATCCGGCCAAAGCCTTCACAGCCGGACGCCAAGAGCAACAGGACTGTTACGGCCATGATCACCGGTACTGCGTGCGCTCGGCCCGGATTCGGGTACCCAATTGCGGATAGTCCACGACCAATCCGTCGCGGTCCACCGCCAGATCACTGGCGAAGTCGCCCGATTCGTACCGCACTCGAGCCCCGTCGGGGGTCGTCTCCAGGTGCGTGTACGTCTGCACGGACGGGTGCACCACCAACTCCGGCACGGCCACGAAGGCCATCAGGAACCGGTGCCTGCCCGGCCCCTCGTGCAACCCGTGGCGCCGGATCGGCATCGTGTTGGTCAGCGGGGACAGGCCCAGGTCGCAGTCCAGCGCGTCGGCCAGGTCCGGGCGCGGGACACCGTCCACCGTCCAGCCCTCGGCCGTGCGCCGCAGATCCAGCCGCCTGGTCTCGCCCGCACCCTGCGCGACCACGCGCAACCGGGTGGTCACGAACTCCTCCGCCGTCTCCAACTGGTAGGTGAGCCGATAGGACCGGGGCGACGTGCCCAGGGCCTCGCCCCGCGCACTCAGCCGGGACGCGCCCAACTCGACCCACGAGGTCTCCTGCCCGCCGCTCTCGGTCACCTGCCACGTCAGTACGCGCTCATCCGTCACGTGTGCATCGGTACCCCGAATCGGCTGCCCGCACCAACGCTTTTCCCGGACCCGCACACGACTCGCACACCACCGACCCCCTCCCGTTCAGCCCGCCGCGGCGGCGGCTG
The DNA here is from genome assembly GCF_053618075.1 of Embleya sp. NPDC055664. Classification (NCBI taxonomy): domain Bacteria; kingdom Bacillati; phylum Actinomycetota; class Actinomycetes; order Kitasatosporales; family Streptomycetaceae; genus Embleya; species Embleya sp. NPDC055664. Next base: position 54,926 of record NZ_JBSHGZ010000019.1, read on the forward strand.
TCGCCAACAGCTCGGGCAGCGTTCCGGCGAACGAGGGAGCCAGTCGGGCCGCGACCACCCGGGCTTCGATGCCCTCGCCCAGGTATTCGCGGAGATACGCGGGCATGCGCTCCCGATGGTTGTCGACCAGCGACGCGTCGGCGCCGTACCGCTGGATCCGGTCGTAGACGTCCAGTGCCTTCCCGGCGGGCACCAGGCCGGAGAACACCTGCTCGGCCAGTCCCGGGATCTTCGCCAACTCGGCGCGCAGTCGACGCGCCTCGTGCGTGTACACGTGGTCGTGCCCGGTCTTGGCACACCACCGGTCGCGAACCGGCCAGATCGCCCGCAGGACGGTGCCGTCCTCGGCGGCGGCGAGTATCTCCGCCGGGCAGCCGGGGAAGGCGCTCAGCGTGCGCGCCGTCGCGCCGGCCAACGGCTCCTCGGCGTGCGCCGCCAGGAGCAGGGGCCACCCCGTCGGCGGATAGCCCGGGGCGCCGGCCCGAAAGCCCATCGGCTCCCGGAGCACCACGTGCCGGGTGCGCTTGTCGAACGCCTGTCGACACTCCTCCCGCATCCGCGCCCGGCCCGCGTCACCGTCCGCGCACATCGCCCGCAACTTCGCGGCCACACCCGGCCGCAGCGGCAGGTCGTCGATCAGCCGCTCCGCCTCCGCCGGCCCGTGCCGGTTCCACAGGCCCAACAGCGCGCCGAGCAGCACACCGCGCTGCACCGGCGGCACGAACGGCTCGTGCTGCTTGTTCTCGTAGCGGTTGTAGAACAGCGGGCGCAGCGCCGCGATCCCGCCGCGTTCCCACGCCTCGACCGCCTTGGCCACCACCACGCTCGAGTACCGCACCCGCAACAGCGCGGCGCGCACCAGGGTCGGGTCGCCGGACCACACCGCGGGGCGCCGGTAGCGCACGTTGTCCGACCGGATCACCCGCGCCACCGTGGTCGGATCCGGCGGGACCGTGCCCGCGGCGGCCATGATCAGGTTGCGTTCGCGGTCGCCCACCCGGGAGTTGGCGTAGACGACCGCGTTCAACCCGGGGTCGCCCAGCTCGATCAGCGCGTCGAACACCTCGGCGCGCGGGTATTCGGCGGCGGCCAGCGTCCGGCGCTGTCGGGCGGTCGCGCGGCGCACCGTCTCGGCGACCACCTCGACGGGCAACGCGGCCCCGAAGTGCGCCAGGTCGAGCAGGGTACGCGGGCGCAGGTGCGGGATCAGCGCGACCAGGTGCTCGGGGCGGGCGCTCAGCAGCAGTTGCCGCCACTCGACGGCGATCGCGGCCGGCGGCGCGGGAATCGCCTCGCGACCGCCCGACCCCGCGCCCGCCTCCTCGATGGTCTCGGCGACCGTGCCCCGCCCGTTCGGGAGCAGTGCGAGCAGCCGCGACCAGGCGCGCGGGTCGGCGCCCAGGTGCCGGTCCAGGAGCGCGGTGACCTCGGCCATCGGGCGCAGATAGGACAGTTCGTCGTGGGAGCCGCAGTGGCGCAGGAAGCGCAACACCGCGACGGCCGGTCGCGCGTCGGCGAACACCTCGGCGGTGACCCGCTCGTGCGGGTTGCGCGCCGCGGCCTTCATCAGGTCCGCGCCGGAGCCGTGTCGGATCACCGAGCGGATCAGCGCGACCGGAAGGCCGCGCGTCTTGTTCAGGTGCGGGGCGTAGGTGCCGCGCACCCGGGCGAACACCTCGCCCTCGGCGTTGTCCAGCGCGGCCAGCAGCGCGAACGCGGCGGGGTATTCCATCTCGAAGGCCCTTTCGGGGTCGTGGCCCACCCGGCGACGGCCGGTGCCGGGCGCGGTCAGGTACGGGCGGCGCCGGCCGCGGTGGTGACCAGTTCGGCCAGGCTGCCCTCGAAGTCCGGCAACAGCCGCAGCGCGACCACGGCGAACGGCACGCGGTCCGCCGGAGCGACCTGACCCGCTATCAGGGCCCGCAAGCGCTCTCGGAGTTCGCGAGCGGCGGGCGCGTCGGGGGCGATCGCCTCGCAGCGGCCGAGGAGTTCGGCGGCGGTCACCGCGCGCGGCCGGGTCAGCACCTCGGCGAGCGGCACCCGCCCGGTCGCCAACGCGGTCGCGGTGGTCTGCTCCTCGGGGGTGCGCCAGTGCACGCCGCGCGGATCGGTCCAGGTCACCGGCGTCGGCCAACGACCGGGGCGCGGGCGGTACGGGGAACGCGGCACCGCCTCGGCGGCGCGGCGCAGTTCGGTCGGGCACCCGTCCTGGTCGAGCAGCAGCGCCAACGCCCGGTCGCCGAACGGGTTGCGCCGGTGCGCCCGGCGGATCTCGGCCCAGTCCACGACGGGTGTCTCGATCATCGGCCAGCCGACCGTCGGCAGGTGGCCGCGCAGCCGCCGCGCGAGTCGGCGGGTGCCGCCGGCGGCGGCGACCTCGGCCCGCAGCCGGTCGAGCGCGTCCGGTTCGGCGAGCAGTTCGCGGCAGCGGGCGGCCAGGGGTTCCGGCAGGCCCAGGTCGGCGACCAGGTCCAGGGCGGCGCGCGGTCCGGATCGTTCGCCCAGTCGCAGCAGGGTGATCAGCAGCACCAGCCGGTAGCGCGGGGCCCGGAACGGCTGCGCCTGCCGCCCGGTCGGCATCGGCGCCACGTGGTGGGTATACGGGCGCAGCCCCTCCACGCCGCGTTCCTGCCAGATCGCCAGGCACTCGGCCAGGGGCAGCCCCAACGCGCCGCGCCGCAGCAGGGCGGAGCGGACCAGGAGCGGGTCGCCGGACCACAGCGCGGGCAGCCGGATCGTGATCGCCCAGTCACGGCAAACCCGTTCCGCCACGGTCGGGTGCAGCGGGGTCGCCGACGCCATGATCCGGGCTCGGATCGCCGGGCCGGTGCGCGGGTTGAGGTAGACCGCCGCGTTCAGCGCCGAATCGCCCAGCTCGATCAGCGCGCCGGCCACCTCGGGGCGGGCCCGCCGGGCCCGGGCCAGCGCGAGCCGCTGGGCCGGCGTCGCCCGGGCGATCAGCTCGGTCAGGACGGCCGGCGGCACCTCGGCGCCGAACCGCAGCAGGTCGCGCACGGTGTGCGGGCGCAGCGCGGGCAAAAGTTCGGCCAACACCTCCGCGGGCGCGAGCAGCAACAACTGGCGGAATTCGGCGCGTAGATCCGCCGGGACGCGCAGGTCGGCCGCCGCCTCGCCGGCCCCCGTCACCGCCTCGCCCGCCCCCGCCGCCTCGATCGCCGCGCCCAGGGAGGTCGTACAGGTCGGCAACGCGGCCAGCAGTCGGTCCCAGGCGGCGGTCGAGCAGCCGAGGTGACGCTCGATCAACTCGCCTAGTCCGCGCGTGACTTCGGTGTAGGCGCGAGGATTCTTCGGGGCCAGTGCCCGCAGCGCGCGCAGCGCCGGCAGGGCCGGTCCGGTGTACAACTCGGCGAGCGCGCCGCGCGGCAGCCCCAGGTTGCCGGCGATCGCGAACAGCGCGGCCTCGTCCGCGCGGCGCAGCGCGTCGCGCACCAGGGCCGGCGGCAGCGTCTCGGTCTCCCGGAGCGCCGCCGGCATCTCCTCCCGCATCCGTGCGAAGATCGTTCCGTCGACATCGTTCAATTCGGCCAGCAGCGCGATGATGGCGGTCTTCGACACTCGTGCACCCTCCGTGGCGTCCTCACCAGGAAGTTACGGGGTCCGGCCGACAACAACTCGGCCGAGGTGCACCCCGGCGCCGAAGCGCGCGGAGTGCCCTCCCCTTCGGTTCGCCGGCCCCGGTTCAGTCGCTCGTCGTGGCGCACTGCCCACGGTCGACGCGCACCGGTCCGGCCGCCGACGGGCGGATGTCGACGTCGAAGATCTCCGTCGGCAGATACAGCGTCGCGCAGGCGTTCGGGATGTCCACCACGCCGGAGAACCGGCCCTCGATCGGCGCCGCGCCCAGGATCAGATACGCCTGCTCGGGGGTGTAGCCGAACTTGGTCAGATAGGTGATCGCGTTCAGGCAGGCCCGCCGATACGCCAACGTCGAGTCCAGGTAGCGCTGTTCGCCGTCCTCGGTGACCGAGAACCCGGTGAAGGTCAGGTATTCGCTGTACTGCGGCGCCGACCTTCCGGGCATGAAGATCGGGTTGGTGGTCACCCCGTAGGTCTCCATGCCGCCCTTGATCACGTCCACGCGCAGGTCGATGAAGCCGCCCATCTCGATCGCGCCGCAGAAGGTGATCTCGCCGTCGCCCTGGCAGAAGTGCAGGTCGCCCACGGAGAGTTTGGCTCCGTCGACGAATACGGGGTAGAAGATCCGAGAGCCCGCGGTGAGGTTTTTGATGTCCTGGTTTCCGCCGTTCTCGCGCGGCGGTGCGGTGCGCGCGGCCTCCCGGACGGCCTCGGCGGCGCGTGCGGCGTCCATCGAGCCGAGCACGGCGGCGATCGGCTCGGGCGGCAGCGCGAGCGGCGGCACCCGGTTCGGGTCGGTTGCGCGCAGCGCGCCCTCACGGGCGTTCCACTCGGCGAGCAGTCGGGCCGAGGGGGCGGTGCCCATCAGGCCGGGGTGGATCATGCCGGTCAGTTCGACCCCGGGGACGTGCCGGGAGGTGGCGCGTTGCCCGTGGAAGTCCCAGACCGCCTTGTACGCGCCGGGGAAGCGGTCGGTGAGGAAGCCGCCACCGTTCTCCTTCGCGAACAGGCCGGTGTAGCCCCAGCCCTGGCCGGCCACCGGGCCGGTCACCGCGAAGGTGTCGTCCTGCGGGCAGGCACCGACGTCGAGGATGTCCACGATCAGCAGGTCGCCCGGCCGCGCGCCCTCGACCCCGATCGGCCCGCTGAGCTGGTGCACCATGGTCAGGTCCGCGTCGCGCACGTCGTCGGCGCTGTCGTTGTTGCCGATCGTGCCGTCGAACCACTCGCGACACTCGATCCGGAACTCGGCGCCGGGCTTGACCACGGTCACCGGCGGCACGTCCGGGTGCCATCGGTTGTGGCCCGGCGTCTTCTGCTCCCGGAAGGGGCGGGACTGGTCGACACCGAACACGATCTCGGGCATGTGACTCCTCGAAGCCTCTTGGTGACGGCGGCCGGTGACGAAGCGTCAGGGCCGGGACGGGTCTTGAACCCCCCGTCGCTCCGCGGCGTCCGGTGCCGTGCATCGGCGTGCCGGCGGAGCACCTGCATAGTGGTTCTATTCGGGTGGTTCGCCGGGGCGGCGAGGTGCGGTGCCGGGCGTCGTGGTGCTCGGCGGGGGGTTCAAGACCCGCCCCGGGGTAGTCGGGCGTGCCGGGGGTCGCCGGGCGCGCGTACTCCGGGTCGCGGTGGTGGGCCCGAGGTCACGGTGGGGGCGTGGGCCGAGCGCTCCTCGGCAGCGGCCGCGCGCATCCGGACGCCGTTGCCGGCCAGTCGCGGTGCGGTCCACACCCGCCGACCGGGCTCCGCACAGGCGGGACATCGTTCGCTCGGGCCGGCCTCGCCCAGCGGTCGGGTCAGCTCGAAGTCACCGCAGTCCGCGCATCGGTACACGTAGGTCGCCACGATCGCCTCCTCACCTGGTCACCGGGTCTGCCGGAAGCACAACACAGCGCCGGGCAAAAGGAAACGGACGACACGCGGATCGCACCTGACGCATGGTCAATTCGCCTGCTCCGTGGTTCCATCGCTGTCGATCACCAGCCGGTCCCCATCTTCGGAGGTCCCGTGGCGGAACAAGTCGCCCTCGTCGTGGGTGCGACCGGCCTCGGCGAGGCCGTCGCGCACCGGCTCGTCGCGGACGGCCGCGACCTGATCCTGTGCGACCGGGAGGTGGCGCGGGCGTCGGGTCGACTCGCCGAGACCGCTGCCGCCACGGGTGCGCGCGTGGTCACCACCGAGGTCTGCCTGGACACCCCGGACGCCTTCCGCGACGCCCTCCCCGACCTGCTGCGGCAGGCCGGCCACGACGCGGTCGACGCGCTCGTGTACACCCTGTTGCCCGACGAAGCGTTCACCCCGCGTCCGCTCGCCGCGCTGACCGACGAGCAGTGGCGGCGGCTGGCCGAGGACCCGGTCCGGCACGGCCTGACCGTGCTCCAGGCGGCCCGCGAACTGCTGGCCCCGCGCCGGGGCCGCCTCGTCCTGGTGGTGCCCGCGGTCGCCCTGGAAGGCGCCGCCGACCTGGTCCCGCTCGCCACCGCCGCCGAGACGCTGCGCGCGTTGGCCAAGTCGGCCGCGCGCCGCTGGGCGGCCGACGGGATCACCGTCAACCTCGTCACCCCCGACGTGTTCGCCTACGGGGCCGAGCACCTGCGCGGCACCGACGTGGACCGGGGCGAGGCGGTACTGCCCGGCCCGACCACGCCGGCCGACGTCGCGGACGCCGTGGCACTGCTGCTCGACCCGGCCGCGGCCCGGCTGACCGGCACCACCCTGATCGTCGACGGAGGAGCGCTGATGACGCCGTGACCGAACACGTGGCCCTGGTGACGGGTGCGGCGGCGGGCCTCGGCAGGGGCATTGCCCTGGCCCTGGCGGCGGCCGGCTCCACCGTCGTGGTGACCGCGCGCCGTCTCGCGGCCGGTGCCGAGGTGGTGGACGAGATCGCCGCGCGCGGCGGCACCGCGTGGGCGACCACGTGCGACGTCACCTCGGCGGAGTCGGTTCGGGCCGCGATCGAGGCGACCGCGGCCCGCTTCGGCCGACTGGACGCGGTGGTGCACAACGCCACGTCGCGGCGCTCCAGCGAACCGGTGGACCTGGAGCACGCGGACCCGGCGCTGTGGCGCGAGCACGCCGACGTCTCGCTTACCGGCTCGTTCACCGTCGCCCGCGCCGCGTACCCGCATCTGCGCGCCACCGAGGGCGCGTTGTTGCTGCTGACCTCCCCGGCCGGGATGCGCGGCAGCGCGAACCTGTCCTTCTACGCGGGGGTCAAGGGCGCCCAGCGGGGCTTCGTCAAGGCGCTGGCCCGCGAGTGGGGTCCCACCGGTGTCCGGGTCAACGGGCTGGCGCCACTGGCCGTGACACCCGCGCTTGCGGCGGCGTTCGAGGCGGATCCGACCATGGAGGGGCGGATCGCGGACAAGGTGCCGATGCGCCGGGTCGGCGATCCGGAGACCGACATCGGGGCACCCGCGGTGTTCCTGTGCGGGCCCGCCTCCCGATACGTGACCGGCCAGACCCTGATCGTCAACGGGGGCCGGGACACGTTCCTGTGAACCGCGCCGGGCGGTGACTCCGACCAAATCCCCTCAAGCAGCCCGTACTTAGCACACGGCACCCTTTTCCGACAAGGGCGAACACCGTGTGGTAACCGGCCGATCACGCGTCTAACCTGACCGGGTTGCCGAGCGGAACGAGGGGGCGCCCGTTCCATGTCCAGCACCACAGCAGGCTCGATCGCACACCGTCCGTCGCGGGTCCGGCCCCGGCCGCCCGCCTCCACGCCGAGCCGATTGGTCGCGCTGGCAGTGCTGTTGGTGCTCGCGCTGATCCCGGTATGCACGCTGTCCGTACTGATAGCGGACCGCTCCCGGGCGACCACGGCGGAGTTGCGCGACCGGCGCATCCCGGCGGCGCTGGCCCTCGACCAGGCCGCCGCCGCGCTGACCGAGGCCGACCGGGCGACGGCGACGAGCCTGGTGTCGGGCGCGTTCTCGTTGACCGGCCCGGGGCAGGACTACCAGGACGCGGTCAAGCGGGCCAACCAGTACCTCACCGTGGCCGCCGACCTGCACCGCGACGATCCTGGCGCCCGCGCGCGGCTGACCGGGGTCAACGCGCTGATGGTCGAGTACACGATCATGGTCGGCCTGGCCCAGACCGGCGGCGACGGGCCGCTGTCCCTGGCCAACGTGTTCTACGCGTCCGATCTGCGGCGGTCGATCGTCACCGGGCTCTACGACCAGCGGCGGGCCGACCTGGAGGACATCCGGGCGGTCCGCTCGACCTGGTGGGTCGGTACATACGTGGCGGTGCCGTTCGGCGCGACCGCGTTCCTGGCCCTGCTGCTCCTGCTGTTCGCGCACAGGTACCTGCGCCGCCGCTTCCGCCGCCGCACCAGTCCGCCGCTGCTGCTGGGCGCCGCCGCGCTGGCCGCGCTGATCGCCTGGACCGTGCTGCACGCGCAGACCACCCACGATCGGCTGGCCGAGGCGGCCGGGCGCGGGCTCACCGGCCAGTCCGCGCTGTGGCAGGCGCGTACCGCGGTCCACGAGGTGGTCGGCAGCACCGCCCTGGACCTCGCCTCGGGCGGGGTGCCGCGCACGAGCGACGTCAAGGCCGGACTCACCCTGCGGGACCTGGCCGAACCGCTGCCGTCGGTGGACGACATCGACGCGGTGCGCACCGGCGCCGACCCCAGGTTCGGCGGCCTGATCGCCACCGCGCTGGCCCAGGACCGATCGGTGCCGCTGCGGGCGGCGGGCGCGCGGGCGCTGACCGCGCTCGGCGCGCTGCGCCAGGCGGGCGAGCGGGCCCGGGCGGAGGCGCCGCGCGGGGGCACCCGGGACGGCGGCGCCGGGGCGGCCACGGTGACCGGCCGGTCCGAGGGGCTCATGTCGGGCGCGGCGGACGACGCCGAGGCGGCGTTGACCGACGCGCTGATCGCCGGCCGCCGGGAGGCCGATGCGGCGCTGGCCGAGGCGGCCGACGACGGCGGGCTGACCGTGGGTGGCCCGGTGGTGTGCACGGCCGTGCTGGTCCTCGCCCTGGCGGGGGTGCTGGTGCGCCGATTCGAATACGGGAGGCTTCGGTGATCACTGTCGGCGGGTCGCGAGCGGCCCTCGGTGCCCTGCTCTTGGTCGGTGCGGCGCTGACCCCGGTGGCGTGCACCACCGTGTCGCCGACGCGGGTCGTGAATGTGCTGGGCACCTGGGAGGAGGCCGAGAAGAAGGCGTTCTACGACGTGGTGGCGCCGTTCGAGCGGGAGACCGGGATCGACGTGCGCTTGGAGGGAACCCGGGACGTGGCGGCGGTGGTGGCCGCTCGGGTGGAGGAGGGGGATCCGCCGGAGATCGCGGTGCTCAGTTCGCCGGGCGATCTGCTGCACTACGACAAAATGAACAAGCTCGTGCCACTGGACGAGATCCACCCGGATTACGCGCCCGAGTGGCTGGCGCCGGGGCGGGTGAACGGCCGTCAGGTGGCGGTGGTGATCAAGGCCGCGCTCAAGAGCACCATCTGGTACAACCGGGCCAAATTGGCTTCGGTCCACGAACCGCCGCCCACCTCCTGGGCGCAACTGAAGGACACCACAGCCAAGTTGCGGGCCGCGGGCACGACTCCGTGGTGCATGGGGCTGGCCTCCAGCACCACCTCGGGCTGGCCCGGCACCGACTGGGTCGAGGATCTGGTGCTGGCCCGCTCCGGGCCGGACATCTACGACTCCTGGGTACGCGGACAACTGTCCTGGGAGGCACCGGAGATCAGGGCGGCCTGGCAGAGCTGGGGAGAGCTGGTGACCAACCAGGACAGCGTCCGGGGCGGGCCGATCAACGTCCTGCTGAGCGGCTTCGACAAGTCGGAGCAGGTGCTCGATGCCCGCGGCGGGTGCGTGTTCGACCACCAGGGCTCGTTCGTGGCCGGCACCTACGCGGCGCGCACCCCGCCCGGCACGGCCCCCGGCTACGACACGTTCGCCTTCCCCGGGTTCGACACACCGCCCGCACGCGAGGTCGCGGGCGACGTCGCGGCGATGTTCCACCCGACGTCGGCGGCCCGAGAGCTGCTCAACTATCTGACGAGTACCCGGGCGCAGGCGTTGTGGGTCAAGACGGGCACCGCGCTGTCCCCGGACCGCAACGTGCCGCCGGACGCTTATCGGGACGAGGTGACCAGGCGGCTCGGCACCGAGCTGGCCGGGGCGCGGTCGATCCGCTTCGACGGGTCGGATCTGATGCCCACCACGATGCGCAGCGCGTTCCAACGGGCGGTATCGGCCTACGTATCGGATCCGTCGGCCCTGGACCGCATCCTCGACGACCTCGAACGGGTGCGGGCCACCGCGTACTGATCGGGTCGGAGATCGTTCGGTTCCGGGAGGGACGCGGCGGGCCCGCCCCGGCCGGGCCCGCCTCGTCTCGAAGTGTTCGCCACGCTCCCTGGCGAACACCTGCAATCTTGGCCCCTCGACCGGCTACTCATGCGTATCCGAGGCGAAGTTCTTGAGAATTTTACTTTTCTCCGCACAACCATCGAGGGATTTGCCCCGATTCTCGGGGTTCGTTCCAGGCGTAACCTCACTCCTCCAGCGTGTCCCGGGCAATGGCCGTCAAACCGGTCACGAGGGACTCGATCCGCTGCCGACGCTCACCCGACGGATCCGCCGCGCGACCGAGCGCACCCGCGCACACGATCGCAAGCTTGATCACCGCGAAGGCTTCCCAGAACAGGATATGACGGATGTTCAGCTCATCCCGGGCGTCGCGGTCGGCGCCGGCGGCAGCGCGCTCGGCGGCAGCGCGCTCGGCGAGGTACGCGGCGAGCAACCCGTCCGCCGTGGGCAACCCAGGATGGGCATCCGGCGCGTGCCCGCCCCGCCCGGCCGCCAACAGCCGTCCCGCCGGCCCCCAGTAGGCGAGCAGTTGACCGACGTCGGCCGCCGCCGGGCCGAGCGCGGCCAGTTCCCAGTCGAGCACCGCGAGCACCCGCTCCGGGCGGTCCCGTTCGTACATCACGTTGGCCAGGTTGTAGTCGCCGTGCACGATCCGGTCCGGGCCCACCTCCGGCACCCGGGCGGCCAGCACGACCAACACCTCGTCGACCGCCGGCACCGACCCGGCGGCGGAGGCCGCCCATTGCCGCCGCCACCGCCGCAACTGGCGTACCGAATAGGGCTCGGGCCGTGCGTAGTCGGCGAGCCCCGCCGTCACCGGATCCACCGCGTGCAACCGGGCCAGGGTGCGCGCCAGTTCGCCGCCGACCGCCGCCGCCGTGTCCGCGGGCAACCCCCGCACCGACTCGGCCCGGCCGTACACGACCCCGTCCAAGCGACCCATCAGGTAGAACGGCACCCCGATCACGGCCGGATCCGGACACAGCGCGACCATCGGCGCGACCGGGACCGCGCCGCCCGCGAGCGCCGCCTGGAACCGGTACTCCCGGTCCATGTCGTGCGCGGTGGGCAGCCCGCCGCGCCGAGGCGGCGTACGCAACACCAGGTCGACACCGCCGCCGCGCACCCGGTAGGTGGGATTGGACGAGCCGCCCGCCAACGCCTGGACCCGCAACTCCGTCCCCCGCGCAAGCAGGCCCCGCCCGGCCATCCAGTCGGCGAGCGCCCGCGCGTCCACCGCCCCCGGCGCGCTCACGGCAGGTCCAGCAGCGTCGCGAAGCGCGCCTCGGCCGCCGCTCGGCGGGTCGGGATGTGCTCGCTCGGCCACCCCTCGACCGCCCGCCGGCCGCGCAGCGCGAGTTTGGCCACCTGCGCGACGTGCACCTCGTCCGCGCCGTCCGACAGCCGGAAGTTGCGGGCCAGCCGGTACATCTCCTCCAGCGGCAGGTCGGCCGAGTAGCCCAGCGCGCCGTGCACCTGGATCGCCCGATCGACCACCTCGTGCAGGATCCGCGCGCCCCGATACTTGACCTCCGACACCGCCTGGCGGGCCGCCGCCGGTCCCTGGTGGTCCCAGATCCAGGCGGCTTCGAGGGTCATCAGCCGCAACGCCCGGATGTCGATCGCGGATTCGGTCACCATCGCCTGCACCAGTTGGTGCTCGGCGAGCGGCCGGCCGTGCGAATGCCGGGACAGGGCCCGCTCGCAGAGCATGTCGAAGGCCCGCCGGCACTGGCCGATCCAGCGCATCGTGTGCTGGATCCGACCGCCGTTCAGCCGCTTCTGGGCCAGTACGAACGCATCCCCGGGCGCGCCGATCAGGTTCTCGTGCGGCACCCGGCAACCCTCGAAGAGCAGTTCCGCGTGGCCGCCGAGGTGATGGGTCGCGGCGCCGTCGTACGGGTGGTGCATGGTGGGCACGTCGCGCACCACGCGCATCCCGGGCGTCCCCCGCTCGACCACGAACATCGAGGCCCGCCGGTGGCGTTCGGCATCGGGGTCGGTGACCGCGAAGACCAGCACGAAGTCGGCCCGGCGCGCGTTCGAGGCGAACCACTTGTGCCCGTCGATCACCCAGTCCGCGCCGTCGCGCACCGCCCGGGTCCGGATCCCGGTCGGATCGGAGCCGGCCGTGTGCGGTTCGGTCAACGAGAACGAACTGGTCAGCCGGCCGTCCAGCAGCGGCCACAACCAGCGCTCCTTCTGCGCCTTCGACGCACCCACGGCGAGCAGTTCGCCGTTGCCCGAGTCGGGCGCCTGATTGCCGAAGACGGCCGGCGCCGACGGCGTACGCCCCAGGATCTCGTGCATCAACGCGAGCCGGACCTGGCCGAACCCGCCGCCGCCCAGGGCCGGGTCCAGGTGCGCGGCCCAGAGCCCCCGGTCCTTGACCGCCTGCTTGAGCGGGTCGGTGGCGGCGCGCCAGTTGTCCGCGCTCATCCGGTGTTTCACCAGGTCGAGCGGCTCGATCTCGTCGACCACCATCCGCCGGATCCACGCCAGTTCGGCGGCGACCTTTGGATCGGTACTGAAATCCCATGCCATGGCGGGACGTTAACTCTGTTAATTAACAGAGTCAATCATCTCGCGCGACGCCGATCACCGGCGCCCGGCCGCACCGCTCACTCCTCGTCCAGCGGCCCGCGCAGGTCGGCCACCAACCGCTGCATACGATCGGCCAGGTCGTTCAGCTCCTCCGCCGTCCACCCGGACAACTGCCGCGCCAACATCGCGTCGTTGGCGGCCACGAACAGCCGGTACGCCTCGCGTCCGCGCGCGGTCGCCTCCAGGAGCGCCACCCGACCGTCCTCGGGAGCGGTGACCCGAACCGAGTAGCCGCCCTCCTCCAGGATGCGGATCTGGCGACTCAACGCGGCCGGTTGGATGTCGGCCCGCTCCGCCAACTCCGTCGGCCGAATCGGCCCGAAGTCGATGATGCGATGCAACACCCCGATCGCGACCAGGCTCAACGGCACCCCGGACCGCTCCATGTGCAGCGCGTCCAGCCGCCGACTGCTCATCAGCCTGCGGACCGAGCTGATCGCCTCGTTGATCCTGCGTCGGCTCGCCTCGTCGGTCATGGCGTCAGCGTACGGGGGCCGACGGGAGCCGCGGCGGCCACCCGGCGGCGGCCCTTCGCCCACTCCTTCGAGCCAATCGGCCCCGTACCCCTGTCCCCACCGACGTTCGTCCCCAAGACTGATCTTCGTGCATGCCGAGGTGGTCGTCGAAGGCCCGAAAAACGATTCCGCAGAACGCGCGTTCGCGCTCGCCACGCCCGAGGCCGGGGTCGTGGTGGCCGCCGCGTCGACCGAGCCCGTGGGCGGGTGCGGGCACGGCATGGGGTGGTTCCTGCGGCGGCTGGGGGTGCACCTGCTCGCCCGGCTGACCGATCGGCCGGAGCGCGGCATCGCCGACTGTCTGGCCGACACGATCGCCGAGACCGCCGCGCTGCACGGGGCCCGCTGCGACCTCGGGCACGAGGCGACCCCGGCCGCCACGGTGGTCGCCTGTCGGGTGCTGGACCACGAGGTGCAATACCTGGTGCTCGGCCCCGGTGTGGTCCACCTGCACCACGACCGGGGCCCGAGCAGCCGGATGACCGGCCCCGACGGCCCGTTGGCCGCCGCCCGGGCCCGCCCGGGCATCGCCGCCTACGCCGGCGTCGGCACCGCCCGCCTGTACAGCCTCAGCGGCGCCTCCCTGGCCGCCGACGGCACCGCCCGACCGCCGGCCGGGATCACCCTGACCTTCGGCTCGCCCGCACCGGCCACCCGGTAGGGCGGGCCGTCGAGTCCCGGGCGAGCCGCTACCCGGCCGCCGGCAACTTGTACTCCCGCGCCGCCGGCACCTCGTACGCGTCCTTGGCCACCACCAGGTTGCCCGGCGCGGTCTTGCTCGGCTTGAGGATGTACGACTTGTAGGTGGCCGGCTTGGTCACGTCGGAGAAGTCCTCGGGCGTGCCGAGGCCGGTGTCCATCTGCTTCTGCTGCCGATGCGCGGCGATGATCCCGGCGTGCGACAGGTCCTTCGCCGCGCACGCCGCCTTCAGGTCCTCGCCGAAGATCTTCATCGCGTTGTACCCGGAGATCACCCCCTGGTCCAGGGTCCCGTCCGGATACTTGGCCTTGTAGTCGGCGGCGAGCTTCTTCACCGCCGGGATGTCCGCGCCGATCGCCGGCGCCGCGCTCACCACGTACAACAGTTGCTCCAGCGCCCCCGCCGCCGCGCTCGCCATCACCTGCGGGTGGAAGCCCGGCGCGCTGGTGAGCACCGGCACCCGCAGCCCGGCCACCGCGCCGAAGCCGACCAGGGTCGCGGTCTGCGTCGGCCCGGCGCTGATCAGGATCGCCTTGACGCCCGCGCCGCGCAGTGCGGCGATCTGCGCGGTCAGGTCGGTGTCGGTGGCCTTGATCTTCTGCTCGACGATCTGCACGCCGAGCTTCCCGGCCGCGAACTTCGCGCCCGCCAGCGCGTTTTCGCCGTACTCGCCCTCGAAGTAGACGTGCCCGACCTTGTCCCCGGACTTCAGCTGCGCCGCCTGGGCCAGGAAGTCCATCCCGTTGATCATGTCGATGTCGTAGGTGGTGCCGACGATCTGGATCTCCGACCGGTTCAGCAGGGTCGCCGGCCACGCCTGCGGGAAGGTCAGGATCCGGTCCTGTTTCAGGCTGTCCTGCAACGCGGTGACCACGGCCGAGCCGATCACCTGTGGAAAGCCCGCGACGCCGCCCTTGATCTCGGTGTAGGCGGCCACCGCCTTCTGCACGTCGTAGCCGTGGTCGCGCACGGTGATCGCCAACTTGCGTCCGCAGATCCCGCCCTGCGCGTTGATCTCGTCCACGTACAACTGCTGGGCGTTGACAATGCTCTTGCCCAACGGCGCGTAGGGACCGGACAGATCGGTCAGTGCGCCGAGCGTGATCGTCGTATCGGTGACCCCGGGGCCGGACTTGACCCCGCCCGACTGCTTGTCCTTCTTGTCGTCGTCGCCCTTGGTGCTGCACGCCGTCGCCGCCAGCACGAGCGCCGCGAGCGCCGCCCCCACACGCACGCCGTTCCGAAGCCTCACGGTGCTACTCCTTGGAGCCGATACGGATGGAGCCCTGGGTACGTCCGAGTCGTCCGAGTCGTCCGAGTCCTTCGCCGCGCCCGCCGGGGCCACCGCCCGCTCGACCGCGCAGCAGGCCGACCAGGCCGCCCGGGGCGAACAGCAGGACCAGCACGATCGCCGCGCCGTACAGGTAGCGCGCGGCCTCGCCCGGCCCCACCCCCGACTCCGGGCTGCCGGGCGCCACCACGAGCGGCAGCGTGTCCGCGTACTTGCTCAGCACCTGCGGCAACATCGTCACGAACGCCGCGCCGACCACGGCGCCGGTGACCGAACCGAGGCCGCCGATCACGATCATCGCGAGGTAGTCGATGGACAGCGCGAGGCCGAAGTAGTCCGGCACCACCCGGTTGAAGATCAGCGCGATCAGCGCGCCCGCGAGACCCGCGTACATCGACGACACCACGAACGCGGCGGAGCGGTACCGGGCCGGCGCGACGCCCATCACCGCGGCCGCGATCTCGCTGTCCCGGACCGCGCCCAGCGCCCGTCCGGGCCGCCCGCGCACCAGGTTGCGCGCGGTCAGCGCGGCGACCAGGACCAGGATCAGCGCGAAGTACCACAGCCGTTCGAGCCGACCGAAAGGAATGCCGAGCACCTCCAGGCCGTCCGGCCGGCCGTCGGTGAGGGTGAAGTCGCCGACCCCCATCGAGGGCACCGAACGCCCGTTGAAGCCGCCGGTCACCGACGTCGCGTTGAGCATCACGTGGTGTCCGATGAACACCAGGGCCAGCGTGGCGACGCCGAGGTACATTCCGCGCAGCCGCCCGGAGATCGGGCTGAACAGGCCGCCCACCACACCGGTCAGCAGCACCGCCAGGACCAGCGCGAGCAGCGGCGGCAGGCCCGCGCCGCTCAGGTGGTGCACCCCCACCCGACCCGAGTCGCCCGCGAGCCAGACGTAGCCGTAGGCGCCGAAGGCCAGGAAAAAGGCGTGCCCGAGGGAGAGTTGGCCGGTGGTGCCGGACAGCAGGTTGAGCCCGATCGCACCGATCGCGGCGGCCATCGCGAACAGGCCGGTCTGCAACCAGAACGCGGTCACGTAGAACGGCAGCACCAGCAGCACCCCGACGACCACGACCACCGCGCCGGGCCGAACCCACCGGCGCGGCCCCGGGCGGGCCGCCGCGGCGTGTCGGGCCGGAATCGATTCTGCGGCCCGGCTCTCCGGCGCGGACAGGCGCTCAGACACGGGCACGCTCCTTCGAGCCGAGCAGGCCGGTCGGCCGCCAGATCAACACGAGCAACATCACGACGTACGGGGCGACATCGCCGAGGTTGGCGCCGAGCCAACTCAGATCGCTCTGGTAGCCCGCGGTCAGCGCCGAGGTCAGCCCCACCAACAGGCTGCCGAGCAGGGCTCCGGCGGCCGAGTCCATGCCGCCCAGGATCGCCGCCGGGAACGCGGCGAGCGCGATCTGCCCGGTGGACCGGTCCAGGCCCGCGGACGGGAACGCGGCCAGGAACACCGCCGCGACCGCAGCCAGCGCCCCCGCCACACACCAGGCGATCAACTGCACGCGACCGAGCCGCACCCCCATCAGCGCCGCCGCCTCCCGGTCCTCGGCCGCCGCGCGCATCGACAACCCCCAGGCGGTGAAGCGGAACGCCGCGAAGAACGCGCCGATCAGCAGCACGGCCACCACGACGCAGGCGATCCGCGCGTCGGCGATGTGCACACCGCCCCAGTCCCGCACGCCCGCCTGCCACGGATCGCCCAGGCTCAGCACGTCGGAGCCGATCCGGCGGGTGAGCTCGGTGGTCAGCAGGATGTCCACGCCGATGGTGAGGATGGTCAGGGTGTGCACCTCGGTGCGGCCCAGGCCGCGGATGAACACCATCTCGACCAGGCCCGCCACCGCGGCCGTCACCACCACCGCGACGAGCAGCGCGAGCGTGAAGCCGAGGTCGTCGTGCAGCTTGGCCACGGTGAACCCGCCGAGCAGCAGCAGCGACGCGTGCGCGAAGTTGATCACGCCCGACGCCTTGAAGATCACCACGAAGCCGAGCGCGATCAGCGCGTAGACCGATCCGAGCGCGAAGCCGTTGAGGACGATCTCGGCGAGTTTGGTCATCGGGACTCCTCGTGACTCTCGCTCCGGCCGCCGTCGCCACTCGGGTCGTGCTCGCCGTCTTCGCCCTCGTCGCCCGCGCCGAGGTAGGCGCGGATCACCGCGGGGTCGCGTCGCACCTCGGCCGGTGTACCGCTCGCGATCCGCCGGCCGAAGTCGAGCACGGTCACCGCGTCGGCGATCCGCATCACCAGCCCCATGTCGTGCTCGACCAGCACGATCGAGATGCCGAGCGAGTCCCGGATCGAGGCGATCGTGTCCGAGGTCTGCGCCCGCTCCTCGGCGTTCATCCCGGCCACCGGTTCGTCGAGCAGCAATACCCCGGGTTCCATGCACAACGCGCGGGCCATCTCCACCCGCTTGCGCATGCCGTACGGCAACAGCGCGACGGAGGTGTCGAAGACCGCGCCCAGCTGCATGAACTCGGCGATCTCCCGGGCCCGTTCGCGATGCCTGCGCTGCTCGCGGACCACCCTCGGCAGGCGCAGTGCGGTGGCCGCGAAGCCGGAGCGGGTCAGCACGTGCCGGCCGAGCATCAGGTTGTCCGCGACCGTGCCCCGGGTGAGCACGATGTTCTGGAACGTACGGGCGAGTCCGAGACCGGCGATCCTGTGCGGGGGCAGCCGGGTCAGGTCGTGCGCGCCGAGCCGCACGCTGCCGCGTTCGGCCCGGTACACGCCGGAAAGCACGTTGAAGCAGGTCGACTTGCCCGCGCCGTTCGGGCCGATGACCGCGTGGATCGTGCCCGGCGCGACGGTGAAGCCGACCGCGTCCAGCGCGAGCAGGCCGGCGAAGCGTACGGTGACCGCGCGCAGCGTCAGCTCGGGCACCTCCGGTGTCGCCGCGCCGCTCATCCGGTCCACCGTCCGAGCGCCCGACGCGAAGTGGTCCGGACCGGCGCGGGTGTGCCCTCCGCTTCGACCGCCTCGCCCAGGTACAACCGGCGCACCTCGTCGGTACGGGCGAGGTCGGCCGACGCACCGGCCAGCCGCACCTCGCCGACGTCGAGCACGTACGCCTTCTCGGCCAGGTCGAGGGCGATCGTCGCGTTCTGCTCGACCAGCAGCACGGCCGTACCCCGGGCGGCGATCTCCCGGATCACCCCTGCGATCCGACCCACCATGCGCGGCGCGAGGCCGAGCGAGGGCTCGTCCAGGAGCAGCAGGCGCGGCGCGGCCATCAGCGCCCGACCGATCGCCAACATCTGCTGTTCGCCGCCGGAGAGCAGGCCGGCGCGCTGCTCGCGCCGCTCGGCGAGGACCGGGAACAGGTCGAGCACCCGGTCGTGTTCGGCGCGGATCTCCGCCGCCCGCCCGCGCCGGCCCAGCGTGCCCGCGCGCAGGTTCTCGGCCACCGTCAGATGGGCGAACACCCGCCGCCCCTCCGGGACCTGCACCACCCCGGCGCGCACGATCGCGGCCGGGTCGCGGCCGCCGAGCCGGACGCCGTCGTAGCGGATGGAGCCGCCGGCGATCGTGCCCCGATGCAGGGACAGCGTGCCCGACACGGCCCGCAGGAGGGTGCTCTTGCCCGCCCCGTTCGCGCCGAGCACGGCCACCACGCCGTTGCCGGGCACGTCGAGGCAGACGCCGCGCAGGGCCCGGACGGACCGGCCGTAGACGACCTCCAGGCCCTCGACGAGGAGCGCTCCCGGTTCCATCGCACCCCTCCCCCGCTGTTGGAGTGACCGCGATCACAGCACGGGGGGTGCACGGAGTCCAGATCCGCCCGCGAGGTCGGGGCAGCCGACCAACGCAGCGGCGTGCGTCTTGTGCAGCGGCACAGCCCGTACCGCGCGGCAGGCCGTGTCTCGGGCCCCTCCTCAGGCGCTCAGTCGATGCGCGTCCAGGGCCAACGCCAACTCCACCAGGTCGCGCGGCAGGCCCAGTTCGCGCCCGGTCAGCTGTTCCATCCGACGCAGCCGGTTGAGCACGGTGTTGCGATGGCAGAACAACCGCCGGCCCGCGCGCACCGCCGAGCCGCCCGAGTCGAGCCAGGCGCCGAACGTACCGAGCAGCAGGTCCCGGTCCACCGCGTCCAAGGCCAGAATCGGCCCGAGCACCCGGGCCGCCAGATCCCGCGCCAGATCGGGCTGCGAGGCCACCAGAGCGGCGGGCAACCGCTCGTCCAAGCGCGCGCATTCACCGTCGGCGGTACACGTGCGCAGCGCGATCTCGGCGAGCCGCCGGGCCCGACCCAGCGCGGCCAACCCGTCCACGATCGGGCTGATCCCGGTCCGCGACCCGGCCACCGGGCCGAACGTTTCGGCAATCTCGTCCAGCCCCGAGGTGCCGAGCAGGACCACCGCGAACTCCCCTTCCGCGCGCGCCCGCCAGACCACCCGCACCCCGTTCGGCGCGGCCCGCCGAGGCGCGTCGTGCACACCGGTACCGGGCAGCGGATGGCGCACCGCGACCACGGCGTAGCGGCCCCGCTCGGGCAGGTCCAACACCCCCGCCGCCGCGGCGAGGTCCGCCTCCGGCGCCCGGCCGTCCAAGAGCGTGTCCAACAGGGCGTGCACCCGCTCGTCGTGACGGTTGGTCAGCTCCGTCTGGACCCGCCGATACTCGTCGGCGATCGCGCTCGCGTGCCGGTCGACGAAGTTCCACACGTCGGTGGCCACGTGCACCAACAGCCGTACCTCGTCCGGCTCCTGCTCCGCCGCGACCTCGACCAACGTCTGCCACAACATCACCCCGCCGAGCCGGTAGGCGTGCAGCAGCGCCTCCAGCGGCACCCCCTGCTCGGCCCGCCGCCGGGCCAGCCGCCCCGACGCCCAGCGGCTGCCTTCCAGTTCGCGCGGCCACACCGCGAGCGCGCCCACCGCGACCCGAAGCGCCTCGTGCGTGCTCTGCCACAACTCGTCCGGCGGCACCCCGCCCGCCACATAGGCGGGTTCGAGATCCTGCAACTCCGCCACGAGCCGATCGGTCAGCTCCGGCAACCGCCCGGGCAGGGCCCGTGCCGCCCGCCGCAGCAGCGCGCTGTGTTTCGGCCCGTCGGACCCCTCCGCATCGACCATGGAACCCCACCCCACAAGGTCAAGGACGCCGTCCGGGGCAACAGTGGCAGATCGAAACGCCCGGCAGGCAGGGGACGAACGGGCCGCCGCCGAGCTGTGATGTGCCGGCGGCGGCCCGGTGCGTGTCGGACGAGGGCCCGGGCCTCAGCCGTTCCAGGCGAAGCGCGGCGCGCGGCGCTCGGTGAAGGCCGCCAACCCCTCGCGGACGTCGGCCGAGCCGCGCGACTCCCGCTCCCACCGCTCGCGCCAGACCTCGACCGGGTCGCCGTCGACCCCCGGATCCGCGCCCGGGACACCGGAAAGGTCCATCGCCAACAGGTCCTTGGCGGCACGTACCGTCAGCTGCGAGCGCGAGGCGATCGTCCGGGCGAGGTCGTACACGCTTCTGTGCGCCTCCTCCGGCCCGAACACCCCGTCCACCAGGCCCACCCGCAGCGCGTGCGCCGCGTCGATCAACTCGGCGGAGAACAACAGGTACTTGGCCGTGGACACGCCCACCAGCCGGGCCAGCCGCGCGGTCGACCCCGCGTCGTAAACAATGCCGAGCTTGGCGGGCGTCACCCCGAACCGGGCCGTGGTGTCCGCGAAGCGCAGGTCGCAGGCGGCGGCAAGCTGGCACCCGCCGCCCACGCACGGGCCCTGGACGAAGGCGATCGTCGGCTTCCCGAAACCGGCCAGCGCCCGCTCGGCGGCCGCGTTCAGCGCGTGGTAGGCGTCCGCCGACTCGGCCGTGGCGTAGTGCCCGCGCAGCTCGCGGATGTCGGCGCCCGCCGAGAACACCCCGCCGCTGCCGGTCAGCACCAGCACACTCACCTCGGGGTCGGCGTCGAGCGCGGCCAGGATGCCCGGCAGCGCCGCCCACATCGCCGCGGTCAGCGCCCCGCGCGCGTGCGGGCGATCGATCCGCAGCGTGGCGATCGGGCCCTCCGCCTCGACCACGAGCCCGTCGACCCCGGTGTCCATGGTGCCCATCCCGCCGCCTCTCCCGCGCCGAACCGCGCCGCCGACCCGCGTCGCGAGGCCACGCTACGGTGCCGGCCGCTCCCGCCCCGGCGCGCCCCCCGGTACCCGCTCGTGCCCCGGATCCAGCGGCGGCCCCGCCATGTCGCAGCCGACCCGCACACACGGCGCGGCGCGCCCGCCCGGGACGTCCGGCTCGGTCGTGGCCAGCGCCCCGCTCGGTACGGTGAACCAGGCCACCGCCGAGCCGACCACAAGGAGCGCCGCGCAGATCCACAACGCGCGATCGAAGCCGGTGTCCACCACACCCGGGTCCCGGTAGCCGTCACCGGACAACCCGACCAGCGCCGGCAGACCGGCCACCGCGAGCAGTCCCGCCGCCCGGGCCGCCGCGTTGTTGACCCCGCTCGCGATGCCCGCCCGAGCGACGTCGACCGAGGCCAGCACGGTCGCGGTCAGCGGCGCGACCAGGATCGCCAGGCCCAGACCGAACACCACCACCCCGGGCAGCACGTCGGTGGCGTAGGACGCGTGCGGACCGACCCGCTGCAGCGTCAGCAGCCCGCCCGCGCACACCAGCGGCCCCACGGACAACTGCCACCGCGGCCCGATCCGCCGGGCCAGATCGCCCGACCTGGCGGACAGGAACAGCATCACCACGGTGACCGGCAACAGCGCCAGACCGGCCTCCTGCGCCGAATAGCCCGCCACCGTCTGCAATTCGAGCACCAGGAGCAGCATGAACGCGCCCAGCGCGCCGTAGACGAACAGCGTCACCACGTTGACCGAGGTGAACAGCCGGATCCGGAAGATGTCCAGCGGCAACATCGGCTCGCGCGAGCGCTTCTCCACCAGGACGAACGCCACACCCGTCACCACCCCGGCCGCGGCCGCGAGCGCCGCCGAGGTCGGGTTGGTCTGCGCCTCCACCAGGGCCCACGTCACCCCCGCCAGGGCCAGCGCGGCGAGCGCCGCACCGGTCACGTCGAACCGGCCGCGCGGTTGCGGATCGAAGGTCTCCGGGACGGTGCGCAGCGCCACCACGATGGTCACCACCGCCAACGGCAGATTGATCAGGAAGACCCATCGCCAACTGACCGCGTCCACCAGCCAGCCGCCCAGAAACGGCCCGATCGCGCTCGCCACGCCGCCGAGCCCCGACCAGGTGCCCACCGCCCGGGCCCGGTCGTCGGCGTGGAACGTGGCCTGGATGATCGCCAGCGAGCCGGGGGTCAGCAGCGCGCCGCCGATGCCCTGGAGCGCGCGGGCGGCGATCAGCGTCTCGACGTTCGGCGCGATCCCGCACAGCAGCGAGGCCAGCGCGAACCAGGCCACCCCGATCACGAACACCCGGCGCCGCCCGTAGCGATCGCCGAGCGCGCCGCCGAGCAGGATCAGCCCGGCCAGGGTGAGGGTGTACGCATTGACCGTCCACTGCAGCGCCGCGAGCGAGGCGTCGAAGGAGCGTCCGATGCTCGGCAGCGCCACATTGACGACGGTCGAGTCGAGCATCGCCATGCCGGAGCCGAGCACGGTGGCGAGCAGCACCCATCGACCGGCGGGAGTCTTGGCGCGGATGCCCCCGGAGGGGAGGGAGACGGACACCCGAGCATCATGCCCCTCGACGCTCCGCCGAAAGCCACCGCACGCGGGTCCTGCGCCGAACGGCCGATCGACCCCCGGCCACCGACGCCGCACCCACGGGCGGTACGAGCTAGCGGGCTATCCGCGGCGCCGGGATCCCGCGCGTCGTTTCGCGCCGCGGCTGACGATCCGGTCCGGGCAGTACGGCCATCGCGAAGATCATCAGCAGCACCGCGACCACCGCGTCCATCCAGTAGTGGTTCGCGGTCACCACGACCACGAGCAGCGTGATCGCCGGATGCAGCCACATCGCCCAGCTCGCGATCTTGCGACCGGTCCCGGCCGCGCGCCAGACCGAGGCCACCCCGAGCGCGACCACCACCGCCCAGCCCACGTGCAGCGACGGCATCGCGGCGAACTGGTTGGCGATCTTGGCGCCGGCGCCGGCGTACGGCGAGTCGCCCGCGTCCATCCCCGTGTCGGTGAAGCCCGGCATCTTCCGCGGCGGCGCCAGCGGCACCAGGATGTGGATGATCAGCGCGGCGCCGGTCATCATCGCCAGGATGTTGCGCACCCACTTGTAGTGCTCGCGATGGCGGATCCACAACCACAGCAGAAACCCGACGGTCGCCGGGAAGTGCACGTAGGCGTAGTACTTGTTGCAGAACGTGATGGCCGCGTGCGACTGCATGAACCAGTGCTGGATCGACGCCTCGTCGGGCAGTCGCAGGTCCTGCTGCATGGTCAGCAGCTGCTTCGCGTTCGAGAAGGCGGTGGACGTCTCGCCCGAGGCCAGCCCGCGACCGAGCTTGTACACCCCGAACAGCAGCGCGACCAGAAGCAGCTCGCGGGCCGCGTCCTTGATCGTGCGCATCCGGCGGGCCTTGGCCGCGGCCGCCTCGTCCGAAGCCCTCGCCGCCTCGCCGGCCTTCGTCACCGACCCCGCCTGCGTGGTCGGCGGCGACTGCTCGCGCCCCTCGACCTCGTGGGAGGGATCCTCCGTGACGTTGCCCTTCACCACGTCCCCCATGCTGTCGGTTGAGCCGTCGGTCGGCCGATTCGATCCGATCCGTCACCACCCGGGTCGTGGACCACTCCCCGGATCCGCGCGGCGGATCGAGGGGTGCGTTGTCCGGCGGCAACGCTTCAGCCAGGGTAGACGGATCAGGTTAGACCGATCCTCCCCCTGAAGTACCAATCGGGGCCGGCTCGCAGGGGGTACCTCGGTACCTTGTTCCGGCCCCTTCTCCTCTGGACGTCGTAGGGGGTCTCCCCGGTTCGGGCGAGCCTGGCCAACTCGCGCACACCGCCCGCCGACGGTACGTAGGCTGCGGGTATGACCGACGCGACGGGGGAAAAGCGGCTCGTACTCGTGGTCGAGGACGAGCCCATGATCGCCGACGCGGTGGCCGCCCGGCTCCGGGCGGAGGGGTTCGGCGCGATCACCGCGCCCGACGGTCCCTCGGCGCTGGCCACGGCCGCCGGCACCCGTCCCGATCTGGTCGTGCTCGACGTGATGTTGCCCGGGCTCGACGGCCTGGAGGTGTGTCGTCGGCTCCAGGCGCTGCACCCGGGGCTGCCGGTGCTCATGCTGACCGCGCGTGACGACGAGACCGATCTGCTCGTCGGCCTGGCGGTGGGCGCCGACGACTACATGACCAAGCCGTTCTCGATGCGCGAGCTGGTGGCCCGGGTGCACGTGCTGCTGCGCCGGCTGGAGCGGGCCGAGGCGGCGGCCCGGGCGGTCTCCCCCGAGGCCGCGCTCCAGTTGGGCGTGTTGCGAATCGACCGCACCCAGCGCCGGGTCCGGCTCGGCGTCGACGAGGTGCACCTGACCCCGACCGAGTTCGACCTGCTGGTCTGCCTCGCCTCGCGACCGCGGGCGGTGCTCTCGCGCGAGCAGTTGTTGGCCGAGGTGTGGGACTGGGTGGACGCGTCCGGGACGCGCACAGTGGACAGCCATGTGAAGGCGTTGCGCCGTAAACTCGGCGCCGAGTGGATCCGCACCGTCCACGGTGTGGGCTACGCGCTGGAGGCACCGTCCTGAACACCGCCGACCTCCGCCCCGTGCGGTCGCGCCGCCTGCGGCTCGGCCGCGGCAACCCGCGCCCGCTGGATCGACTGCGTTCGATCAAGGCCAAGCTGGGCGTGCTGGTGATCGCGTCCGTCTTCGTCTCGACGCTGCTGATCATCCTGGGGCTGCGGGCCGAGGTGCGGTTTCGGTACATGCTCGTGTTCACCTCGCTGGCCTGCCTGGCGGTCACCCTCGTGCTCGCGCACGGGATGACCTCGCCGCTGCGCGAAATGACCGCCGCCGCGCAGGCGATGGCGC
Source organism: Embleya sp. NPDC055664 (assembly GCF_053618075.1). Taxonomy (NCBI): domain Bacteria; kingdom Bacillati; phylum Actinomycetota; class Actinomycetes; order Kitasatosporales; family Streptomycetaceae; genus Embleya; species Embleya sp. NPDC055664. The sequence goes on from NZ_JBSHGZ010000019.1 coordinate 79,946, forward strand.
GCGGCGACTACTCGCGTCGGGTGCGCGCCACCTCGCGCGACGAGGTGGGCCGCCTCGCCGGTGCGTTCAACCACATGGCGGCCGACCTGGAAGCGGTGGACCGACATCGCCGCGAGCTGGTCGCCAACGTCTCGCACGAGTTGCGCACACCCATCTCCGCGCTGCACGCGGTGCTGGAGAACCTCGTGGACGGCGTGCAGAAACCCGATCCCGACACGCTGGGCCTCGCGCTCACCCAGACCGCGCGATTGGGCCGACTCGTGTCACAACTTCTCGACCTTTCCCGACTGGATTCGGGGGCGATGCCGCTGCAGGCGCGCGAATTCGCCGTACGGCCCTTCCTGGTCGCGCTCACCCAGGAGACCGGGGCACTGGGCGGCGACGTTCGCTTCGAGGTCGACGTCCAGCCCGCGGAGCTGACCGCACGGGCCGACCCCGAGCGGCTGCATCAGGTTGTTACCAATCTGGTGGCCAACGCCTGCCGGCACAGCCCGTTCGGTGGCACGGTGAGTCTGCACGCACGACGCGACGACGGCATCGGCAGCCTGCGCCTGGAAGTCCTGGACGAGGGTCCGGGAATTCCGTCCGCCGAGCGCGGCCGGGTGTTCGAACGTTTCACCCGCGGCGGCGGAAGTTCGTCCACCGACGGGGGAACCGGACTCGGGCTGGCGATCGCCCGCTGGGCCGTGGATCTGCATGGGGGTGATATTTCCGTAGCCGAATCGAGCCATGGGTGCCGAATCCGAGTGCTCCTGCCCGGTGACCCGACGTAATCGGGTGATCGGCCACTAACTGCACGGGACGATCCCGACATGACGTTCCGTGACCACCAATACGGCGGGAAGCAACAAACGCGACTAAACAGTCAACCGTTTGTGATCTACGCGACGCGGAGGCCGAGGGGCCTGCGCGACACCGGTCAAAGGGCGTAGCCTTGTTTCCCGCTGTCCACCACCCCAGGAAGCGGAAGAGGGCGGTTGCCGCCGTGTCGTCACAGTCCCCTAGCAACCCGATGGCCAGCTTCGGCCCCAACGAGTGGCTCGTCGACGAGATTTACCAGCAATATTTGCAAGATCCCAACTCGGTGGATCGTGCTTGGTGGGACTTCTTCGCCGATTACAAGCCCAGCGAGCCGTCGACGCCGTCGACGTCCGCCGGTCCAGCCACCGTGGCAAGCCCGAGCGGCCCCACACCAGTGAGCGGTACCACGAACAACTCTGGAAACATCCCCGCGCCGAGCACGGCGCAACCCCCGGTGTCGGCGGCGATTTCGTCGACCGCGACGGGGACGACGACTCCGGCCCCGGCCCCGAGCCACCCGATGATGACGACCGGTGTACAGGACGCGGCGCCTTCGTCGACTCCGATCCCGGCCGGCACTCCGGCCCCGCCCGCGCCCGCGAAGTCCGCCCCCGCGGCGCCGGCCAAGCCGCCGGCCGCCAAGGCGCCCGCCGCGCCGAAGCAGCCCGCCGCCTCCCCCGACGCCGTCCAGCTCAAGGGCCCGGCGGCACGTGTCGCGATCAACATGGACTCGTCGCTCACTATTCCGACCGCGACCAGCGTGCGGGCCGTACCGGCCAAGCTGCTGATCGACAACCGGATCGTGATCAACAACCACCTCAAGCGTGCTCGCGGTGGCAAGGTCTCGTTCACCCACCTCATCGGCTACGCGCTGGTCCAGGCGGCGAAGTCGATGCCGTCGATGAACCACGCGTACGAAGAGCGTGACGGCAAGCCGTTCCTGGTCAAGCCGGCCCACGTCAACCTCGGTCTCGCGATCGACCTGACGAAGGCCAACGGTGACCGCCAGCTCGTGGTGGCGGCCATCAAGAAGGCCGACGAGATGGACTTCTTCGCCTTCTGGCAGGCGTACGAGGACATCGTCCGGCGGGCCCGGTCGAACAAGCTCACGGTGGACGACTTCGCCGGAGTGACGATCTCGCTGACCAACCCGGGCGGCATCGGCACCGTGCACTCGGTGCCGCGCCTGATGCCCGGTCAGGGCACGATCGTCGGCGTGGGCGCGATGGACTACCCGGCGGAGTTCGCGGGGGCGTCCGCGGACACCCTCTCCCGCCTCGCGGTCAGCAAGACACTCACGCTGACCAGCACCTACGACCACCGCATCATCCAGGGCGCCCAGTCGGGCGAGTTCCTGCGTCGGATGAATCAGCTGCTGCTCGGCGAGGACTGCTTCTTCGAGGAGATCTTCCGTTCGCTGCGCATCCCGTACGAACCCGTGCGCTGGGTGCAGGACATCTCCGCGACACACGAGGACGACGTCAACAAGACGGCACGTGTGCAGGAGCTGATCCACTCCTACCGGGTCCGCGGTCACCTGATGGCCGACACCGACCCGCTGGAATACAAGCAGCGCCGGCACCCGGACCTCGACGTGGTCGAGCACGGGCTGACGTTGTGGGACCTGGAGCGCGAGTTCGCGGTCGGCGGCTTCGCGGGGCAGTCGCTGATGACGCTGCGCGACGTGCTGGGCGTGCTGCGGGACACCTACTGCCGCACCGTCGGCATCGAATACATGCACATCCAGGACCCGGACCAGCGCCGCTGGATCCAGGAGCGGGTGGAGGTGCCGCACGCCAAGCCGGACCGCGAGGACCAGCTGCGCATCCTGCGCCGGCTGAACGCGGCGGAGGCGTTCGAGACCTTCCTGGCCACCAAGTACGTCGGCCAGAAGCGCTTCTCCCTGGAGGGCGGCGAGACCACCATCCCGCTGCTCGACGCGATCATCTCGGCGGCGGCCGAGGACGGCCTGGACGAGGTCGCGATCGGCATGGCGCACCGCGGCCGGCTGAACGTGCTGACCAACATCGTCGGCAAGTCCTACGCGCAGGTCTTCCGCGAGTTCGAGGGCAACATCGACCCCAAGTCGATGCACGGCTCGGGCGACGTGAAGTACCACCTCGGCGCCGAGGGCACGTTCTCCTCCGAGGACGGCGCCCAGGTCAAGGTCTCGCTGGTGGCGAACCCCTCGCACCTGGAGGCGGTCGACCCGGTCCTGGAGGGCGTCGTGCGCGCCAAGCAGGACATCATCGACATGGAGGGCGCCGACTTCCCGGTCCTGCCGCTCCTGCTACACGGCGACGCCGCGTTCGCGGGCCAGGGCGTGGTCGCCGAGACGCTCAACATGTCGCAGCTGCGCGGCTACCGCACCGGCGGCACGATCCACGTGGTGATCAACAACCAGGTCGGCTTCACCGCCTCCCCGGCCGCGTCCCGCTCGTCCATCTACGCGACCGACGTCGCGCGGATGATCGAGGCGCCGATCTTCCACGTCAACGGTGACGACCCCGAGCAGTGCGTGCGGATCGCGCAGCTCGCGTTCGAGTACCGGCAGACGTTCCACAAGGACGTGGTGATCGACCTCATCTGCTACCGGCGCCGGGGTCACAACGAGGCCGACAACCCGTCGTTCACCCAGCCGCTGATGTACGACCTGATCGACAAGAAGCGTTCGGTGCGCAAGCTCTACACCGAGGCCCTGATCGGTCGTGGCGACATCACGGTGGAGGAGGCCGAGCAGGCGCTCAAGGACTACCAGGACCAGCTGGAGAAGGTCTTCTCCGAGGTCCGGCAGGCCACCGCGCCGCAGGCCCCGCAGGTGGCCCCGGCCGCCCCCGCGGCCGACATCGCCTTCCCGCGGATCGACCCGACCGGCATCGCGCACGAGACGGTCAAGCGGATCGTCGAGTCGCAGGTCTCGCTGCCCGAGGACTTCGCCGTACACCCGCGCCTGCAGCCGCAGTTGCAGCGTCGGGCGGCGATGGTCGAGGACGGCACGATCGACTGGGCGATGGGCGAGACGCTGGCGTTCGGTTCGCTCCTGATGGAGGGTCGCCCGGTGCGCCTCGCCGGTCAGGACAGCCGGCGCGGCACCTTCGGCCAGCGGCACTCGGTCCTGGTGGACCGCACCTCGGGCGCCGAGTACACCCCGCTCGCGCACCTGTCCGAGGACCAGGCCAAGTTCACCGTGTACGACTCGCTGCTCAGCGAGTTCGCCGCGATGGGCTTCGAGTACGGCTACTCGCTGGCCCGGCCGCAGTCGCTGGTGTTGTGGGAGGCGCAGTTCGGCGACTTCGCCAACGGCGCGCAGTCGATCATGGACGAGTTCATCTCCTCCGCCGAGCAGAAGTGGCACCAGCACTCCGGTGTGGTCCTGCTGCTTCCGCACGGCTACGAGGGCCAGGGCCCGGACCACTCGTCCGCGCGCATCGAGCGCTACCTGCAGATGTGCGCGCAGAACAACATGACGGTGGCCGCGCCGACCCTGCCGAGCAACTACTTCCACCTGTTGCGCTGGCAGGCGCTCAACCCGCACCACAAGCCGCTCGTGGTGTTCACCCCGAAGTCGATGCTGCGCCTGAAGGCCGCCGCGTCGAAGATCGAGGAGTTCACCACCGGTCAGTTCCGGCCGGTGATCGGGGACACCACGGTGGACCCGGCCAAGGTCAAGCGGGTGGTCATGTCGTCCGGCAAGTTCCACTACGACCTGGCCGCGGGCCGGGCCAAGGCGGGCCGCGACGACGTCGCGCTGGTCCGCGTGGAGCGGCTCTACCCGCTGCCGGTGGCCGAGCTGAAGGCGGAGCTGGAGCGCTACGGCCTCGACCGCTACGGCAAGGACCTGGAGCTGGTCTGGGCCCAGGAGGAGCCGACCAACCAGGGCGCGTGGCCGTTCATCGCGCTCAACCTGGTCGAGTACGGCCTCCCGGCGCCGCGGCGGATCGCGCGTCCGTCGTCCTCGTCGCCGGCGGTCGGTTCGGCCAAGCGGCACGAGGCCGAGCAGCAGGGCCTGGTCGAGGAAGCGATGAGCTGATCCACGGCTCGTAGGTCGATTCACCGGCTCCGCCCCGGCGCACGTACGATGCGCGCCGGGGCGGAGCCGCGTTCGGCGGTGGATCCCACACACATACCGGAGTCGGAGAACATGTACTTCACGGACCGTGGCATCGAGGAGCTGGAGAAGCGGCGCGGCGAGGAGGAGGTGTCCCTGGCCTGGCTCGCCGAGCAGCTGCGCACGTTCGTGGACCTCAACCCCGAGTTCGAGACGCCCGTCGAGCGGTTGGCGACCTGGCTGGCGCGGCTGGACGACGAGGACGACGACGAGTAGCGGGCTCGGTCAGGTCCCGGTGTCGGCTCGGCGCGGCGCGCGGGTGTGCCATACGGCCCAGCCGAGGGCGTAGAGCACCATCCCGACGGCGAGGCCGCGGCCGAATCCGGTCGCGGCGTCGAAGCCGAGCACCTCGAAGGCCGGTACCCGCCCGTCGGGGAACGGCAGCAGCGCCCTGGCCGCCCCGATCGTGCCGACCAGCACCAGGGCGCCCAGCACCGCCCAGCGCCCCGCCACGGGCATGCGCGGGCCCGTGACGGGGCGTTGCGGCAGTCGGCCGATCCAGCGCCACGTCCACACCGAGCAGGCGACGAACCCGACCACCGTGCTGATGTGCTGGAGCAGCACATAGCCCGGACGCAGGCCCAGGAACTCCCGGCGCAGCTCGGGCAGTACGTGTGCCACCCCGGGGTCGTCGTGGTGCGTCCAGGCGTCCCAGGCCAGGTGTGAGAGCCCGCCCAGCACGGCGGAGACCACGAACCACGCGCACACCACGAGCATTTCCCGCAGGAAGGGCCGTCGGGCCCGCGCGGCGGTGTACCACCGGCCCGGCAGGCGCGGGCGCAGCGGCTCCTCCAGGGCCGCCCGGATCCGGTCCGGCAGCAGTACGAGCAGCGGCCTGGCGAGCAGGTGGAACGCGAGCACGAGCAGCGCGGTGAGCACGATGTTCAGGCCCAGCACCCCCGGCCACAGCTCGTGGGTGGCCCGGCGGTCGGCGCGCATCGGCAGGAAGTCCAGGTTCACGAACAGGATCACGTCCGGGGCCATCGCGCCGAAGGCGAGCGCGGAGGCGATCAGCGGGCCGTGTCGGCCCGCCCCGGCGCCGACCGTGGTGCCGGTGCGGGTCGCCCCCTGCAGCGGCAGCACCGCGGCGATGTGGCTGAGCGTGAATGGCATGCGTGGCGCCCCCGGGTGCGATGCGGGCCCGCCGCGCGCGGGCCGCGCGGCGGGGCAAGGTCCGTCGGCATCCAAAAACGCCGGAAGCAGACCGGATGGTTCCCTTGACCTCCGCCACACGCGATATATCGTGAGTAGCAGAGCTTCGCGATATATCGCGTCCGGCACACATCTGCCCGACGCATCGCGTCCGGCACACCGACCCCAAGGGGAGGGTCCATGTCCCGATGGATGATCGAGGGACCGCAAGACCTCACACTCGACACCGTGCGGGTGCTGCGGGTGCGCACCATCGGCGGGCTGGTCGACGTCGTGGGCACCGACGGCCCGCCGCGCCTGGAGGTGCACGCCGTCGAGGGTCCGCCGCTGCAGGTGACCCACGACGAGGTGAGCGGCGAACTCGTCGTCTCCTACCCGGACCTGACGGCCAAGCACCTGATGGACCGGTTCCAGAACGCCGGCAAACGCTCCGACCTGCGCGCGTTCATGGCCGACGGGCGCGCGATCGGGCGGCGGCACGCCGAGGTCTCGCTGGCCGTGCCGTGGGACTGCACGGTCGAGATCGGCGTGGTGTCCGCGCACGCGACCGTGTCCGGGATGCACGGCACCACCACGGTGCGCAGCATCGGCGGCGACGTGACCCTGGTCGGGCTGACCGGCACGGTCGACGCGAACACGATCTCCGGATCGGTCGACGCCGAGTCGCTGGCCGGCGACCTCGGGGTGGTGACGGTGGCCGGCTCGCTCACCGTGATCGAGGGCACCGGCGGCCGGGTGCGGGCCAACTCGGTCTCCGGGTCGATGACCCTGGACCTGGACGAGGTCGGCCGCAGCCACGTGCAACTGACCACGGTATCCGGCGAGTTGACCGTGCGCCTGCCGCACCGCGGGGATATGCGCGTGGACGTGCGCACCGCGGCCGGCTCCGTCGACTCGGTCTTCGACGAGCTGACCACGAGCGCCAAATTCGGCGCGAGCCACGTGACGGGCAAGCTCGGCGAGGGCTCGGGCCGGCTGCGGATCAACTCGGTATCGGGCGACGTGACGCTGCTGCGCCGCGCGCCGGAGGGAAAGGTGAGCGCATGAACCCCGTCTTCGGCCACGGCCGGCTACGGCTCTACCTGCTGAAGCTGCTCGACGAGAGCCCCCGTCACGGCTACGAGGTCATCCGCCTGCTCCACGACCGCTTCCTGGGCCTCTACTCGCCCTCCGCGGGCACCGTCTACCCGCGCCTGGCCAAGCTGGAGCAGGAGGGCCTGGTCGAGCACGACGTCGAGGGCGGCCGGAAGGTGTACCGGATCACCGACGCCGGCCGCGCCGAACTGGCGGCCCGCCAGGAGGAGTTGACCCAGCTGGAGGCGCAGATCCGCGAGTCGGTCTACGAGCGGGCCCGGGAGATCCGGGACGAGGTGCGCACGTCGGCGCAAAACCTGCGGGAGGAACTGGGCCGCGCGGCCCGCGAGGTCCGCAAGTCCCCGCGCCCGGCCGTCGAGGAGGAGCAACGCCCGGACACCGACGACTGGTCCGACCCCAAGGCCGCCGGCCGCCGGTCCTGGGAACCGATGTTCTCCCAGCGCATGGCCGACCTCGCCGAGGGCTTGGCCCACAACCTGGTCGACCTGGCCGCCAAACCCGGCCTGTTCGACCTGGAACGCGAACTCCGCCGCCGCTTCGGCACCGACCCGGAACCCACCTCCGCCCGAGCCCGAGCCACCGACGCCTGGTCAAAGGAAACCGACCGCCCGACCCGCGACCAGGATTCCCTGGACCTGGAGTCGATCATCGACTCCATCCGCACAGAGGTAACCCCCTGGGCCCACCGAGCCGGCGTAACCCAGGACCAACTGACCGAAGCCCGCAACATCATCAAAACGGCGATCAAGGACCTGAAAGCCATCTTCGACCCAAACCCCCCACCCCAATAACCCCCCCGGCACGGGATACGACCACAGCAAGGCCATATCCCGTGCCACCCCCACACCCAGCCCACCACCGACCGGCGAATCCCACCGCCCCAACCCCCAAACAACCAAGCCGAGCCAAATCACCCCAGCCAGGCGCGCGAAGCGAACCACCCCGGCCGGCGCATGAGGCGAACCAACCCCGCCGGCGCAAGGGACCAATTCAGCCCCGCCAGCGCATGAGGCCCGGCGCATGAGGCCACAGGGGCGCCACGTGGCGTCGGCCGCACGGCCAAGGCACGCCAACCCCACCGGCCGCACAGCCAAGTGCACCGCCAACCACACGGGCCGACCCGGCCCGAACCCGCCTACCCCCGTCGATGCAGCCGCGCCAGCGACAACCGTCCCGTCGCCAACGCCCGCGTGTTCACCGACTCGACCCGCCCCGTCCGCCCCACCACGACCTTCGGATACACCGGAGGAAGCACCACCGCGTCCCGCGCGACGATCTCCCCCGCCACCCGCGTGAGCCGCGCCCGCCGCGCGTTGTCCGGCGTCGCAGCCGCCTCCTCGACCAACCGATCCAGCTCCGGGTTCGCATACCCCGTGCTCTCGCCCCCGGTCGACACCGCCGGCGCCAACGCCGCGAAGCCCGTGCGCCCCACCGCGTACCCCGACCCGCGCCGATCCACCAGCGCCGCGTCGAAGTCACCGACCCGCCGCCGCGCCGCCCACGTCGCCGCGTCCACCGGCTCGACCACGACGGTGAACCCGACCCGATTCCACCCCTCGGCCAACACCCGTGCCACGTCCGGCAGTTCCCCGGCCTCTCCGACCACCGCCAGCAGCGTGAACCGCACGCCGCCCCGCGGCAACGGCACCGGCGCCTCGCCCAACATCGCGGTGACCCGCTCCGGCTCCACCGTCGGCCCCGCCGTCGCGCTCGGACTCGGCTTCGGCGACACGGTCGGGCTGACCCCCCGCCCGTACGGGGTGTACTCCGGGTCCCACCCCTCGTTGCCCGGCCCCAGCGGCCCCTGCCCGATCACCGCGTCGCCCCGGTACACGTCCCGCAGCACCCGGGTGCGATCCATCCCGAACCCCAGCGCCCGTCGCACCGCGACGTCGTCGAACGGCGGCCGGCGCAGATTCGGCAGCACCACCAGGTCGGCCGGCCCGCTCGCGGTCTGCACGTACGTGTCGTCCGCCTTGCGCAACCGCCGCACCTGTTCGGGCGTCGGGTGCGGGTACACCGCGAGCCGGTGCGCCTTCAGATCGGCCACCGGATCGGCCGACGCGCGGAACTCCAACGCGTCCGCCGGCGCGGCCTTGTCCCGATACCCCGCGTCCCGGCGCAACACGACCGCACCGCCGTCCGCGCTCGCCAGCCGAAACGGCCCGGTGCCCAGCAGCGCCCGAGGATCCCCCAGGCTCGCCTGATGCGGGATCGGCAGACAGGCCAAGAACGCCCGGAGCGCCCCGAACGCCCGCGGCAGCTCGATCCGTACCGTCCGCGCGTCCGGCGCCTCGATCGCCCCGAACCGCCCCGCCAGCCACGGCGCCCAGTCCCCCGCCGTCGCCGGATCGTTCACCCGACGCAGACATGCCGCCACATGCTCGGCGGTGAACGGATCCCCGTTGTGGAAGCGCACATCCGCCCGCAGCCGTACGGTCCAACTCAGCCCGTCCGGCGCGATCTGCGGATCGGCCGCGGCCAATACCGGCCCGATCGTGGTGTCGTCCCGGTAGGTGTACAGCGCCTCGACCACCGGGTCGGCGATCCACCGGGTCGCCTCGGCCGTCGAATGCACCGGATTGAGCACGTCGGGCAGCCGCGGCAGGCCCACCACGAGCGTGCCCCCCGACCGCGACTCGCGCCCGCCACAGCCGGCGAGCAGGCCCGCGGACACCGCGACCACCCCCGTACCGGCCCCCAGGGCAAGCACACGGCGACGGGACAACGGCATCGAAGGTCCTTCCGAAAACCCACGCAACCAACTACCAACTACCGGCAACCGGCAACCGGCAACCGGCAACCAAAAGCCGAATCAACCGAATCAAACAGCGAAAACGATCTTCCCGAACAACTCACCCTCCGCCAACCGCCGAAACCCCTCCACCGCCTCGCGCAACGGCAGCACGGAGTCGATCACCGGCCGCACCCCACCGTGCGCGCACAGCCGAAGCAGCCCCGCGAGTTCGTCCTTGTCGCCCATCGTCGAACCGACGACGCGCAGTTCGTTGAAGAAGATCCGGGTCAACTCGGCGGCCGGCGGCCGATCGCCCGAGGTGGCACCGGAGATCACGATCGTGCCGCCCGGCTTCAGGCTCTTGATCGAGTGCGACCAGGTGGCCGCGCCGACCGTCTCCATCACCGCGTCCACCCGCTCGGGCAACCGCGCGCCCGAGCCGAACGCCGCGTCCGCGCCCAGCTCCACCGCCCGCGCGCCCTTGGCCTCGTCCCGACTGGTCACCCACACGCGGTACCCGGCCGCCTTCCCGAGCACCACCAGCGCGGTGGCCACCCCGCCGCCGGCGCCCTGGACCAGGATCGTGCCGCCCGGCCGCACCCCCGAGTTGGTGAACAACATCCGATACGCCGTCAGCCACGCCGTAGGCAGGCAGCACGCCTGCTCGAAGCTCAGTTCGGCCGGCTTGGGCAGGAGGTTCCAGCGGGGTACGGCAACCTTCTCGGCGAAGGTGCCGTCGTAGCGCTCGGTCAGGATCGACCGGGGCTCGTCGGTCCCGAGCCCGCCGATCACCGAGTGCACGACGACCTCGTTGCCGTCCTCGTCGATCCCGGCCGCGTCACAGCCCAGGATCATCGGCAACTGCTTCTCGGTGATGCCCACACCCTTGAGGGACCACAGGTCGTGGTGGTTCAGCGAGGCGGCCTTGACCGTGACGGTCGTCCACCCCGGCGGCAGCGCCCCGTCCGCGCCGGGCTCGGGTCGTTCCCCGAGCCGGAGACCGGACAGCGGGTCCTGGGCATCGATGCGCACGGCACTCACGGCAAACATGCAGGCACCCTACTGACGCCGGCGACGAGCCGAGGGCCCCACCCGCCCGGGTGGGGCCCTCGGCTCTCGGCAGCCGTGGCCGCGCGTCGATCGTCGAACGGTCGGCGAGGAGCCGTCGGACGATCACCGATCCACGGACCGCGGCTCAGATGCGCGCCACACCGTCCCGGCGCGCGGCCTCGGCCACCGCCTTGGTCACCGCCGGCGCGACCCGCTCGTCGAACGGCGACGGAATCACCCGGTCGGGCGCCAGCTCGTCGGCGACGACCGCAGCCAGCGCCTCGGCGGCGGCCACCTTCATCCCCTCGGTGATCCGCTTGGCGCGCACCGACAGCGCGCCGGCGAACACCCCCGGGAAGGCCAGCACGTTGTTGATCTGGTTCGGGTAGTCGCTGCGCCCGGTGGCGACCACGGCCGCGTACTTGTGCGCGAGGTCCGGGTCGATCTCCGGGTTCGGGTTGGCCATCGCGAAGATGATCGCCTCGGGCGCCATCGTCGCCACGACCTCCTCGGGCACCTTGCCCGCGGAGACCCCGAGGAAGACGTCGGCGCCCTTCATCGCGACCTCGATGCCGCCGCGCAGCCCGGCCTTGTTGGTCAGCTCGGCGATCATCCGCTTGATCGGCGTCAGGTCGTCGCGTCCCTCGTGCACGATGCCCCGGCTGTCCACCACGCACAGGTCGCCGATGCCCGCCTCGATCAGGATCTTGGCGATCGCGATGCCCGCCGCGCCCGCGCCCGAGATGACCGCGCGCAGGTCGCCGAGGCCGCGCCCGGTCACCGTGGCCGCGTTGCGCAGCGCGGCCAGCGCGACGATCGCGGTGCCGTGCTGGTCGTCGTGGAAGACCGGGATGGACACCCGCTCCTGGAGCCGGCGCTCGACCTCGAAGCAGCGCGGGGCGCTGATGTCCTCCAGGTTGATCCCGCCGAACGAGGGCGCGAGCCGGGCGATGGTGTCCACCAGCTCGTCCACGTCGGTGCAGTCGAGCGCGATCGGCACCGCGTCGACGCCGCCGAACTGCTTGAACAGGATCGCCTTGCCCTCCATCACCGGCAGGGAGGCGGCCGGACCGATGTCGCCCAGGCCGAGCACGGCGGTGCCGTCGGTGACGACGGCAACCGTGTTGGACACCCACGTGTAGTCGTGGACCAGCTCCGGGTTCTGCGCGATGGCCGTGCAGACACGTGCCACACCGGGCGTGTAGGCCAGGGACAGGTCGTCGCGGTTGCGCACCGGGACGGTCGAGCGAACTTCCATTTTCCCGCCCCGGTGCAGGGCGAAGACCGGATCGAGTTCGTCCGTCGCCATGCTGTCCGTCGGGATGATCTCCGCTGCCACAGTGACCCCTCTTATCGACTTCATCGACATTGCTCAGTGGAAGTGCAGCTCTCGGAGCGCGAGCGCCGGCTGCTTACCTCAGCGGCATCGGCGCTTCGTGCAGCGCACATGATCCGGCTGAGGGTACGGGGGTCACCCGTGACGCCGATTTTGGCACACCCCCCGAACGGGGGTACGCCGGGGCGATGAACCGATTACCACCTTTTTGTGATGGACCGTCAGACCCTGGTGCACCCGGCCCAGACGCTAGTGCCACGGGCGGTACGCTGACAGTAACCGCCGCCACATCCGTCAGGTCGTTCCGGGCGAATCGCGCGCCGATCGTCCTCCGTGCGAAGAAGGGCAGCCGTTGGACCTCTCCGCGTATGCCGAGCACGCGGTCCGCCTGGTCAACACCGAACAGCCGGCCCGCGGCGAGGACCTGCTGCGCTGCCCCGACGACGTGCCCGCGCTGATCGCACCCGTTCGGCGGATCCCGTCCCGGGTGACCGACGGTGACGTGGCCCGGTTGCGCTCGGTCCGCACCCGCCTGCGCGCGGTCTTCACGGCCGCCGCGGCCGGACGCGAGGCGGACGCGGTGGCGACGCTGAACGGACTGCTCGCCGAATTCCCCGTACATCCGCGCCTGACCGGCCACGACGCCAGCCCGTGGCATCTACACCTGGCGGGCGACGCGGTCGGCGCGGCCGAGGGCTTCGCCGCCATCGCCGGCATGGGCCTGGCCGTGCAGTTGACTACGCACGGTATCGACCGACTCGGCGTCTGCCAGGCCCTCCCGTGCCGAAACGTGTTCCTGGACCTGTCCGCAAATCGCTCCCGCCGGCACTGTTCGGACCGGTGCGCCTCGCGCGCCAACGTGGCCCTGTACCGGGCCAGACGCCGGGCCCGGGAGCCGCAGCCCGACCGACATACCTGACATTTGCGGGTTGGCGCGCGGTCGACTGTGGCACATGTACATGGACGGCTTGATCTCCCGGTGCGAAATTACCGAAGTCGGGTACACTACGTACTCGTCAAATCACATATCGTGACGTAGCGTCGGGTGGACGGCTCCCCGGTCGTTCCCGCCCACGTTCGCGCATCGATGACGACAGTTGTCGGCCGGCGCGGTAGCGTCGCTGGGGTTCCCCGACATCGGTGGTGACCGCCTCCGGCGGCCACCCACAGCAGCACCTTGGAGGTGAGGGTGTCCCAGCGATCCGCACACACCGCGGACGAAGCCGGCACCGGGCAGCGTGACTTCGTCGAGGTCCGACTGCCTGCCGAAGGTGCCTATCTCTCCGTCCTGCGCACCGCCACGGCGGGCCTCGCGGCCCGCCTCGACTTCACCCTGGACGAGATCGAGGATCTGCGCATCGCGGTGGACGAGGCGTGCGCGATGTTGCTCGATCAGGCGGTGGCCGGCGGGATCCTCTCCTGCGTGTTCAACCTGGTGGGCGACGCGTTGCACGTGACCGTGTCCGCGCCGACCACGGACGGTCGAACACCCGCGCGCGACACGTTCGCCTGGACCGTCCTGTCGGCGCTGGCCGGCGAGGTGGACGCCACGGTGAGCGATGACAAGGTGGTCGCCATCAGCCTGCACAAGAAGCGCGGTGGCGGGCCGGAGCAGACGTGAGCAGTGGTGTTGAAGGCGCGGCCAACGAACCGCAGCCGAGCGCGGCCTCACCCGACGAGGCCGCCGGGCGCGGCCGAGGGGAGGGTGAGGGCATGGTGAGCGACGCGAGCATGACGATGGACGGTGGCGTCGAGGCGACGGGGTCGGCGCAGCCTGCCGGAGCCGCCGGGCCCACGGGTCCCGCGGTGCCGAATCGGCGGCGGGCCGGTTCCGAACGCCACGCCCACGACCGCGAGGTCGCGCGGGGGCTGTTCGCGCGGTTGGCGGAGCTGGAATCGGATCCGCCGGCCCGGGCCGCGGTGCGCGATCGACTGGTGGAGATGCATCTGCCGCTGGTCGAGCACCTGGCCCGCCGGTTCCGCAATCGCGGCGAGCCGCTCGACGACCTGATCCAGGTGGCCACCATCGGCCTGATCAAGTCGGTGGACCGGTTCGACTCGGATCGCGGGGTCGAGTTCTCGACCTACGCGACGCCGACCATCGTCGGCGAGATCAAGCGGCACTTCCGGGACAAGGGCTGGGCGGTGCGGGTGCCGCGCCGACTCCAGGAGCTGCGGCTCGCGCTGACCTCGGCCACCGCCGAGCTGTCCCAGCGCAACGGCAGGTCCCCCACGGTCGCCGAACTCGCCGTGCAGTTGGGGATCTCCGAGGAGGAGGTGCTCGAGGGCCTCGAATCGGCCAACGCCTACAGCACGCTGTCGCTCGACGTGCCGGACACCGACGACGATTCACCGGCCGTCGCCGACACGTTGGGCGCCGAGGACGACGCGCTGGAGGGGGTCGAGTATCGCGAGTCGCTCAAGCCGCTCCTGGAGCAGTTGCCGCCGCGCGAGAAGAAGATCCTGCTGCTTCGCTTCTTCGGCAACATGACCCAGTCCCAGATCGCGCAGGAGGTCGGCATCTCCCAGATGCACGTCTCGCGGCTGTTGGCGCGCACGCTCGCGCAGTTGCGCGAGCGCCTGCTGGTCGAGGAGTAGCACCGGAGCGGCACCGGTACACCGGGTGCGCGCGGGTGTGGAAGTGCGGCGGCCCCGGACCGATGTCGGTCCGGGGCCGCCCGCTTCGCCGAGCCGGTGTCCGCGCGCTCAGGCCCGCCGGGCCTGGTGCCGCGTTTCGAGCGCCTTGTACATCCCGGGGGTGGCGAGCGTGCCGATGGTGGCTGCGCCCACGATCATCGTCAGGATCCCGATCGCCATCTGATCCGCCTTGATCAGATACCAACCCATGCCGACCACGATCAGATTGGCGGTGATCGCCGGCGATCGGCTCCAGCGCCGGCCGCGCACCATGCCGACGAAGGCGGCGACTATCCCGGCGGCGAGGATCAGCAGGTAGATGCCGATCGCCACGCCCTCCGAGGAGTTGGTCGGATGGCCGAACTCGCTGCGGAAGGTCAGGTAGAGGGCGTAGCCGAGGAGCGCGAACGCCTCGACACCGACCACCGCGGTACAGATGCGCCAGGTGAGCGGGAGGGCCCCGGCGGGGTCCGGCTGGTCCTGGGCGGAAGGGCTCTCGGTCACCCCAAGACTGTAACCTCGGGCCGGTGTGCTCCGGGCCGGGGGCGCCCTACCCGCCGGTAGATACCCTGTCGTCATGCGTGCCCTTCTCGTCGTGAACCCCAAGGCCACGACCACCAGTGAGCGGACCCGCGACGTGCTGGCACACGCGCTCGCCGGCGACCTCAAGCTCGACGTGGTGAACACCGAGCACCGGGGCCATGCCGCGGAGCTGGCCCGGCAGGCGGCCGACGACGGCATCGACCTGGTGATCGCGCTCGGCGGCGACGGCACGGTCAACGAGGTGGCCAACGGCCTCCTGGCGGCGGGCCCGGCCCCCTCGCTACCGGCGGTGGCGGTGGTCCCGGGCGGCAGTACCAACGTCTTCGCCCGCTCGCTCGGACTGCCCAACGACCCGGTCGAGGCGACCGGCCTGCTGCTCGACGCGTTGCGCGCGGGCCGCAGTCGGGAGATCGGCCTGGGCCTGGCCGACGAGCGCTGGTTCCTGTTCTGCGCCGGACTCGGCTTCGACGCCGAGGTGGTCGGACGGGTGGAGCACCGCCGGGCCGGCGGCCGGCGGGCCACCCCCGGGTTGTACGTACGCTCCGCGATGCACCACTTCCTCGGCGGTCGAAACGCCCACAGGCGCGGGCCGCTCACGCTGGAGGTCCCGGGCATGGACCCGATCGGGGGAATCTGCCTCGGCATAGTCCAGAACACGGTCCCGTGGACGTTTTTGCGCAATCGGCCGTTGAATCCCTGTCCGCAAGCGTCATATGACACCGGATTGGACCTCTTCGCGCTCACCCGGATGACAACACTGCCCACATTGCGCCATCTGGCCCAGATGCTGGGCTCCACGGGTAATGCTCCACACGGGCGTCACGTCGTGTCCCTGCACGACTGCGATGCGTTCACTCTTCGGGCTGAAGAACCTGTTTCCCTTCAGGTCGACGGGGACCATCTGGGAGAACATCGGAGTGTGACCTTCAGGGGGGTTCCCCGTGCACTGCGTGTGATTGTGTGAGTGGAAGGGCCTTTTGGCCTTTCACTCGAACGCGAATACCCCGTTCATCCCTTCGATGTAGTGGTGTGACCTAGTCGACACCGATGATTTAAAAAATCCTGGCCCAAGGGGGTTGTATCGGCGGCCGAGGTTTGTAAGGCTCTACGAGGCGGCAGGGACGTGGCCGAAAGGTCATCTTCACCGCCCGAATCCACTGCCAAACCTGGGGACCGACTCCGTCGGCCCCATGCTTGTCGGGGGGTTCGTGAAAGCGTTCACATTCACAAGCCACAGCGGGGCCGGAAGCCCTTGCTGACCCACGAGGAGTTGGACCGCATGGACTGGCGCCACGTTGCTGCCTGCCGTGACGAAGACCCGGAGCTGTTCTTCCCGATCGGCAACACCGGTCCCGCTCTGCTTCAGATCGAGGAGGCGAAGGCGGTCTGCCGCCGTTGCCCCGTGATGGAGCAGTGCCTGGGCTGGGCTCTCGAGTCCGGTCAGGACGCGGGTGTGTGGGGCGGTCTGAGCGAGGACGAGCGTCGCGCTCTCAAGCGCCGCGCCGCCCGCAACCGCGCCCGCGCCTCCGCCTGATCACCACGACGGGCTGAACTCTCCGGAGACTTGGATCGCCGGAAAACAAAAGAGCTTTACCGCAGTTGCCCCGCCGGGGTCCGATCGGACCGAGGCGGGGCAACTGCTTTTTCTCGTGTGGGTGTTCGTCGCGTACGCCGGATCCGAACCGATCCGCAATTCGGCGGCGGCGCTCAGCGGCGCTGCCTCAGGTGTACGTCCAGCCTGACGATCGTGCCGCCGGCCGGATTCGGCACCATGTCGAAACGGCCCGCGAGTTCGCTGCCCACGAGGGTGCGCACGATCTGCAGACCGAGATTGCCGGACGTCTGCGGATCGAAGCCGTCGGGCAGGCCGATCCCGTCGTCGGTGACGGTGATCAGCAGTCGTTCCGCCCACCGTTCCGCGTGCACCTCCAGGGTGTTGGCCCGATCCGCGTACGCCGGGTCCTCGAACGCGTGCTCCAGGGCGTTTTGCAGCAGCTCGGTCAACACCATCGCCAGCGGTGTGGCGGTCTCCGCGATCAGCTCGCCGAAGTTGCCGTGCCGGGCGGTGCGCACCCGCAGCGAGGACGCGGCGACCTCGGTGACCATGGACAACACCCGGTCGGCGATCTCGTCGAAGTCCACCCGCTCGTCCAGCGTCTGGGACAACGTCTCGTGCACGATCGCGATCGAGCCGACCCGGCGTACCGCCTCCTCCAGCGCGGCGCGGGCCTGCGGCGCGTCCATCCGGCGGGCCTGGAGGCGCAGCAGCGCGGCCACCGTCTGGAGGTTGTTCTTCACCCGGTGGTGGATCTCCCGGATGGTCGCGTCCTTGGTGATCAGCTCGCGTTCGCGACGGCGCAATTCGGTCACGTCGCGCAGCAGCATGATCGCGCCGATCCGCTGACCACGCGGCTTGAGCGGGATCGCCCGCAACTGCACCACCGCGGCGGGTGTCTCGACCTCGGTCTCGCGCGGCGCCCAACCGCTGGCGACGGCGGAGATCGCCTCGTCGACCGGTCCCTCGTGCGGGGCCAGTTCGGCGGTGATCCGGCCGAGGTGGCAGCCGACCAGGTCGGTGGTCAGGCCGAGTCGGTGGTAGGCGGAGAGCGCGTTGGGGCTGGCGTACTGCACGATGCCGTCGGCGTCGAGCCGGATCAGGCCGTCGCCCACGCGCGGCGAGGCGTCCATGTCGAGCAGTTCGCCCGCGTGCGGAAACGTCCCTGCGGCGATCATCTGCGCCAGGTCCGCGGCGCTTTGCAGATAGGTCAGTTCCAGCCGGCTGGGGGTGCGCGCGGTGAGCAGGTTGGTGTTGCGCGCGATCACCCCGATCACCCGACCCTCGCGGGAGACGGGGATCGCCTCGACCCGCACGGGCACGTCGTCGCGCCACTCCGGGTCGCCCTCGCGCACGATCCGCCCCTCGTCGAGGGCGGCGTCCAGCATCGGCCGCCGGCCGCGCGGGACGAAGTCGCCGACCAGGTCGTCCTGGTGCGAGGTGGCTCCGGTGTTGGGCCGCATCTGCGCCACCGCCACGTACTGCCCGTCGTCGGTGGGCACCCACAGCACCAGGTCGGCGAACGACAGATCCGCGAGCAGTTGCCACTCGGACACCAGCAGGTGCAGCCACTCCAGGTCGGCGGCGGACAGCGCGCCGTGGCGGCGGACGAGATCGTTCATGGAGGGCACATGCGCAGCGTACTTTCCACCCGGCCTGCGATCCTGGCCGCCCCACTCCGCCGCACCCGTGAGGTATGGATGTCCACCGAATCGCCCACGCCCGGCCGGCCCCTCCCCGGCGGCGGTCATCCGCTCGACTGGCTGGACCTGCGGGAGAAGGAACGGGAGGAGGCGGGGCTGCGGCGCCGGCTGCGCCCGCGCGAGGCGACGGTCGACGGGCTGGATCTGGCCGGAAACGACTACCTGGGGCTGACCCGCGACGCACGAGTGATCGAGGCGGGCGTACGCGCCCTGCGCACCTGGGGCGGCGGGTCGACCGGGTCGCGCCTGGTGACCGGGTCCACGACGCTGCACGCCGCGTTGGAGGCGGAGCTGGCCGCGCACATGGGAGCCGAGGCGGCGCTGGTGTTCTCCTCCGGCTACCTGGCCAACCTCGGGGTGATCTGTGGCCTGATCGGCAAGGGCGGACTGGTCGTCTCGGACGCGATCAACCACGCCTCGATCGTGGACGCGTGCCGGCTGTCCCGGGCCCGGGTGGCGATCACTGCGCACTGCGACGTCGAGGCGGTGGCCCGGGTGCTGGCGGAACGGCCCGAGGAACGGGCCCTGGTGGTCGTGGACGCGGTTTTCTCGGTCGACGGGGACATCGCCCCCCTCGCGGAGCTGGCGGCCGTCACACGGCGATATGGCGCCGTCCTGCTCGTGGACGAGGCGCACGGGCTCGGTGTGGTCGGCACGGGCGGCCGGGGCGCGGTGCACGCGGCCGGGCTCGCGGGGGCCGACGACGTGGTGCTGACCGCGACGTTGTCCAAGGCGCTCGGCGCGCAGGGCGGCGCGGTGCTGGGTCCGCGCCGGGTGGTCGAGCACCTGGTCGACGCGGCCCGGTCGTTCATCTTCGACACCGGGCTGGCCCCGGCGAGCGTCGCGGCGGCCCTGGAGGCGCTGCGGATCCTGCGCGCGGAGCCGGACCTGGCCGCGCGGGTACGGGCGAACGCACGCGCGCTCGCGGCCGGCGCCCGGGAGGCGGGGCTGCGCGCGACCGCGCCCGAGGGCGCGGTGACGTCGGTGCTCGTCGGCGAGGCGCAGCTCGCGTTCGACACCGCCGCGCGCTGCGCGGAGGCCGGGGTCCGGGTCGGCTGCTTCCGTCCGCCGTCGGTGCCCGACGGCATCTCCCGACTGCGTCTCGCGGCCCGCGCGGACCTGACGCCGGCCGATCTGGAGCGGGCCCTGACGGCACTGCGATACGCCACTTCGTGACCCGATAACCACCGGTATACGTGTCATGTCCCTCGACATTGGTCTAGACAACTGGGATTGGTCTGAACCAAAATGGTCGGCGGCCTCCCGGCCCGCACCGGGAGGCCGCCGAACGTTCGGCCGCGTAGCGGTCCCGCAGGGAAGGAAGGGCACGCGTGGCCGGCATAGGGGCACCTCGCGTGCTTGTGGACGGGAAGCTCGTGGGCCCGGCCGAGGTGGGGGTCGAGCAGGGCCGGATCACCGGCGTCACCGAGGGACCCGGCCGCCCCGACACATTCCGGCTGCCACACGGCGTGCTCACGCCCGGCCTGATCGACGTGCAGCTCAACGGCGCGTTCGGGCACGACTTCGTGGCCGCGGACGCGACCGCCTGGCGTGAGGTCGCCGCCCGGCTCCCGTCGACAGGGGTCACCGCCTTTTGCCCGACCTTCATCACCGGCGACCTGGACATCCTCACCGCGGCCCTCGTGCGGGCCGCGGAGCTGCGCGCCAAGCTCGCCACGGAGCCCATCGCGCGCGACCTGGGCGTGCACCTGGAGGGGCCGTTCCTGTCCCCCGCCCGGGTCGGCACCCACCCGCCGGAGTACCTGCGCGAGCCCACTCCCGAACTGATCGACCGGCTGCTCCTGGACGACGCCGTCCGCGAGGCGCTGACGCTGGTCACCCTGGCCCCCGAACTTCCCGGTGCGCTCGAGGCCATTCGACGCATCGTCGCCGCGGGGATCCGAGTCTCGGCCGGACACACGGACGCGACCGCCGCCGAGATGTCCGCCGCCGCGGACGCGGGCGCGACCATGGTCACCCACCTGTTCAACGCCCAGCGCGGCCTGGGCCACCGCGAGCCGGGCGTGGTCGGCGCGGCGCTGAGCGACCCGCGCCTTACCCCCGGCCTGATCGCCGACCTGCACCACGTGGTGGGCCCGGTCTGCTCGCTGGTGCTGCGCGTGGCGGGCGAGCGCACCGCACTGGTCACCGACGCGATGGCGGCCGCGGGCATGCCGCCCGGCCGCTACCGGCTCGGCGACGTGGACGTGACCCTGGTCGAGGGCGACGTGCCGCGCAACCTGGACGGCACCATCGCCGGCTCGGCGCTGACCCTGGACCTGGCCGTGCGCAACCTGATCGGCCTGGGCAACCCGCCGGCGCGGGTGCTCACCTCCGCGACCCGGGTCCCGGCCGACGCCCTGGGCCGCACCGACCTCGGCCGCATCGCCCCCGGCGCCACGGCCGACCTGGTCTGGTGGAGCGACGAGTGGACGATCCTCAAGACCTGGATCGGCGGAGTGGTCGCCTACGAGGCCACCGCCTGACCATCCCCACCCCGCGATGCGCGAAAGCCCCCGACCCGGTCCGGGTCGGGGGCTTTCGCGCGTTCGGACCGCGCTTTCCGGCCCCGGGTCGGTCCCGGGACGCGCCCTCGCCGCGCGCGTCCCGGGACCGCTCCCGGTCGTCGGCGTCAGCGCGTCTCGGTCACCTTCGCCAGCGCCCGAGGGGCGTCCGGGTCGAGACCGCGGGCCATGGTGACCTCGTACGCCAGCAGCTGCAGCGGAATGATCTCCAGGATCGGCTGCACCTCCTCGGCCACACCCTCCGGCAGCACGAAGCCCGCCGAGGCCCGACCGACCTGGTCCGCGTTGCCGATCACCATCAGGTCCGCACCGCGCCCGCGCAGCCGCTCCAGGACCGGCTGGAGGGCGTCGCCGCCCTTGCCGTCCGGCACCACGGCGATCACCGGGCTGACGTTGTCGACCATGGCCAGCGGCCCGTGCAGCAGGTCCGCCCCGGAGAACGGCTGGGCCGGGATGTAGCTGGTCTCCATGATCTTCAGCGCGGCCTCGCGCGCCGTCGGGTAGCCGTAGCCGCGCGAGGTGATCACCAGACGCTGCGCGAAGCGGTAGCGCTGCGCCAGCTCGGCGACCTCCTCCCGGCGGTCCAGCACGTCCTGCGCCAGCGCCGGCAGCGAGTCGGCCGGCGAGGTGTCGCCGCCGCGCAGGCCCTCGACGAACAGGTACAGCGCGAGCAGTTCCGCGGTGTACGTCTTGGTCGCGGGCAGCGCCTTCTCCGGACCGGCCAGCACGTCGATGTGGAACTCGGAGACCGCGGCCAGCGCCGAGTCGGCGTTGTTGGTCACCGCGAGGGTGATCGCGCCGGCCTTGCGGGCCGCCTCGGTGGACGCCACCAGGTCGGGCGAGCCGCCCGACTGGGAGACGGTGATCACCAGGCAGTCGGTCAGGTCCGGCTCCGCGCCGTACGCCGTGGTCGTGGACATCGAGGTGAGCCCGGCGGGCTTGCCGAGCAGCACCTCGATCAGGTACTTCGCGTACAACGCGGCGTTGTCGCTGGTGCCCCGCGCGGTCAGCAGCACGAACCGCGGGTTGCGCGCGGCGATCTCGGCCGCGACGGCGCGGATCGAGGGCGCGCCCTCGGCCAGGATCCGGCGCAGCACGGCAGGCTGCTCCGCCATCTCGGCGGACATGATGGTGCCCCGGTTCGGTGCCAGGACGTCACGGTCGTCGGTGGCGGACATGGTGCGGCCTTCCGTTGATTCCAGGTGCTGATTCGGTTTCCACATACGGATGCGGAGGTCGGGCGGATCCGCGGGCCGGGGCCCGGGAACGCCCGCCTCCCCAGTGTCCGGTTTCCCGGTGTCGGGCGGGTTCACAGGGGCCGGACGCTCGGTGTCGAACGAATACCGGGCTTCCGGCCCCCCTTGTCGAGGGATGCCGTCAGGCGAGCCGACGGCCGGTCAGGATCTCGGCGGCGGCGATCCCGCACACGGTGGCGGCGCCGTGCGTGGCGAGATGGGCGGCGCCCGGAGTGGCAGCTCCGGGGATGCCCATCTCGACCACGACGGCGTCCGGCCGCGCGGCGAGCAGGCCCGCCACGATCTCGGTCGCCCAGACGTGGTGCTCCAGGTTGCGCACCACGAGTACCAGGGGACGGTCCGCCCCCGCGCGCAGCACCTCGTCGATCAGCTGCGGCTCGGCGGCCCGGGCCCGGGTCACCGTGGTCCCGGGCAGCGCCTCGGCCAGCACCGGCGCCAGGCCCCACGGGGTCTGCTCGCCGACCGCGATGTTGGCAGTGGGCGACAGCTCCACCACGTGTGCGGGCCGATCGATCGGCGTCACCGTACCGGTCACCCGGACCGCGCGGCGGGCCGCGTCGAGCCCGAGCGCGTAGTCGACCGGCTCGGCCGCGCCGACCTTGGCCCACGCGGCCAGCGCGTGCACCCGCCCGGCCGCGTCGACCAGCCGCTCCTCGGCGAGCCGGCCCTCGCGCACCGCGTCCACCAGCGCGTCGCGCAGGTGCAGCACGGTGTCCTCGTCGCACAGCCCACCACCCACGCACACCGCGTCGACGCCGGCCGCGATCGCGCGGACGGTGCCGTCGGCTATGCCGTAGGTGTCGGCGATCGCGCCCATCTCGATGGCGTCGGTGACGATCAGGCCGGTGTAGCCCAGTTCCTCGCGCAGCAGCCCGGTCATGATCTTCCGGGACAACGTCGCGGGCAGTTCGGTGTCGTACGCGGGCAGCAGGATGTGCGCGCTCATGATCGCCTTGGTGCCGGCCGCGATGCTCGCGTGGAACGGCACCAGTTCCCGGGCGGCCAGCGTCTCGCGCGAGACGTCCACCAGCGGCATGCCGTGGTGCGAGTCGATCGCGGTGTCGCCGTGCCCGGGGAAGTGTTTGACGCACGCGGCCACGCCGGCCGCCTGGAGCCCGGTGACGTACGCGGCGGTGTGCCGCGCGACCAGATCGGGTTCGGCGCCGAAGGCCCGCACGCCGATGATCGGGTTGTCCGGGTTGGAGTTGACGTCGGCCGACGGGGCCCAGTTGAGGTTGACGCCGCACGCGGCCAGCTCGCGCCCGAGCCCGCGCGCGACCGCCTCGGTGGTCGCGGTGTCGTCCACCACGCCCAGCGCCAGGTTGCCCGGCCAGCGGCTGCCGGTGTTCACGTGTATCCGGGTGACGTCGCCGCCCTCCTCGTCGATCGCGACGATGAGATCGGGGTTCTCCCGGCGCAGCTCCTCGGTCAGGGCGGTGACCTGTTCGGGGGTCGCGACGTTGCGACCGAACAGGCCCACCGAGCCCAACCCGCCGGCGATCCGGTGGCGCAGCCATCCGGGCGCGGTCAGGCCGTCGAAACCGGGCTGCAGGACGGCGAGCGCCAGGCGCTCGAGACGTTCGGACATGGTTGATCAGCCCTTTACCGCGCCGGAGGTGAGCCCGCCGGTGACCTTGCCCTGCAGGACCAGGAAGATCGCAAGCACCGGAAGCATGAAGAGGGTGGAGGCGGCCATGATGGCGCCCCAGTCGATGGTGAGCCCGTTGCTGAAGGAGTTGAGCCAGGTCGGCAGCGTGCGCTGCTCCGGCTTGTTCAGCAGCAGCGCGTTGGCGAACGCGAACTCGTTCCACGCGGTGATGAAGCCGAACAGCGAGGTGGAGAGCAGACCCGGGGCCAGCAGCGGGAAGACGACCTTGCGGAACGCCGTGAAGCGCGAACAGCCGTCCACCCGGGCGGCCTCCTCCAGCTCCACCGGGATGCCCCCGAGGAAGCCGCGCAGGGTCACGATCGAGAACGGCAGCGTCATCACGAAGTAGATCGCGGTGAGCATCGGCAGCGAGTCGAGCAGGTCGTTGTCGCGCGCGATCAGGTACATCGGGATCATCAGCGCCTCCCACGGCGCCATCTGCGCGATGAACACCATGAGGATGAAGGGCGCCCGACCCTTCCACTGCATACGCGCCACCGCGAACGCGGCGAAGCACGCCACGACCAGCGCCAGGAGCACGCCGCAGCCCGCGACCAGCAGGCTGTTGCGCCAGTAGTCCCAGAAGTGCGGCGTGTTGACCGCGGTGTCGAAGTTGTGGAACGAGATCGAACTCGGCAGGAACTTCGGCGTCGACGACTGGATGTCCTTGGCCGGCTTGAACGCGGTGAGGATCATCCAGTAGACGGGGAAGATCGACACGGCGAAGACCAGCAGCGCCGCGATGTTGAGCGGAATCCGCTTCAGGGTGCGCGCCTTCACTTGTCGGCCTCCCGCTCCTGCTTGAACATCTGACGGAAGTAGAAGACGAGCATCACCACGAGGATGAGCACGGTGATCGTGGAGATCGCGCCGGCCATGTCGAACAACTTGAGCGACATGCCCTGCTGGTACGCGTACACGGGCAGCGTGCGGACGTCGTTGATCGGCCCGTTCTCGCCCGCGATCGCCCAGATCTGGGCGAACGACTTGAAGATCCAGATCACTTCCAGCGAGGTCACCAGCGCAAAGATCGGGCGCAGGATCGGGAAGGTGATCGAGCTGAAGATCCGCACCGGACCGGCGCCGTCGAGTCGGGCCGACTCGTAGACGTCGGTCGACACGGTGGTCAGCCCGGCGTAGAGGGTCAGCGTCGCGAAGGGGATCGACTGCCACACGATGAGCAGGGTGACCACGGTCAGGGTGGAGGTTCCGTGCGCGAACCAGGTGTAGCCCTCGTAGTCGAAGCCGAGCTTGACCAGCGCCCAGTTGACCACACCGTTGTCGGAGCGGAAGAGCCACTTGAAGATCGTGGTGGCCGCGATCACCGGAGTCGCCCACGCGGCGACCAGGCCGATCAGCACCACGATGCGCATGGCCTTGCCGAGCTTCATCAGCATCAGCGCGCACAGCGTGGAGATCACCATGATCACCACGACGTTGATCGCGGTGAAATAGAAGGTCCGCCGGGTGACCTCCCAGAACTCGTCGTCCTTGAAGACGGCCTGGTAGTTCTCCCAGCCGACGTAGTCGGCCGACCGCGAGATCAGCTGCTTGAAGCGGTAATGCTGGAACGACAACATGACGTTCCGGACCACCGGATAGAACAGCAGGAAGGCGATCCCGAGAATCGCGGGCGCGACAAGAAGGTATGGGGTGACCGACTTGACGATCCCCGACGACTTGCGTGGGGGCTTCGATGCGCGTCTGGCACCCGATGGTGCCTGCTTGCGCGGGGGCTGCGTAGGTGTCGCGACCACCGCGTCTGCCTTGGAGGCTGACACAGCTGCCTTCCCGTGGTTCGGTGTCGGGGGTCTCCGGCCCGTCCGGCCCGGTGGCGGGACGTGGCGAGAGCGCGGAGCCGGCGACGGGGGACCGCCGGCGGGCCGCGCCGGGTGGGCCGGGCCGGTCCCGCCGCGGAGCGGTACCCCGCGGCGGGAGCCGACCGTTCGGCCGGACTGTTCATCACCCGATCCGCTCAGCGGTCCGGGCGGGTGGTGCGGGTCAGTTCTTGGTGTTCAGCGTCTTCTCGATCGACGCGTTGGCTTCCTTGCCGGCCGCGGCCGCGTCACCACCGGTCATCACCTTGGTGAGGTACGCCTTGATCGGGTTGTTCTCCTCGACGGAGGCCCAGTTCGGCGAGTTGGGGGTGGCGAAGCCGTTCTTCGCGCCCTCCATCATCGCCGCGCCGCCCGGGTCGGCGGTGACGGCGCTGGCGAGCGTGGTCTTGTTCGGGAGCTGCTTGGTCGCCTGCGCGAGCTTGCTCTGCCACTCGTCGCTGTTGATCAGCTTGATGACGTCGTAGGCCAGGTCCTGGTTCTTCGACGCCTCGGGGACCATCAGGTCGGAACCACCGGTGAGGGTGGCACCGGCCTTGCTCGCGTCCTTGCCCGGGATCGGGAAGAAGCCGAACTTGTCCTTCAGGGCCGGGTTCGACTTGATGATCGTCTCGGCCTCGCCCGGAACGGCGATGAACTGGGCGATCTTGCCGCCGTCGGCCGCGAGGACCTCGGGCTGGGTCTTCTCGTCGCCGTCCTTGGCGGCCTTGCCGAGCGCCTGGAGCTGCTTGTAGAAGCCGGCGGCGGCCACGGCCGGGGCGCCGTCGAGGTTGGCCTTCCACGCGCTGCCGGACTTGGTCGCGATGTCCGCGCCCTCGTCCTTGAGCAGACCCGAGTAGAAGTACCAGTTCTGACCGGGCAGGTAGATGCCCTGCTGGTCGCCGGTGTTGAGGCGGGTGGTGACGTCGAGCCACTCGGCGCGGGTCTTCGGCGGCGTGGTGATGCCGGCCTTCGCGAAGAGGTCCTTGTTGTAGATCACGACACGGTTGGCGGCGTAGAACGGGATGCCGTAGGTCTTGCCGTCGACCTTGCCCGGGTCGGACAGGCCGGTCAGCCAGTCCTTGCCACCGAGCTCGTTGACCTTGGAGCTGAGGTCCTTCAGACCGCCCGAGGCGCCGTACTGGGCGATCTGGGTGTTGCCCGCCTCGACGACGTCGGGGGCGTCGTTGCTGGCGAGGGCGCCGGTGATCTTCTGACCGATACCGTTCCACTGCTGGATCTGCACGTCCAGCTTGGCGCCCGGGTGGTCCGCCTCGAACTTGGTCTTCAGCGCGGCGATGTAGTCGTCGGGGGCGGAGCCCTTCATCAGCCAGACGCGAACGGTCTTGCCGTTGCCCGCGGCCGGCGCGCTCGCGCCCGGTGCCTTGGTTTCGTTCTTGTTGTCATCGCTGCCGCTGTCGGACCCACAGGCGGCAACACCGGTCAGCGCCGCCGCGACACCGGCCGCGACGAGAAGACGACGCTTCACTACATCCTCCTCAGGATGTCGGGCACCGCAGTTCGGTATGAAGTCGTCGATATTCGCCCGTCGGATCCGTGAGGTGCGCGGACCGACCGAGTCCCCCACTGGGGAGGGGACTCGAAATGGGAAAACACCGACGCCCCAGGGACGAGGGTTGCGCGGTGACCATCAATGGTTTAGACCATTTCGGAGGTTGGCATAGACCAATTGGGGTGTCAAGGTTCCGTAGACGGCGAAGGCACGCCGTTATCGGACCGACATCCGCGCTCCTGGTCCTGGGGGGATCGGTGGTCGTGCCACGATGGGGACCGAACGTGTCAGGAGGGCACCGGTGACGGCGGAACACGTGATCACGACCACGGCGGACAGTGCGATGGCGGGAGGCGACGCCGGCCTCGAGCCGAGCGCTCGCGTGCCCAAGTACTACCGCCTCAAGCGCCATCTTCAGGAGCTGACCAACACCCAGCCACCGGGCACGCCCGTGCCACCCGAGCGCACCCTCGCGGCGCAGTTCGACATCTCCCGCACCACGGTGCGCCAGGCGCTTCAGGAGCTGGTCATCGAGGGGCGCCTGGAGCGCGCCCAGGGCCGGGGCACCTTCGTCGCCAAGCCCAAGGTGGCGCAGAGCCTCCAGCTGACCTCGTACACCGAGGACATGCAGGCCCAGGGCCTGGAACCGACCTCGCGACTGATCGAGATCGGCTACATCACCTGCGACGACCACCTCGCGGAGCGGCTCGCCATCCGACCCGGCAACCGCGTGTTGCGGATCGAGCGACTGCGGCTGGCCAACTCCGAGCCGATGGCGATCGAGACCACCCACCTGTCCACCAAGCGCTTCCCCGGGTTGCGCAAGCACCTGGCCAAGCACAACTCGCTGTATCGGGCCCTGTCGGCCGGTTTCGACGTCCATCTCGCCGAGGCCGAGGAGACCATCGAAACCGCGATGGCCACCCCGCGCGAGGCCGGACTGCTCGGTACCGACGTGGGCCTGCCGCTGCTGCTGTTGTCCCGGCACAGCTTCGATACCGACGGCGAACCGGTCGAATGGGTGCGATCCGTCTACCGCGGCGACCGGTACAAGTTCGTCGCCCGCCTGCGCCGCCCCCAGGAATGAGCCGGTGAGCGCGCCGTGAACCCGCCGGCGCTCCCTTCGAGCACATGCGATCGGCCGGACGACCCGGGCCCACCCGGACCGTCCGGCCGATCGCCGGAGGATTGCCGTTCACTCCCACAGCCCGTGCAGAGGGCCGCCGGCGGTGTCACGCGCGGCCCCGCCGGACCATGCGCCCACCACCTCGATCATGCCTCGCCGGCGCGCCTGGCGACCGGGGCCACAGGTCCACAAACGGCGGGCCCAAGGTCCCCCTACTCTGGACCGTCATGAGCGTTCTCGTGGTGACCGGCACCGACACCGGGGTGGGCAAGACGATCGTCACGGCGGCCGTCGCCGCCATCGCCGCGGTGCGCGGCGGCTCCGTCGCGGTGGTCAAGCCCTCGCAGACGGGCGTGGCGCCCGACGAGCCGGGCGACCTCGCCGACGTGCGGCGCCTGGCCGGGGTGACCGACCTGCACGAATACTCCCGCTACCCCGACCCACTCTCCCCCGCCGCCGCCTCCCGGGTCTCCGGTCTGCCGCCGGTGGACCTCTACGGGGTCGCCGACCGGGTCCGCGCGCTGGCCAAGGAGACCGACCTCGTGGTGGTCGAGGGCGCGGGCGGCCTGCTCGTGCGCTTCGACGACGACGGCACCACGATCGCCGACCTCGCGCACGAGCTGAGGGCGGGCGTGCTCGTGGTGGCCCGACCCGACCTCGGCACCCTCAACCACACCGCGCTCACCCTGGAGTCGTTGGCCCACCGCGGGGTCGACCTGGTCGGCGTGGTGATCGGCTCCTGGCCGAACGAGCCCGACCTGGCAATGCGCTGCAACGTCCGGGATCTGGAGACGCTGGCCGCCCGACCACTGGCCGGCGTACTGCCCGCGGGCGCCGGTTCGCTGCACCCGGCCGACTTCCTGCTCACGGCCCGAGCGAGTCTGGCCCCCGCCCTGGGGGGTACCTTCGACCCGGCCGCGTTCCGCGCCGCACAGGATCCGACCGCAAGGTGAGCCACATGACGGAATCCCTCGACACCGCCCTCGACGACCGTACGCAGACCGGGACCGACGACATCCTGGCCGTGGCCCGAGACCAGGTCCTGGAGCAGGGTCGCGGCCTGAGCGCCGAGCAGGTGCTGGCCGTACTGACCCTGCCCGACGACCGGCTGGAGGATCTGCTCCAGCTCGCGCACGAGGTGCGGGTCCGGCACTGCGGGCCCGAGGTCGAGGTCGAGGGCATCGTCTCGGTCAAGACCGGCGGCTGCCCCGAGGACTGCCACTTCTGCTCGCAGTCCGGCCTGTTCCCCTCCCCCGTACGGGCCGCCTGGCTCGACATCCCCTCCCTCGTGGAAGCGGCGAAGGAGACCGCCGCGACCGGCGCCACCGAGTTCTGCATCGTGGCCGCGGTGCGCGGCCCGGACGCGCGCCTGATGAAGCAGATGCGCGAGGGCGTCGCGGCGATCCGCGAGGTCGTCGACATCAACATCGCCGCCTCCCTCGGCATGCTCACCCAAGAGCAGGTCGACGAGCTGGCCGACATGGGCATCCACCGCTACAACCACAACCTGGAGACGGCGAAGTCGTACTTCACCAACGTGGTCACCACCCACACGTGGGAGGAGCGCTGGGACACCCTGCGGATGGTGCGCGCGGCGGGCATGGAGGTGTGCTGCGGCGGCATCGTCGGCATGGGCGAGTCGGTCGAGCAGCGCGCCGAGTTCGCCGGCCAGCTGGCCGAGCTGGAGCCGGACGAGGTACCGCTGAACTTCCTCAACCCGCGCCCGGGCACCCCGTTCGCCGACCAGAAGGTGCTGGAGCCGCGCGAGGCGCTGCGGATCATCGGCGCCTTCCGGCTCGCGCTGCCCCGGACCATCCTGCGCTACGCGGGTGGCCGCGAGATCGCGCTCGGCGACCTCGGCACGCGCGACGGCCTGCTCGGCGGGATCAACGCGGTGATCGTCGGCAACTACCTCACCACCCTGGGCCGCACCGCCGACGCCGACCTGGCCCTGCTCGACGAACTGAGCATGCCGGTCAAGGCGCTCAACCAGACCCTGTAGCCCCATCGCCCCGCCCGCGGCCCCCGCTCCGACCCGGGGGCCGCCGGCGCCGGCCCCTCTACTGCCCGTCGGGCGCGCGCGGATAGGTTTCCCCCGGCATACGAGGGTGGCGGCGTCTACGGCGACGGAGGCCGGGCATGCGCGCACGACGAGGGGCCGGGGGCCGGGGACCCGCGAGCGGGACGGTCGAGGGGCACGGCGGGGCGCTTGCGGTCGCCGCCGCCCGGGCACACGGGATCGACACCATGTTCACCCTGTCGGGAGGCCACGTCTTCCCGCTCTACGACGGCGCGGTCGGCGCGGAGCCGGCGCTGCGGGTGATCGACGTACGACACGAGCAGACCGCCGTGTTCGCCGCCGAGGCGACCGCCAAGCTCACCCGCCGACCGGGCCTGGCCGTGCTCACCGCGGGCCCCGGCGTCACCAACGGGATCAGCGCGGTGGCCACCGCCTGGTTCAACGGCTCGCCGATGCTGGTCCTGGGCGGCAGGGCGCCCGCGTTCCGCTGGGGCTCGGGCGCGCTCCAGGAACTCGACCACCCCCCGCTGCTCGCGTCGATCACCAAACGCGCGGCCACCGTGCACGACACCGACCGGATCGCCACCGAGGTGGACGCCGCGCTGGTCCTGGCGAACAGCCCGCACCGCGGCCCGGTCTTCCTGGACGTGCCGATGGACGTGCTCTACGACCGGGCCGAGGTGACGCTGCCCGCCGCCGCGCGGCCCGCGCCCGTACTGCCCGACCCGGACCTGATCGCGGTGATCGCCGACCTGCTGGTGCGCGCCGCCCGCCCGGTCCTGGTGCTCGGCCAGGACGTGTGGATCGGCGGCGCCGAACACGCCGCCCGCCGGGCCGCCGAGACGATCGGCCTGCCGGTGGTGGCCAACGGCATGGGCCGGGGCGTATTGCCCGCCGGCCACCCGCTGCTCGCCGGTCGGGCCCGGGTCGGCGCGCTCGGCGGCGCCGACCTGGTCCTGGTGGCGGGCGCGCCGCTGGACTTCCGGCTGTCCTACGGCGGCTTCGGCGGGCAGGGCGGCGGGCCGCCCGCCCGGGTGGTGCACCTGGCCGACGCGCCGCCCGAGGCGACCTCGCACGGGCACTGCGCGGTACGCGCCTGCGGCGACCTGAGCGCCCTGTTCGACGCGCTCACCGCGGCGTGGGAGCGGGTCGGCCGGGTCGGCATGTACCGCGACTGGGCCGCCCACGTGCGCGCCGCGGCCCGTACCGCCGCGCAGTCCGACGCGCCGCTGCTGGGCAGCGCCGGCCGACCGATCCATCCCGCGCGCGTGCACGGCGAACTGCTGCGCCTGCTCGACGAGGACGCGGTGGTGATCGGCGACGGCGGCGACTTCGTGTCCTACGCGGGCAAGTACATCGAGCCCGCGCGTCCGGGCGGCTGGCTGGACGCGGGCCCATACGGCTGCCTGGGCACCGGCCTGGGCTACGCGCTCGGCGCCCGACTGGCCCGGCCCTCGGCGCAGGTGGTGCTGCTGCTCGGGGACGGCGCGGCGGGCTTTTCGCTGATGGACGTGGACACCCTGGTCCGGCATCGGCTGCCGGTGGTGCTGATCGTCGGCAACAACGGGTGCTGGGCCCTGGAGAAGCACCCGATGCGGATGCTCTACGGCCACCACGTGGCCGCCGACCTGGCGCCGAGCACCCGCTACGACGACGTGGTGCGGGCGCTGGGTGGCGCGGGCGAGACGGTCGCCCGGCCCGAGCAGATCGCCCCGGCACTGCGGCGCGCGTTCGCCTCCGGGGTGCCCTATCTGGTGAACGTGCTCACCGATCCGGAGGCGGTCTACCCACGCTCGACCATGGGTGTGTGATTCGCCGCGTAAACTGGACGGCTATGAATCCCCCTGGCTCCGCCGCCGCGGCCCGACCCCACGACCATCACCCCGCGCCGACCGGCGTCCGCATCCGCCAGGCCCGTCCGGAGGAGTACGAGGCGGTCGGCGAGGTGACCATCGCCGGCTACGCGGGCCTGGCCGCCTCCGACCAGGACTACGTCAACGACCTGCGCAAGGCCGCGCACCGCGCGGAGAACTCCGAACTGCTCGTGGCCGTGGACGAGCACACCGGCGAGATCCTGGGCACCGTCGCGTTCGTCCTGCCCGGCAGCCCCTACGCGGAGGTCTCCCGCGAGGGCGAGGGCGAGTTCCGGATGCTCGCGGTCACCCCGGCCGCGCGCGGGCGCGGCATCGGCGAGGCGCTCGTCGAGGCGTGCCTGGAACGCGCCCGCAAGTACCACTTCACCGCCGTGGCGATCTCCACCGTGTGGGACATGCGCGCCGCGCACCGGCTCTACGGCCGCATGGGCTTCCATCGCGCGCCCGAGCGGGACTGGTGGCCGGTGCCCGAGGTGGAGCTGATCTGCTACCTCAAGGACCTGCGCGAGACCCCGCAGGGCTGACCGCGGCCGGCCGTCACGGCCGGGGTGTCCGGTCGGGCCGCTGCGGCCCGGGCCGTAATCTACGGCCGTGACCACCATTGCAGCCTTCTGCGACCACTGCGGCGAGCAGCTTGCCGGCGCCGCGCACGACGACTGTGTGCGGCGCCGCGAACTCGAGCCGCCGCGCTACTGCGGACAGTGCCGGCGGCGGATGACCGTACAGGTGACCCCGCGCGGTTGGACCGCCAAGTGCGTCGAACACGGAGTACTCACCGCGATCTGACCAACCCATCACGACCCGACGGACGTCCGCCCCGATCCCACGGTGCGCACGTCGCACGCGGCACCCACCGCAGCCCAACCGGGACTCGCCCCGGTCCCACCGGTGCCCACCTCGGTCCGGCGGGTGCGCCTCGGTCCGTTGCCCGACGCCCATCGCGGCCCGGCCGGGACTCGTCTCGGTCCGACACGTGTCCGGCCCGTCCGGCAGTGCGCGCCTCGATCCGCCGCGCCCGTCGCGGTCCGAACGGCAGCCACTCGGTCCGACCGGTGTCCGGCCCGATCCGGCGGGTGCACCTCGATCCGACCGACGCACATCGCGGTTCGGCCAGGGCTCGTCTCGCTCCGGACGGGGCCATCGCGGCTCCGCTTGCGCACTCGGCCAAAGGCCCCGGCACTCGGCCGCAGGCCCCCGCGCTCAGCCGGCCCGTTCGAGTACCTGCGCCAGTGCCTCGACCACCCGCGGGTCGTAGGCCCCGGCGGCGTCCGCGCGCAGTCGGGCGAACACCTCGCGCCGCGTGCCGAGGTCGTCGGCGGACGCGAGCAGGTCGTCGTAGGCGTTGGCCACCTTGATGATCCGACTGGCCAGCGGCGGCGGCGCGGCGCTCTCGTCGCGGTACGGATCGGCCTGCGCGGCCACGATGGTCGCCACCCGGTCCAGGACGCCGCTCTCCCGGATCACCTCCGCGCCCAGCCGGGCGATCCGACGCTGTTCGGCCACGGGCAGGTCGAGCGTGGTCCCGCCGGGCACCGGGTCGGCCAGCGCCAACTGCCCGATGTCGTGCATCCGCGCCGCGTAGGCCAGTTCGCGCAGTTCCACCTCGCCCAACCCCAGGTCCACCCCGACCGCGTGGGCCAACTCGCCCACCCGGGCCGCGTGTCCGGGCGAGCCGCACCCCGCTGCCTCGGGCAGCCGGGACAGCGCGTCGACGGTCTGCCGGTGCACCTGCCCGATCGCGGCGCAGCGCCGGAAGGACAGCAGCACCAGCAGCGACGGCACACAGAACACCGGCACCGCCCACAGCCCCAGCGCGCCGGTGGACAGCGCGATCAGCATCCCGGTGGCGCCCACGGCGGTGCCGATCCCGGCCGGCCCGCCCGACACCCGGCCGCCGTCCCCGCCGTCCGCCCCGATCCGCTCGCGGGTGCCCGGGCCCGCGCCGAGCGCCCGCAGTTCGGCCGGCAGTGCGGGACAAAACGGACCGCCGACCCGGACCATGGCCACCACCACCGCGTCGCACAGCGCGGTCAGCAGCACCACCACGACCAGGAACGTGCCGTACGCCCAGCCGCGCGCCATCACCGGATCGAGCCCGCCCGCCGCGTACAGCGGCCGGAACAGCGTCGCGGCGAACGCCGCCGCGAGCAGGCGCCGGGCCACGTACGCGGGATCCGGCGCCCGCCCGCGCGCCACGTGCGGCAGCGTGCCCGCGAGCAGCGCGACGCCGACCACCGCAACCACCTGGAGCACGCCGTGCCGGGACACCGTGCCGTGCACGTCCGGCAGCAGGGCGTAGGCCAGCGCGCCGGCCGCGCCCAGTGGAGCGCTCTCCCGGCTGCCGGGCAGCGTCACCCGGGCCGCCTCGCCGACCGCGATCACCACGCCGAACACCAGCGCGTACCAGGGCTGCACCACGCCCCGGGCCGCGGTGCCGGCCACCGCGGCCACCGCCGCGAGCGCGCCCAGCCCGAGCACGAGCGTGCCGGTATGCGCCCGCAGCCGCGCGGCCGGACCGCCCGGCGCACGCCGGACCCGGGTCACCGCGATCACGATCCGCCACCGACCCGCTCGCGCGCCACCGAATGGGTGTCCGGGGCCCCGTCCCGGCATGCCTCCGAGGAACTGTCCGCCGAGGGGATCTCCGGCCGGCTCTCCGCACGCGGTTTCCCGCGCGGCGCGGGCACCCGGTCCCGCACCTCCCCCTCCGGCCAGCCGTGTCGGTCCAGCGCCTCGGCCAACGCCTCGACCATCCGCGGGTCGAACTGGGTCCCGCTGCATCGGCGCAGCTCGGCCATCGCCGCCTCGGCGCCGCGCGCGGGCCGATACGACCGGGTCGAGGTCATCGAGTCGAACGCGTCCGCGACCGCGATCACCCGGGCGAACTCGGGGATCTCGGCGCCGGTCAGACCCGCCGGGTAACCGCGTCCGTCCATACGTTCGTGGTGGTGCAGGATGCCCGCGCGCGCCTCGCCGAGGAAGGTCAGGTCGGCCACCATCGCGGCACCGGTCACCGGGTGCCGCTGCATCTCGCGCACCTCGTCGGGGTCCAGCCGCCCCGGCTTGGTCAACACCCGGGTGGACACCCCCAGTTTGCCGACATCGTGCAGGATCCCCGCGTAGCGCAGGCAGAGCACCCGGTCCTCGCGCATGCCGAGCCGACGGCCGATCAACACCGAGGCACGGGCCACCCGTTCGCTGTGGCCGCGGGTGTAGCCGTCCTTGATCTCCACCGCCCGCACCAGGGTGCGCACCGTCGCCTCGTGCGCGGCCCGCTCGCAGGCCAACTGCATGTAGGCCCAGAAGGCCACATACAGCGGGAGCAGCACCAACACGGCGGCGAACACGCCCAGTCGCTGCTGCCACAACACCGCCATCATCAGCGCTATCGGCACCGAGCCCAGCCGCCAGCCGGCCGAACGCACGAACACCTCGCGCAGCACCTGCGGTCGCACGGCGCCCTCGGCCACACCGACCGCGACGGTGTCGAACAGTCCGCTCACCAGGTAGAGCGCCACCCCCGCCGCGGCCGGCGGCACCAGGGCCTCGGGCAGCTCGCCGGCGGACGGATACCGTGATCCGTCCAGGAGTTCGTACACCCCGGCGGCCACCGCGACGGCGAGCACCAGGTGGGCGGCGTGGGCAACCCGGGTGACCATGGTCGCGGTGCGCGACCGCGCGATCAGTACGCCGGGCACCACGACGGCCGCGGCGGGCCCGGCGGGCAGCAGCAGCACCCCCGCGCACACCAGCGGGAAGAGCACCCCGTCGGGGGCGCCGCACAGACCGCCGAGGCGGGCGCGGGCGACGGCTCCGAAGACGACGAACAGCACCGCCAGCGCGCCCAGTCGATCGGGTTCGGCGCCGGTCCACGGAAGCAGGACGAGCGCGGACACGGACCCGCCCACCACGATCCCGACGTGGATCCGGGCGCTCGGCGCCAGCGTGCGCATGCGACTCCTCGACTGGTCGCTCGGACCACCGAGAATAGGCCGCCCCGGGAACGACGGAGGGGCGCATGCCCGGTTTGTCCCGACCATGCGCCCCATTTTTAGCCCGATGGAGTCAGTGGATCCGCGCGCCTCGACAGCCTGTTCGAGCCGGCGATCCGGTGCCTCCGGAGCGCCCTCGGGTCAACGACCCGGTCGCTCCATCTCGATCGAGGACTCCTCGACCGAGACCCGCTGGGCGTCCACTTCGACGCGCACCAGCTTGATCCGCTCCAACACCTTGTTGCGCAGCTCCGAGGGAACCTCGTCGCGGCCGCAACAGCGGTGCACCAGCTCCTTCACCTGCTGCTCGAGGCCGTACTTGTCCAGACACGGCGAGCACTCGTCGAGGTGGGTGCGGATGCTGGTGCAGTCCGCGTCGGCCAACTCGTTGTCGATGTACTCGTACAGGTGCCCGAGGATCTCGGAGCAGTCCACCTCGTGGTGGTCACCGCAGCTCATGAGTCCGAGCCTTTCCGGTCGGTGCCTGCGGGGACGAGGCCGCGCTCGCGGGCGTAGTCGGCCAGCAGATCGCGAAGCTGGCGACGCCCGCGGTGCAGGCGCGACATCACGGTCCCGATGGGAGTACCCATGATGTCCGCGATCTCCTTGTACGCGAAACCCTCGACGTCGGCGAGGTACACCGCGATCCGGAACTCCTCCGGAATGGCCTGGAGGGCCGTCTTCACGTCGGAGTCGGGCAGGTGATCGAGTGCCTGCGCCTCGGCCGAGCGCAGTCCGGTGGACATGTGCGACTCGGCGCGGTGCAGCTGCCAGTCCTCGATTTCCTCCGCATGCGATTCCAGCGGCTGCCGCTGCTTCTTGCGATAGGAATTGATGAAGGTGTTGGTCAGGATGCGATACAGCCAGGCCTTGAGGTTGGTGCCCTCTTTGAACTGGTGGAACGACGCGTACGCCTTCGCGAACGTCTCCTGGACCAGGTCCTCGGCATCGGCCGGGTTGCGGGTCATCCGCAGCGCCGCCGAGTACAACTGATCGAGGAACGGCAGGGCGTCCCGCTCGAACCGCGCGTCTTGCTGCTCCAAGGTCTCCGTTACGAGACCCACCTCCTTCAGGCCAGGAGTCGACGATATCGCCCGAGGCTGATCGGTGCCCGCACCCCACTCGGGCCAGGCGAGAAACGGTGCCTCGTTTCGGACAACCGAACCGGCGGCCTTGAGCATGGGAGCGACCTCCACTCGTCGACGCTTGACAGTGGTGGGAACACGTCGCCGCAGCGGATCATTCCCGGGTGCTCGGCACCGTCAACCAATCGCCCACACCGGCCGTGATCAGCGCCAACGCCGCTTCCTGAGTGATCTCGGCGCGCTTCGGTACGGCGAATCCGTGGTCCGCGAAGGGCACCGGGAGCACGGTCGGACCGTCCTTCGGAAACTCGCTCGGCGCACCGAACGTGTCCCGTTCGCCCTGCACCACCAGGGTGGGCACGCCCGCCCCGAGCAGTTCAGCCAAGCGCGAACGCTCCGGTCGACCGGGCGGATGCAGCGGGAAGGCGAGCGCCACGACGCCGGCCACCCCGGTCTTTGCCGCGGTGCGGCAGGCCACCCGGGCGCCGGCACTGCGACCGGACCCGAACACGGGCAGCGCCTCGGCCGTGTTGCGCCGGGCGATCTCCTCCAGCACCGGAAGCCAGCCCGCGTCCAACGTCTTGGGCGCCGGCGCGAGCCGGCGTCCGGCGACCCGCCACGGCTGCTCGACCAGGGCCACGTGCACCCCGCGCGCGGGCAGCGCGGCGGCGAGCGCCGCCAGGTCGCGCGCCTCGATCCCGCCGCCCGCGCCGTGGCTCGCCACGAACCAGGCACGCGCCGCGACGGTCGCCCGGCGCAGCGTCACCCGCGCGGTGCCGGGCGGCGTGGCCACCTCGAACACCTCGGGCACGGCAACCGCCGCGGGGCCGGCCGGTTCAAAAGAG
This sequence comes from Embleya sp. NPDC055664, assembly GCF_053618075.1. Classification (NCBI taxonomy): domain Bacteria; kingdom Bacillati; phylum Actinomycetota; class Actinomycetes; order Kitasatosporales; family Streptomycetaceae; genus Embleya; species Embleya sp. NPDC055664. The sequence continues at coordinate 118,361 of NZ_JBSHGZ010000019.1, forward strand.
CGTCGCGTCAACGGTGACCTCGTCCGGGGAAATCGCGTCGAGCAGGTGGGGCGCGTTGTTGCGCACGTTGTTCACGTCCGTGGAGACCGGATGCGCCGTCATGAACCCGGCGGGCGGCGGCACGAGCAGCCCGCGTATCTCCTCCGGCTCGGTCCAGGCCGGGTCCAGCCACCCGTCCCACTTGTCCCGGGTCAGCACCAGCGGCATCCGCGGGTGGATCCGGGCCAGCTCGGGCTCGGCGTCCAGGGTCAGGATCGTGCACGTCCACAACCACGCGAGCGGGTCGTCCTCGGCCCGCCCGCGGTCGCGCCACCACTCGTACAACCCGGCGAAGGCGACCTCGGTGCCGTCGGCCGCGTGGATCCAGTACGGCTGCTTGCGCGAGCCGCCCTTGGGGCCGTCGGGCGCGGTCTCCGGCGTGTGCCACTCGAAGTAGCCGTCGGCCGGCAGCAGGCACCGCCGCGCGGCGAACGCCTTCCGATACGCCGGCTTCTCGTGCACCGTCTCGGAGCGGGCGTTGATCATCTTGGCGCCCATGCCGGGATCCTTGGCCCAGGACGGCACCAGGCCCCACTTGACCGACCGCAGCTGCCGGGTGGGCGCGCCGCCGGACTCCACCGGGCGCTCCAGGACCGCGTACACCTGCTTGGTCGGGGCGATGTTCCAGTCCGGCGGAAGCTCGTCCGCGGGATCGAAACGATCGACCTCGAACATCTCGACGAGGTCGTCGGGGCTCTTGCTGGACGCATAACGGCCACACATGGCGTCCAGAGTGCCACGTACCGAAACGAAATCGGGGGCGGGGCGGCAACGCACTAGGCTTGGTTCGTGATGTCTGCGCTGTGGTCCGCCCCTGTTGCCTCCGCTCCCGTGACCGCCACCGTCGAGGTGCCCGGGTCCAAGTCGGTGACCAACCGCGCCCTCGTGCTGGCCGCGCTGGCCGGTGGGCCGGGGTATGTGCGCCGTCCGCTGCGCAGCCGGGACACGCTGCTGATGGCGGCCGGACTGCGCGCGCTCGGCGTGGTGATCGAGGACCGCGGCGACGACTGGTACGTACTGCCCGGGCGGCTGGCCGGCCCGGCCGTGGTGGACTGCGGCAACGCCGGCACGGTGATGCGCTTCCTGCCGCCGGTGGCCGCGCTCGCCGCGGGGCCGGTGCGCTTCGACGGCGACCCGCGCTCCTACGAGCGCCCGCTCGACGGGGTGATCAACGCGCTGCGCGACCTGGGCACCCGGATCGACGACGAGGGCGAGGCCCGGCTGCCGATGACGGTGCTGGGCGGCGGCGGGGTCGAGGGCGGCGTGGTGCACATCGACGCGTCCTCCTCGTCCCAGTTCGTCAGCGCGCTGCTGCTGTCCGGGCCGCGCTTCAACCTCGGCGTCGAGGTCCGGCACACCGGCACCTCGGTGCCCTCGATGACGCACATCGCGATGACCGTGGACATGCTGCGCGCGGCCGGCGCGCGCGTCGACGACGGCGAGCCGAACGTGTGGCGGGTCGCCCCGGGCGCGCTGCTCGGCCGCGACATGGTGGTCGAGCCGGACCTGTCCAACGCCGGCCCGTTCCTGGCCGCCGCGCTGGTCACCGGCGGTTCGGTGACCGTGCGCGACTGGCCCGAGCACACCACGCAGCCCGGCGACCGGCTGCGCTCGATCTTCACCGCGATGGGCGGCTCGTGCCGGCGCACCCCGGCGGGGCTGACCCTGACCGGCGGCGGCGCGGTGCACGGCATCGAGGCCGACCTGCACGACGTCGGCGAGTTGACCCCGGTGATCGCGGCGGTGGCGGCGCTGGCCGACGGCCCCAGCCGGCTGACCGGCGTGGCCCACCTGCGGCTGCACGAGACCGACCGGCTGGCCGCGCTGGTCAAGGAGATCAACGACCTCGGCGGCGACGTGAACGAGATCGACGACGGCCTGGAGATCCGGCCGCGCGCGCTGCACGGCGGGGTGTTCCACACCTACGACGACCATCGGCTGGCCACCGCCGCGGCGGTGCTCGGCCTGCTCGTCCCGGGGGTGGAGGTGGAGAACGTGGCCACCACCGCGAAGACCCTGCCCGACTTCACCGGCATGTGGACGCGCATGCTGAGCGCGCGCCGCGGCTGAGAGGCCGGGGACGATGGCGGGACTCGGCTCCAACCGACGCAGGGACCTCGACGAGGACGACATCCGGATCCGTCCGGGCAAGCACGGCTCACGCCCGCGCACCCGGACCCGGCCCAAGCACGAGGACGCCCGCGAGGGCCGGGTGCTGACCGTCGACCGGGGCCGCTACACCTGCCTCCTGGAGGACGAGGACGCGCCCGACCGCTCGATCACCGCGATGAAGGCCCGCGAACTGGGCCGCAAGGGCGTCGTGGTCGGCGACCGGGTCGCCATCGTCGGCGACCTCAGCGGCGGGGAGGGCTCGCTGGCCCGGATCGTCCGGGTCGAGGAGCGCCGCAGCACGCTGCGCCGCACCGCCGACGACGACGACCCGTACGAGCGGATCATCGTGGCCAACGCCGACCAGCTCGCGATCGTCACCGCGCTGGCCGACCCCGAGCCGCGCCCGCGCCTGATCGACCGCTGCCTGGTCGCCGCCTACGACGCGGGCCTGGAACCGCTGCTGGTGCTGACCAAGGCCGATCTCGCCTCCCCCGACCCGCTGTTGGAGATGTACGGCGCCCTCGGCGTGGAGCACGTGGTCACCAAGAGCGAGTCCGCGTGGGACCTGGACCCGATCCGGGCCCGGCTGGTCGGCAAGGTCACCGTCTTCGTCGGGCACAGCGGCGTCGGAAAGACCACCCTGGTCAACGAGTTGGTGCCGGATCACCGGCGCGCCACCGGTCACGTCAACGAGGTGACCGGGCGCGGGCGGCACACCACCACCTCGGCGTTGAGCCTGCGGCTGCCCCCGTTCGCGGGCGACACGAGCGCTCCGGGCGCCGACCGGGGCTGGGTGGTCGACACCCCCGGCGTGCGCTCGTTCGGCCTCAACCACGTCGACCTCGGGCGGGTGATCAACGCCTTCCCCGACCTCGCGGCGGGCACCGAGGGCTGCCCGCGCGCCTGTTCGCACGACGAGCCCGACTGCGGGCTCGACGCATGGGTCGAGGCCGGTCACGCGGACCCGGCCCGGCTCTACTCGCTGCGCCGGCTGCTGCGCACCCGCGAGCGCGACGAGGGCGACTGACACCCGCCGGCCGGGGGCGCACCGGGCCGGGCCCGCGCGGTCAGCGCAGCGGACCGCTGCTGTTCTTCACCGTGTCGTGCCACACCGCCTTGGAGCCCGACTCGCCCACCCGCACCACCTGCACCACCGCGAGCACCGCGGCGGCGAGGGTCAGCACGGCCACGATCGGCACCACGATGGGCGGTATCGTCCGCGGCCGGAAGGTGGCGGCGGCCCGGTGCCGGGCGACCAGGAGCAGCACCAGCGTGACGCCGAGCAGGCCGAGGGTGTACCAGAGCATGTCCGAGCCCCGGTCCACGTGCGTCTGCACGGCGGCGGCGCGTTGGCCGTCGGAGAGCCGGTCGAGCCGGGCGAGCAGCTTCTCGCCGCTCTCCTTGGCCACGAAGCAGGTCAGCGCAGCGACCGCGTCCAGCCCGACCACCCACGAGCCGAAGCGCAGCAACCAGGGCCGCTTGGCCGCCACGAGCACGCTCGCGATCGCCGCCGCCGGCACGATGACCACCGCCAAGTGCACGACCAGGACGTGAACGGGCAGGCCGGAGACGGTGTCGAACATGAAGCGGTTCTCCTGAACGGTCGGGGATCGCGGGGAAATCGCGGGGCGGGTGGGGGCACTCGGGGGGGAAGGTATCGACCCTCGCACAGATCAACGGCTCCCAGACTGCCCGGGTTCAGCCCCCGTCGAACACCCGCCCCGCCGGGCCGGTCACCGACCGCACAGGGGGGACAGCCCTACCCCGGGTTCGGGTGACCGCCGGATGCCGGCCCCGGGACGCTCGCTCATACAGTTTGGGCAGCTTCGGATCACCTGTCGGGGAGAGTGTCATGAAAAGGCCGCTTCGGACGTCTTTGATCTTCTTCGGTGGGCTGTTCGCCATCGGAGGGATCCTGATGGCCGCGTGGACCGGGCTCACGCTGCTCTCCAGCCACGACGTTCGCGACCACCGCACCTTCACGCTGACCGCCGGTGACCTGATCATCGACACGGACGACGGCGGGGTCACCATCGAACCGGGCGCGCCGGGCACGATCAGCGTGGACCGCAAGGTCACGCACAGCATCCGCGGCGCGGACCCGACCTGGAGCCTGGTCGGCAACCGGCTCAAGCTGCGGCTGAACTGCTCGGGCTTCATGAACGTGGACTGTGACGGGTCCTACCGGATCCGGATTCCGCTCGACATCCCGCTGGAGGTGTCCTCGGACAACGGCGCCATCAACGCCATCGGACTGCGGCAGAACATGAAGTTCGGCACCGACAACGGGCACATCGACGTCACCGAAAGCACCGGGAACCTGACGTTGACCACCGACAACGGCGGCATCACCACGTCGCGGGTGCGCGCCGACACGATCACCGCCACCTCCGACAACGGCGGAATGCGGCTGCGTATGGACACCGCGCCGACAAAGGTGAAGGTGAAGACCGACAACGGCGGCGTGCACGTCACCGTGCCCGGCGACGAGAACACGTACCGGGTGAGCGCCAAGTCCGGCAACGGCGGCATCGACAACGAACTCGGCGACGATCCCCGGGCGACCCGCTCGATCGACATCCGCACCGACAACGGCGGCATCACCGTCGACCGCGCTGCGGCGCGCTGAGCCGGGGGCCGCGGATGTCCGACGCGGGGACATCCGCGACCCGCCCCGGTCCTCGCCGGCGGCGGATCAGACCACGAACGATCCGCCCGTGCGCCAGTACACCCCGCCCTCGCGGCCCAGAAAGCCCTCGTCCACGAGGTGTCTGCGCAGCGCGGCGTGGTCGTCCATGAAGCGGCGCAGGGTCTCCACGATCTCCGCCTCCTCGTAGCGCACGCCGGGTTCGAAGCTGCCGGCGATGTGGTCGAGCACGACCAGGCGCTTGGCCCGCTGTACGGGCAACTGCCGGACCCGGCCGCGCGCGAGGTAGGTCCGCAACACGGCCGCCTCGGCGGGGCCCCGGTCGGCGAACGCGTCGTCGGGCTCCTCGCCGATCCCCGCCGCCGCCTGGGCCAGCGCCTCGGGACACGCGTGCCACCCGTCGCCGGCCCGCGCGGCCAGACCCACCGACTCGAACCGGGTCAGCACCTTGATCGTGTCCCGCAGCGGCAGGCCGGCCCGATCGGCGATGTCGGAGCTGAGACGAGCCTCCAGGACCAGTGCGGCGAACACCTTCAATCGGGCGTCGTCGGCGAGGAGACGGAGCAGTTCCGCAGGTTCGTCGGCCGGACCCATGTCCCCAGGGTAGGACGTGGCGCCCCGGCCGGGACGGGTTGACCGAACAGGATCACCCGGATGCGTGTGCGGCTCAGTCGCCGCGTACGCCCAGCTCGTCGATGTGCGCCAGCATGTCGCCGGGCTCGTCGTAGACCCGGAAGGCATGCGCGCGCTCCAGCTCGTCGGCGCCGTAGCCGCCGGAGAGCAGGCCCACGCCGAGCGAGCCGGCGCGGCGGGCGGCGAGCAGGTCCCAGATGCTGTCACCGACCACCACGCACTGGGCGGGGTCGACGCCGAGCTTGGCGGCGCCGGCCAGGAACAGGTCGGGGTCGGGCTTGGCCCGCGCGACCTCGTCGCGGGTGACCATCGGCAGGTCCGCAGGCGCGCCGAGCTTGGCCAGCATCGGCTCGGCCCCGGCCCGCCGGCCGCTGGTGGCGATGGTCCACGGGATGCCCACCTCGGTGAGGTGGCGCAGCAGTTCGGGGGCACCGGGCAGCGGCTCCACGAACGGCACCCGGGCGGCGTAGTGGCGCCCGTGCGCGTCGGTCAGCGCCTCGACCTGTTCGGGCGACAGGTCGATCCCCGTCTCGCGCTGGATGCCCCGGACGAACAGGCCGCCGCTCATCCCGATCTTGCGGTGGATCCGCCACATGGCCAGGTCGATGCCGGCCTCGCCGAGCGCTTCCTGCCACGACATGACGTGGTGGTAGACGCTGTCGACGAGGGTCCCGTCGAGGTCGAAGACGAAAGCCGGCGGACGGGAACGCACAAGATCGGTCATGCCGGAAATCTAGCCCGTAGCCGGCCGCCGGGGCCGTCCGCACCGCATCCCGGACACCCGGCGCGCCGTGCGGTGCCGGGCGCGCCGGGTCACTTGCGAGTGGCCTGCCCGGTCGCGGACTTGCTCGGCACCGGCGGCGGGGTACCCGGCTTGGCCGGTATCGCGGGCCCGGTCCTGGTCTGGGTGGGGATGGCCGCCGCGGGCGCGGCCGGGGTGCCGAGCCGGCTGCGCAGCCGCTGGCGGCGTCGACCGAGCGAGCGGGTCGCGGCCGGACTGGCCCGGCGCACCTCCTCGGGCAGCGCGAACCATACCTCCACCACCGCCAGCGCCTGCGGGCGCTCGCCGGCCCGCTCCAGCAGGTCGGCCGCGCGCTCGTAGGTCCAGGCGGTGCGCATCTCGGCGCCGACGCCGTGCAACAGCGTGGCCAACTCGCGCAGTTCCTCGCGGTCGAAACGCTCGGCGAGCGCGGTGCCCTCCAGCGTCCACCCGTCCAGACTTCGACGCGGTTGCACCAGCCCCGGTCCCGGTACGGGCTCCCTGCCGTGTGTTGCCCTGCGCCCGACCCCGAACAGTGCCATCGCGGTCCCGCACCCCCTCCGCCGTCGACTCGTACCCGTAACACGCGCCCGACCGATGAACGGTTGTCGACTGTCGCCGTTCGCGCTTCCTTTCTGCATAACGAGCGTACGAGGCCACGGCGACGGCGCGTAAGTGTGTCCGTGGGCGCGGGGCGCGCGGACCCGCCGACGGTCGCCGGTACTGTTCGTGTCATGCCCGGCTATGACGACGACCTGCGCTTCGCCCACGTCCTCGCGGACGCCGCCGACGCGACCACCATGGACCGCTTCAAGGCGCTCGACCTGCGGGTCGAGACGAAGCCGGACATGACTCCGGTGAGCGACGCGGACAAGGCCGCCGAGGAGATCATCCGGCACCAACTCGGCCGCGGGCGCCCGCGCGACGCGGTGCTCGGCGAGGAGTTCGGCTCGTCCGGACACGGTCCCAGGCGCTGGGTGATCGACCCGATCGACGGCACCAAGAACTTCGTCCGGGGCGTCCCGGTGTGGGCCACCCTGATCGCGCTGATGGACGGCGACGAGTCGGTCATGGGCGTGGTCTCCGCACCGGCCCTGGGTCGGCGCTGGTGGGCCGCCAAGGGCGCGGGCGCGTGGACCGGGCGCAGCCTGTCCCAGGCGTCCCGCTGCCGGGTGTCGCAGGTGGCGGCGATCGAGGACGCGTCGTTCGCGTACTCCAGCATGGGCGGCTGGGAGGACCGCGGTCGCATGGACGACTTCCTGGACCTGACCCGGGCCTGCTGGCGGACCCGCGCCTACGGCGACTTCTGGTCGTACATGCTGGTCGCCGAGGGCGCGGTGGACATGTGCGCGGAGCCCGAGGTCAACCTGTGGGACCTCGCGCCACTGGCGGCGATCGTCGAGGAGGCGGGCGGCCGGTTCACCTCGCTCGACGGCTCCCCCGGCCCGGCGGGCGGCACCGCCGCCGCGTCCAACGGCCTGCTGCACGACGAGCTGCTGGCCCGGTTGGGCGATCCGCACGAGGGATTCTGAGCACGCGGATCGCGCTACTCCCTTCGAGTGACTTGCCCGCTATACCTTCCGTTGACCTTCCCGGGCATGTGACCATGTGAAAACAAGGCTTGTGAACTTGTGAATTCTTTCTCGAGCACTCACCCGCCCTGCCCCCACGCCCCGACGGAGGTGGTGTCACATGTTCGTCCGCGACGGCATGAGCACGATCGTTTTGACCATCGGCCCGGCCCACACCCTGCGCGCCGCCGCGCGCCTGATGTCCGCCCGCCAGATCGGCGCGGCGGTGGTGATCGACCCCGAGACGTCCGGCCTGGGCATCCTGACCGAGCGCGACATCCTGATGTCGATCGGCGCCGGCCAAAATCCCGACACCGAGTTCGCCGGTGACCACCTCACCTCGAATGTCGTCTTCGCGACCCCCTCGTGGTCGCTGGCCGACGCGGCGGCGGCGATGACCCGCGGCGGTTTCCGGCATCTGATCGTGCTCGACGACGGCGACGTGCTGGGGATCATCTCGGTCCGTGACATCGTCCGCTGCCAGATCCACGAGGCACAGCGCACCGAGGAATTGGTGGGTTGACCCCGGCGGGCGCCCGTTGCGCGCCCGCGTCCCGCCCCCGGTCCGGGCATGCGAAACGCCGCCCGGTACCGACTCGTGGTCCGGGTACCGGGCGGCGCGCTCATCGGGGGTGGATCGCCGTCAGGCGCGCAACTCCTTCACGGCCGCCGCGATCCGGTCCCCGTAATCCCGGTCGGCGGCCCGGAAGTGGCCCACCACCCGGTCGACGATGTCGTCCCGGGAGACCTTGGCCAGGAACCCGGCGAGGTTGGCCACCAGGCGGGCCTGCTCGTCCGCCGTCATCAGCCGGTACAGGTCTCCGGCCTGTACGTAGTCGTCGTCCTGCGCGTGCAGCGGGGCCGGGTGGGTGCCGGTGGGGCCGGACACCTCGGTCGACGCCCACAGCGGCGCGCCGCTCTCGTACGGGCCGCCGAAGCTGTTCGGCTCGTAGTTCTTGGCCCGACCGCCCGGGTTGGTCGCCATGTACCCGTCCCGCCCGTGGTTGCGGGCGGTCGCGGCGTGCGGCGCGTTGACCGGGAGCTGCGTGTGGTTGACGCCGAGGCGGTAGCGGTGCGCGTCGGCGTAGGCGAACAGCCGTCCCTGAAGCATCTTGTCCGGGCTCGGCCCGATCCCGGGCACGAAGTTGGCCGGGTTGAACGCGGCCTGCTCGACCTCGGCGAACACGTTGTCGGGGTTGCGGTCGAGGGTCAGTCGGCCGACCTCGATCAGCGGATGGTCGGCGTGCGACCACACCTTGGTCAGGTCGAACGGGTTGAACCGGTAGGTCGCGGCCTCGGCCACCGGCATGATCTGCACCTTCAGCGTCCACGACGGGCTCACCCCGGCGTCGATCGCGTTCACCAGGTCCCGCTGGTGCGAGTCGGGGTCGGCCCCGGCCAGTTCGGCGGCGGCCTCGGCGGTCAGGTTCCGGATGCCCTGGTCGGTCTTGAAGTGGTACTTGACCCAGAACGCCTCGCCCTCGGCGTTGACCCACTGGTAGGTGTGCGAGCCGAAGCCGTCCATGTGCCGGTAGGACGCGGGGATGCCGCGATCCCCGAACAGCCAGGTGACCTGATGGATGGCCTCCGGCGAGTGCGACCAGAAGTCCCAGACGTTGTCCGCCTCCTGGCTGCCGGTGTACGGGTCGCGCTTCTGCGTGTGGATGAAGTCCGGGAACTTCAGCGGGTCCTTGATGAAGAAGATCGGCGTGTTGTTGCCGACGAGGTCGTAATTGCCCTCCTCGGTATAGAACTTCACCGCGAACCCGCGCGGATCGCGCACCGCGTCGGCGGCGCCGAGGTTGCCGGCCACGGTGGAGAAGCGGGCGAACACCTCGGTACGGCGGCCGGGTTCGGCCAGAAAGTGCGCCTTGGTGAACCGGGACACGTCCGCCGTCACCTCGAACCGGCCGTACGCGCCGGACCCGCGTGCGTGCACCACCCGCTCCGGGATGCGCTCGCGGTTGAACCGGGCCAACTTCTCCAGCAGGTACTGGTCCTGGATCAGCAGCGGCCCGCCGGGACCCGCGGTCTGGCTGTTCTGGTTGTCGGCCACCGGAGCGCCGGATTCTGTGGTGAGGGCCTGCGGCTGCTGCGACATGGTTCGTGACTCCCCTGGTGTTGCTGCTGTCGTCCGGGTCCCCAACCTAGAGCCAGTTTTAGACTTTGTCCAGAACAATATTTAGACCAGATCCAACCAAAGACCTATACCATTCCACCATGAGCAACCTCCAGGAACGACTACGCGAGCGGGGTTGGCGCCTGACCGCACAGCGTCGGGTGGTGGCCGAGGTCCTCACCGGCGACCACGTCCACCTGACCGCCGACGAGGTGCACACGCGCGCGTCCCGGCAACTCCCCGAGATCAGCAGGGCAACCGTCTACAACACCCTCAACGACCTGGTAACCCTGGGCGAGATCCGCGAGGTCGGCACCAACGCCCGAGCCAAGCGCTACGACCCCAACGCCCACCGCCCACACCACCACCTGATCTGCACCGAATGCGGCACCATCCGAGACATAAACCCACCGATCACCCCAGCCCCCACCCTCACGGAAGCCGAAAGCCTCGGCTTCACCATCACCAAGACCGAAATCACCTTCCGCGGCCTATGCCCAACCTGCACCAGCCGCCCCAGCACTCGAGCACCCAGCCCGTCCGACGCCTGAGGACACCCGAAACGCCCGCTTGCCCACTCAGGCGCCCCACATCAGCCCGTCCGGCGCTTGAGGACACCCGAAACAGCCACCTGCCCACTCAGGCACCCCACACCAGCCCGTCCGGCACCTGAGAACACACGAAACAGCGACCTGCCCACTCGGGCGCCCACACCAGCCCGTCCGGCGCTTGAGGACCCGCGTCAGCTCGCCAGCGACTCCGCCCGCAACGCGTCCAGCAGCCGCTGCGCCTTCGCCGCGACCTCCGCAGGACCATGCGCCACCGCCGGCCCACACCAGTGCTCCGCATCGGCCAGATCCCCGCGCCGCAACGCCAGCACCACCAGCCGCAACGCCGCCCGCCCGTGCCCACCCCGCGCGGCCACCGTCAACCACGGCTCCGCGCCGTCGGAATCCCCGTGCTGCAGGTGCAGCAGCGCCAGGTTCCACGCCCCCGACACACTGCCCGCCTCGGCCGCGACCCGGAACCGCCGCGCTGCCGCCTTGTCCTCACCCCGCCGCGCACACAGCACCCCACACCGCAGCGCCGCGGTCACATGCCCCGCGTCCGCCGCCACCGTGTACCAGCGCTCCGCCTGCTCCACCGCCCCCGCGTCCGCCAGCATCGCCCCGAGCCGGAACGCCGCCGTGGGCCGCTCCGCCCGCGCCGCCGTCTCGTACGCGCGCGCCGCCCCCTCGGCATCCCCCCGCCGCTCCAGCAACAGCCCCATCTGCAAAGCAGCATCCGGGTGCCCGGCGGCCGCGGCACGGCTCCAGCACACCTCGGCGGCGTCGTCGAGACCACCGCGCGCGTGCAGGATGCCCAGGTTGTACGAACCGTCCACGCTGCCCGCCTCGGCGGCCCGCGCGAACCATATCCGCGCCTCCTCGTCGTCCCCGCGCTCGAGCAACATCCCGGCCAGCGCGTTGGCCGCGTCCCCGTGCCCCGCGTAGGCCGCCATCCGGAACCACCGCTCGGCGCCCGACGCGTCCTCGTGCTCCGCGTGCAACAGCCCCAGATTGAAGGCCCCGTTGCACTCGCCCGCCGCCGCCGCCCGCTCGTACCACCGCGCGGCCTCGCTCGAACTCCCCCGGGACGCGAACCACGCACCCAGCGCATTGGCCGCCGTGCCGTCGCCGGCGTCCGCCGCGACCTGCCACCACCGCACCGCGCCCTCGACGTCCCCCGCGTCCTGCAGCAGGAACCCGAGCGCCCGGGCCCCCTCGGCGTCGCCCTCCTCGGCTGCCAGCCGATACCACCCGATCGCCTCGGCGGTGTCCCCCGCCCGCTCCAGCGAGGTCGCGAGCCGTACCGCCGCCCGCACGTGCCCGCACGAAGCCGCGCGCAGGAACCACGTGGACGCCGCACGTTCGTCGTCCCGCTCCTGCCCCATCCGCCCGAGCCGGTAGGCCGCCTCCGGATGCCCCGCCTCGGCCGCGCGCCGATACCACCGCTCCGCCCCGGGGCGCCCGGTCAACTCGAAGAACTCGCCCAGCGTGAGCGCGGCCCGCACATGCCCCGACTCGGCCGCGTTGCGCAGCCAGTAGACGCCCTGCCCGGACAGGTCGTGATACGCGCCCACGTCGGCGCCCACACCCGCGCTCGCCCGCGCCGCGTCGGCCTGGTCCAGCAGCAGCGCGCCGAGCGAGTAGGCGGCGATCCGACTGCCCGCCTCGGCCGCCCGGTGCCACCACAACGACGCGGCGTCGTCCCGCCCCTGACGGTGCATCAGCACGCCGAGGTTGGTCGCCGCGCCGCGATGCCCCGCCTCGGCGGCCCGACGCAGCAACTCGGCCGCCTCGTCCGCCCCTTCCGCCTCGTCGCGTTCGAGCAACATCAGGGCGAGGCTGTTGGCGGCGGAGGGGCTGCGCGCGGCCCGCTCGCGATAACGCCGTTCGAGTTCGGCCGATTCGTGCCGATCCAGCGCCTCGTGGCCCTCGACGCTGCCCCCGGGACCACGCCGGCGCGGCCGGAACGGCACCAGGACCGCGTATTCGTCGGGATGCGCCGGAGACGTCGCGGCCGCTGCCCGCCCCCGGTCCAGGACCACCGTGTCGGGGCCCTCGGGCACGGTTTCGAAGACGTCGGGCTCCGGCGGTGGGTGCTCCCCCCGCCGTCCGCGATGTCCCTTCCACGCCCCCATGTGTCCATCGTGGCATCTCGGGCCACATCCATGCAGTCGCGATTCGGCAACAGCCGGCCCCACCCGGCGACGAATCCTCGGCGAACACCCGGTGTCCGAGGGCATGCACGAAGGGCCCGGCCGCAATGGCCGGGCCCTTCGATGTGGTAGCGGGGACAGGATTTGAACCTGCGACCTCTGGGTTATGAGCCCAGCGAGCTACCGAGCTGCTCCACCCCGCGTCGGTGAACACAACCTTACGGCAGCCCCGACCGGGCAGGCAAATCCCTTCCCGGCCGACCCCGAACCGCCCGCCGCCCCGCGTGGCACGCGTCACTCGTGGGTGTCGCGGCCGAATTCAGACCATGGAGTGAACCCGACGCACCCCGCCTCGACCCCGGACCGCTTCCCCTTTGGTCCCAATTACCCCTGGTTGCCCGGGAGTTCGATTGCGCCACAACCGGATTGTCGGCCATCGCCGGACACGATCCGGTCTCGGCACGGGGCGGGAAGCCGTCACGGGGCGCCTCCGATGGGGTACGGTCTGCGTCGTGGTCATATCAGGAATGGACCATCCGAGCATGCCGCGCCGAGTCCCGGTTCCGCCGATGGACGCAGGCCGAAGCGGCATGGGCGAGCGCCTCGAACGGCACCTCGCCCTCATCGGCCGTGCCTCCGTCCAGGAGACGGCGAACAGCGCCGAATCGGCCGCCATAATCCAGAGCCTGGTCCCGCGTGCCGAACAGCGCGGCACACACCGTCTGGCGCGCGTCACCCTGATGGCACCGCTGCGCGCCAAGCGCCGCCGCCAGATCGCGCTCTAGACCGCCACGCCCTCAGCCCGTGCGCCACCCCCGGCTCCCCGAGCCGGGGCACCAAGCACAAACCAGCAAGCAAAAGCGCACAACGCGAGAGGCCCGGTTCCTGAGAACCGGGCCTCTCGCGTTTCACCGAGTAGCGGGGACAGGATTTGAACCTGCGACCTCTGGGTTATGAGCCCAGCGAGCTACCGAACTGCTCCACCCCGCGATGCGTTGTGTCCCGAGCTTACGTGACCCGGAGCCGCACACCAAATCGATAACACGACGGGCCCGCCCCCGAAGGGATGCTAAGCATCCCGAAGGGGACGGGCCCGTCGCGGCGCTCACCCAACCACGATCACGGCTTGGGCGGAGCCGAACTCCCCGATGTCCCGTTGGCCGGCGGCGTCCCGTTCGCCGGCGGCGTGGACGCGGTACCCGCGGGCGGGTTCTTCGCCGCCTGCTCGGCCGCCAGGGCCCGGTCCACGGCCGCCTGAAGGCGCTTCTGCGCCTCGCCGTACTTGGCGAAGTCACCCGCCTTCAGCGCCGCGTCGGCATCCTTGAGAGCCTGGTTGGCCTCGTCCAGCGCCTGCTTGACCGTCGGGTTCTGCGCCGGCGGAGTCGGGGTCCCCGTACCGGGCGGCGTGGTGCCGGTGTTCGGCGGCGTCCCCGTGTTCGGCGGCGTCCCTGTGTTCGGCGGTGTCCCCGTGTTCGGCGGAGCGGGTGTCGCCTCGCCGTTGAAGACCGCCGCCAACGCCTCCGGCAGCGTGTTCTGCAGCGCGATCTTCCCGCCGAACGACACCAGCACCTTCTGCAGCACCGGATACGACCCGGCCGCGTTGGCCTGGAGGTACACCGGTTCCACGTAGAGGATGCCGCCGCCGACCGGAAGACTCAGCAGGTTGCCGAAGACGACCTTCGAGTTGCCGATCTGGAAGACGTTCAACAGCCCGATCACGGACGAGTCGGACTTGAACTGACTCTGCATCAGGTCCGGCCCGTTGATCGCCGTGGCCGAGGGCAGCGTGAGCAGTCTGACCTTGCCGTAGTCCGGCCCCGGTTCCGAGTTGACGGCCATGAACGCCGCGAGGTTCTGCCGCTCCCTCGGCACGAACGTGGTCGTCAGCTGGAACGACTGATTCTTCGCCTGCTGGGCCTGGCCGTCGCCGGGGGCCGGGGGCAACTTCATGGACAGGTAGTACGGCGGCTGGTCGGCGCCGCCGACCCCGGTGCCCGTCGGGTCCTTGGGGACCTTCCAGAAGTCGGAGCCGTTGAAGAACGTCCGCGGGTCCGTCACGTGGTACCGGGTCAGCAGATCGCGCTGCACCTTGAACAGGTCCTGCGGGTAGCGCAGGTGCTCCATCAGCGTGGGCGGAATCGTGGTCTTCTTCTTGACCGTGTTCGGGAAGGCCTTCATCCAGGTCTTGAGGACCGGATCCTTCTCGTCCCACTGGTAGAGCTTGACCGAGCCGTCGTAGGCGTCGACGGTCGCCTTCACCGAATTTCGGATGTAGTTGACGTTGCCGGTGTTGCCCACGGCGCCCCGGGCCCGGTCCTCGGCGTTGAGCGAGTCGGCGGTGGCGGTGCCGAGCGTGGTGCGGGTCGCGTACGGATAGCCGTTGCTGGTCGTGTACGCGTCGACGATCCACTGCACCTTGCCGTCTATCACGGCCGGATACGGGTCACCGTCGATGGTCAGCCACGGCGCGACCGCTTCGACCCGCTCCTTGGGGGTGCGGTTGTACAGGATCCGGGAATCCTTGTTGATCGAGTCGGAGAGCAGGATGTTGCCCTCCTGGAACTTCGTCGCGTACAGCAGCTTGTTGAACGTGCCGCCGATCGGGACGCCGCCCTTGCCCTGATACGTATAGGTCTGCTGACCCGTCGGGCTGTTGTCGAGCGGATAGTCCACCTCGGTCGCCGCGGCCTTCTTGGGGGCCCCGACGATGGAGTACTCGGTCGTCTGCTCGCCGAAGTAGATGCGCGGCTCGTACGGACCGATCGGGCTCGGGCTCGTCTTCTCCTGGGCGTCGGTCCGGATGTCCTTCTCGATGAAGACCGGCTTGCCCTCGGGGTCGCGAGCGGTGCCCTCGGCCGCGACCACGCCGTACCCGTGGGTGTACTTGGTGTGGTCGTTGACCCAGTTGTGGCTCTGGTTGCCCTTCGGGTTCAGCTCGCGCAGGGCGATGACCGTGTCCTGCATCTTGCCGCCGATCATGTAGCGATCGACGTCGAGAGTCGCCGGGAAGGCGTAGTACTGCCGCAGCTGCTGGAGCACGTTGAACGTCGGCGAGACGATGTTCGGGTCGAGCAGCCGGATGCTGGCCGTGGCCGAGGCCTCGTCCTTGAGTTCGGGTCGGGCGTCGACGTTGCCCGCGTACGCCTCGGGCTTGACGTCGTCGATGCCGTACGCGTCCCGCGTCGCCGCGATGTTGCGCTCGATGTACTTGGCTTCCTTGGCCTGCTGGTTCGGCTTGACCTGGAACCGCTCGACGATCGCCGGGTACAGCCCGCCGATGAGCACCGCGGAGAGCACCATCAGGCCGAAGCCGATGATCGGCAGCGCCCACGTGCGGCGGAACACGTTGACGAAGAACAGCGTGGCGCAGATCAGCGCGACGATGAACAGGATCGTCTTCGCCGGCAATACCGCGTGCGCGTCGGTGTACCGCAGGCCGGTGAATTGCGAGGCCTGCTTGAAATCACCGGACGAAACCGCGAGCGAATAGCGGTCCAGCCAGTACGCGATGGCCTTGAACAACACGAAAAGGCCGAGCAGCAGCGAAAGATGCGCCTGTGCGGCGGGGGTGGCCCGCGACCCCGGGCTCTGCACCCGAAGTCCGCCGTAGAGGTAGTGCGTGATCACCGCGAGGACGAGGCCGACGACGACCGCGACGAACGCGAAATTGACCAGGAATCGATAGAACGGCAGATCGAACGCGTAGAACGAGACGTCCTTGTGGAACTGCGGATCCTTGGCGCCGAACGAGACGCCGTTCACGAACTGGAGCCACGTCTTCCACTGCCCCGACGCCGAGGTTCCGGCGATGATGCCGATGATCACCGACAGCGCGATCAGCAGCCAGCTACGGAACGGCGTGATGGCCGAGCGATAGCGGTCGAGGCTCTGCTGTTCGAGCGACATCCCGCGGAACGCGGGACGCAGCCGATAGGCGACGTAGATGTTGGCGCCGACGGCCGCGGCCATGAGCAGACCGAACACCAGGAACAACCCGATGCGCGTCCACAGCTTGGTCGTGAATACGTTTCCGTAGCCGACCGACTTGTACCAGAGCCAATCCGTCCAGAAATTCGCGAACAGCACCCACGCGACAACGATCACCACGAGGATGGCCAGCGTCAGGAGCAGTGTTCTGGACCTGCGGGACGGGGCTCCCAATCTGATCCGACGGCCACCTGAGCCGCCTCGTTCGGGCATCTGAAAAACCAAGGGTGCGCACCTCGATCATTACCTGGACGCGCCCGGTCGGCGCTCGATGGGTCAACTTACCGAGACAGGACGTGGTTCCCCACAGACACGGCCGATACAGGCTCGTGATCCGTCGTGGGGCGGAGACGGGAAGATGGGGGCATGACCGTTGCACTCACCCAGGCCCTCGTCGAGATCGAACGCCACGTGGCGGGGTACGGCTGGGACCAGCAGCCCCGCCTGTACGCGCTCGTGGACACCGGGGAACTGGCCCGTACCGAACCCGACCTCGCCGCGCAGCTCGGCCTGTCCGCCGACCGTGACGCGCCCATCGACACCCTTACGCCGATCGAGCAGGAGGAGATCCCCGAGCACGTCGCGATCGACGAGTTCCTGGCGAGCATCGCCTGGCCGGAAGCCGTGCTCGGCTGCGCGCTCGTGGTCGAGCGGCTGATGTTGCCGCCGTCCGCCGAGGCGAACATGCCCACCGTCGGCAGCGACGAGGAGATCCACGACTGGGTGGCGGCGCACCCGGAGCGCCAGGAGGTGCGACTCGCGGTCGGCGTGCTGCGCGACGGCTCGCGCGAGTCGGCGGTGCGACTGCGGGCCAAGGACGACGACTCCGAGGTGCTCTCCGGCGCGGACCTGGTGCCCGGCCTGGCCGAGGCGCTGCTGGCCACGTTCGGCGACACCGACGAGGAGTAGGGGTCGAGCGGGTCCGCACCGGTCACGCATGACATTCCGTCAAAGTGCCCTGACTGGTGCGGATCGTCGCCAGCGCCTTGAGCGCGTCGTCCAGCGTCTCCACCTGGACGAGGGTCAGACCGCCCGGCCGGGTCTGCGCGGCGGCGGCGCAGTTGGCCTTGGGGGTGAGGAAGTACTTGGCGCCCTGGCGGCGGGCCCCGATGGTCTTCATCTGGATGCCGCCGATCGCGCCGACCTTGCCCGCGTCGTCGATGGTGCCGGTGCCGGCCACGAACTTGCCGCCGGTCAGGTCGCCGGGGCTGAGCTTGTCGACGATGCCGAGCGCGAACATCATCCCGGCGCTGGGGCCGCCGACGTCCTCCAGGTGGATCTCCACCTTGAACGGGAACTTCGGCAGGATGCCCGGGGTGATGCCGACCAGCGCGCGGCCGTCGTCCTCGGCCCTGCCGGTGACCACCTGCACGTCGCGCCTGGTACCGCGGGCATCGGCCGGGTCCACCGTGAGCGTGACCGACTCGCCGGCCTTGTGCTTGGTGATCGCCCCGGCAACGTCCTCGGTTTTGGTGATCGGCGTGCCGTCCACGGCCAGGATGATGTCGCCGGCGTGCAGCTTGCCGAGCGCGGGCGCGTCCTTGGCCACGGTCGAGACGATCACCTGCTTCTCGATCGGGATGTTCAGGGCGGCGAACGCGGCCACCTTGGCGTGCTCCTGCGAGGAGCTGAACTCCTCGGCGTTCTCCCGCTCGACCTCGGCCGCCGACTTGTCGTCGGGATACAGCGACTTCTTCAGCACCACGTCCGCGTCGCCCTTGACCCAGCCGGCCAGCGCGTCGAGCAGCGGCATGTCGTAGGACTTGTTGGTCACCGACACGGTGGTCATGTTCAGGTGCCCGCTCGTGGGGTACGTCTCGTGGCCGGAGATCTCGATGACCGGCCTGCCGCCCTCGTCGCCGAGCGTGTTGTACGTGGGCCCGGGGCTCAACTCGGCGTAGGGCACCGGCGCGAACAGCACGGCGCAGGCCAGGGCCAGGAGCAGCAGCCCGGAGACGACCAGGGTGGCGGTGCGGCGCGACATGCGCCCGACCCTACGGCACCCGGATTCTTGCGGTGCGGGCCGGGCCGTCACGGGTTGTCGTGGACCGTTCCCGGGAGCGTCGGGTCGGGCGCCTCGACAGTGGGGTCGTGCACGACCGGGGTGGCGGTGCGCACCCGGTCCAGCGCCGCGCTCCACTCCTCGAAGGCGGACATCGAGTCGCGCATGCTCGGCGTACGCAACGCCCGAGCCGTCCACGCGGCCCAGCTCACGGCGATCACGAGCGCGACGCCCGGGATGGCCCACCACCATGCGACAGCCGCCATGACGTACTCCATCGACACGAGAGGGAGGGTGACGGCTTAAATCATATGTATGTGGTGGTGATGGTGCATTTTCGCTGCTCCGAGGCGCCCGGGACACCCGGGAACGGGTGGGGCGAACGGGGCAAATGGGGCGTCGGAGCGGGTGCGTGCGGGGTCAGCAGGCGCCGACCCAGTCCGCGTCGCCGTCCGTGAAGTGCTGGAGCTTCCAGATCGGCACCTCGTGCTTGAGGTCGTCGATCAGTCGGCGGCACGCGGCGAACGCCTCCGCGCGGTGCGGGCAGGCGACCGCGACCACGACCGCCAGGTCGCCGATCGCCAGCCGGCCGACCCGGTGTACCGCCGCCATCGCCAGCACCGGTTGGTCGGCGGCGATCTTCTCCATCACCCGACGCAGCTCGGCCGCGGCCGACGGGTGGGCGGAGTATTCGAGCGCGGTGACCGTGCGCCCGCCGTCGGCGTCACGGACCGTACCGACGAACAGGTCGATGCCACCGGCGGCGGGGTCGCCGACCGCGGCGAAAACCTCGTCGACGGACAACGGCGTGTCGCGGATCTCGGCGATGCGGATGACGTCCATACCGGGCAGTATCGCGCGCCGCGCCACGGACCCGGACACCCCGGTCCCCCGACGGCGCGGGCGACCCCGCGCCGGAGCGGGCCGAAACCCGGTCGCCACCGGGCCGCGCGGCTCAGAACCCCCGGCGCCGGCGGCGCACCTTGCGCACGATCGCGGCCGTGCCGACCAGGGCCACGGTGGCACCGGCCGCGCCGAGCGTGGTGGCGTCCTTGCGGCCGAGCCGGCGGGCCACCAGCGCGTGCCGCCCGGCGACGTCCTCCAGGAGCGCGGCGAACGCCGCCTCGTTGGTCCACGCCGGCCGCCAGCCCGCCGCACGCAGCCGTTCCGCGGAGACCACCCAGCCGTGCATCGTGTAGGCGAGGTCGCCCGCGGGGGCGGGCGTGATGCCGAGGCGGTGCAGCCGTTCGGCGGTGCCCAGGGCGAGCGAGGCGGGCAGCTCCATCCGGCGCATGCCGGACAACTCCTCGATCTCCTCCTGCTCCAGCCAGCCCTCCGAGCCGACCGTGACCACACCCTCGACCCGGCCGAGCGCGGCGAATTCCAGCGCCGAGGCCAGGTCGTCCAGGTGGCAGAACTGCCAGCGGGGCTGCCCGCCGGAGACCACGAGCAGGCGCGGCGCCTCGAAGTGCCTGGTCATCACGCTGTCCGCCTCGGGACCGCCGACCAGCGTCGCCGGTCGCACCACGGTGACCTTGACGTGCGGATGGGCGCGCGGGGTGCGCTCGGCCAGTTCCTCGATCTCCAGCAGATCGCCGACCAGCGAGGCGTCGGCCGTGGCGCGCAGCGGCGCGTCCTCGGTGAGCGGTACGTCGTTGTCCGGCAGCGCGCCGTAGACCATCGCCGAGGTGCACAACACCACGCGCGGCACCCGGGCCGCGGCGGCGGCGGTCAGCACGGTCTGGGTTCCGCGCACGTTGCGCGCGCCCCGGGACCTGGGCTCGGAGTCGAGCGACATGTCGAGCGCGAGGTGCACCACCACGTCCACGCCCTCCAGCCGACCGGCCAGCGCGGGGTCGCGGACGTCCATGATCCGCCACTGCGCGCCGGGGATCTCGCCGCGCCGCTCGTCGATCGCGATCAGACGTTTGACCTGGTCGTTCGCGGCCAGGAGCGAGGCGACGCGATGACCGAGCCCGGCGGCGGCGCCGGTGACCGCGACGACCGGGCGCACCCGGGGCACACTGGTGGCCGAGGGCTGGTCCTCGGGCCGGCCCGAGGACTGGGGATCGCTCTCCGGAGCGGTCTGCGCGGCATCGGTTCCGGTGCCTTCGCTCGTGCTCTCCCGCCCGCTCCGCCCAGAGCGAACGCGTGGGGGCTGGGAACTCACTGGCGGTCTCCCGTGGTTAGTTTGGTACGAGCGGTTCGTCAAGAAAGGTACGCGCGACTGCTTGCCTTTCCTGTCAGTGTCCGCGATCCATCCTGCCGGAGGTGTTGTTGTGATCTTCACGCCAGGCGCGTTTCGGCGCCTGCGCGGTGTCGTCTCCGGCCGGGGCGGCGGGCGGCTCGAGCGAGACGAGGTAACCGTGAGTCGGCATCGAATGGTCGGGCCCGAGGGCGCCGCACACATGGAAAACGTAGAGGGGCCCCACCATGGCTGACTTCCCGTTCGGCTTCGGCAAGCCCTCGGGCGACGACGATCCCGACCGCCCCGGCGGCGGGTCCGGTGGTTCGAATCCGAACGACCCCTTCGGGTTCGGTGCCGCCGGCGGTGACCCGAACAACCCGTTCGGCGCGCTTTTCGGACAGATGAATCAGGCCGATCTCGGCGCGGCCTTCCAGCAGCTGGGCAAGCTCCTCTCCTACGAGGGCGGGCCGGTCAACTGGGACCTGGCCCGCGACATCGCCCGGCAGACGGTGGCGCAGCAGGGCGACGCGTCGATCGGCGCGGTGGAGCGCTCGGGCGTCGAGGAGGCGGTGCGGCTCGCCGAGCTGTGGCTGGACGAGGCTACGTCGCTGCCGTCCGGTGTGAGCACCACCGCGGCCTGGAGTCGTTCCGAGTGGATCGAGGCGACGCTGCCCCAGTGGCGCGCGCTGGTCGAGCCGCTGGCGACCCGGGTGGTCGCGGCCATGGGCGAGATGATGCCCGACGAGATGCAGAGCATGGCCGGGCCGCTGCTCGGCATGATGCGCGGCATGGGCGGCGCGATGTTCGGCGCCCAGGTGGGCCAGGCGCTCGGCGCGCTGGCCGGCGAGGTGGTCGGCTCGACCGATGTCGGGCTGCCGATCGGTCCGGCGGGCAAGGCGGCGCTGCTGCCGGCCAACCTGACCGCGTTCGGCGAGGGCCTGTCCCTGCCCCAGGAGGAGGTGCGGCTCTACCTGGCCCTGCGCGAGGCCGCGCACCAGCGCCTGTTCGTGCACGTGCCGTGGTTGCGGCAACACCTGTTCGGCGCCGTAGAGGCGTATGCCCGAGGCATCAAGGTGGACATGAGCCGCCTGGAGGAGGCCGCGGGTCGGATCGACCCGAGCAACCCCGAGGCGTTGCAGGAGGCATTCTCGCAAGGGCTGTTCGAGCCCGAGGAGACGCCGGAGCAAAAGACCGCGCTGTCCAGGCTGGAGACGGCCCTCGCGCTGGTGGAGGGCTGGGTCGACGCGGTCGTGCACAGCGCGGCGGCGCCGCGGCTGCCCTCGGCGGGCGCGCTGCGCGAGACGCTGCGTCGGCGGCGGGCCACGGGCGGTCCGGCCGAGCAGACCTTCGCCACGCTGGTGGGCCTGGAGTTGCGCCCGCGCCGACTGCGCGACGCGGCCCGGTTGTGGGCCTCGCTGGCCGACGCGCGCGGCGTGGACGGGCGCGACGCGGTGTGGCAGCACCCCGACCTGCTGCCGACCGCGGCCGACCTGGACGACCCCGACGGCTTCGTGCACCACGCCGAGCTGGACCTGTCCGGTCTCGACGCCGAGTTGGACGCGGACCTGGACTCGCTGGAGTCGAAGGGCGAGGCGAAAGCCGACGACGCCGAGCGTGAGGCGAACGGCGACGACGACAAGCCGAAGGGCACCGACGGCGACAAGGGTCCCGCCGCGTGAGCCTTCGGGTCGCGACGGTCGACGCGTTGTCCACGTGGCACGCGCCCGACGATCGTGTCGACGGGCTGCGCCGGGCCTACCTGGAGCATCTGGCCAGGTACGACGACGGCATGCTCAAGGGCTGCCGCGCCGGGCACGTGACGGCGAGTGCGCTGATCGTGGATGCCGCCGGCGGTCGGGTGCTGCTCACCCTGCACGCGAAGATCCTCCGGTGGTTGCAGACCGGCGGGCACTGCGAACCGGATGACCGCACACCGGCCGAGGCGGCGCTGCGCGAGGCCCACGAGGAGTCCGGGATCGCCGGTCTGACCCTGCTCGCCGACGGCGCGCCGGTCTACCTCGACCGGCACGACACACCGTGCGCGGTGCACTTGGACGTGCAGTACGCGGCGCTGGCCCCGCCCGGCGCGATCGAGGTGATCAGCGAGGAGTCGCTGGACCTGCGCTGGTTCGCGTTCGACGCGCTGCCGGCCGACACCGACGACTCGGTCCGCGCGCTGGTGAACCGGGCCCGCGCCCTGGTCTGAGGTCCGCGCTCCGCGCGGCGACACGAGAAATCCACGAGGACACGCCGAGGGGCGGGCCCCCCGCGGTAGGGGGGGGGCCCCCCCGCGGGGGGGGGGGCCCGGGGGACCCCGGCCGGGGGGGGAGCGCCCCCCCGGGTGGGCGG